>JALVAK010000021.1 GCA_027011225.1 Nautiliaceae bacterium | reverse complement strand
TAATGAAACTTGGGGTTAACATTGACCATATAGCAACTCTTAGAAATGCTAGACAAATAAATGAGCCAGATCCTCTTATGGCTCTTGAAATATTAAAAGAAGCAGGAGCAGAGCAAGTCACTATTCACTTAAGAGAAGATAGAAGACATATAACTGATTTTGATGCTAAAAGAATTATTGAAAATAGTTTTCTGCCTGTTAATATGGAATGCAGTATTAATGAAGAAATAATTGATATTATATGCAATTTAAAACCTCATCGTGCTACCTTAGTACCTGAGAGAAGAGAAGAAGTAACCACAGAAGGTGGTCTAGATGTAATAAAAAATAAAGAAAAAATTAAAAAAGCAATTGAAAAATTAAAATCAAATGACATAGATGTATCGCTTTTTATTGAGCCGGATTTTGAGCAAATAAAAATCTCAAAAGACATAAACGCAGATATGATAGAGCTTCATACAGGGAAATATGCAAATTTATTCTTAGCTTTAAATTCTAATATAAACCATACTCCTTTTAAAATTTATGAAAATTTAGATAGAAAAACCTTAAAAAAAGAGCTAAATTTAGAGCTAAATTTACTAAACGATGCTGCAAAATTTGCAAAAGAGATTGGATTAGAAGTTGCCGCTGGTCATGGGCTCAATTATCAAAATGTAATAAACATTTTAAAAATAAAAGAGATTAGCGAGCTTAATATAGGACATAGCATTATTGCAAACTCTATATTTTTAGGGCTAGAAAAAGCAATAAAACAAATGAAAGAAATTATTTTAAAATATTACTAAATCCTCCACCTACATCTTCATTTAGATGCCCTACTCCATTTGCCACTGCTATGAATGCAAGAAGTTGAGATAATTCATCTTCTTTTGGCTCAAAATATATTTTGTACCCAAAACACTTTTTTCCTTCTTTTATGTAGGTAAAAGGTTTTTCATTTTTAAAATTTATAAATTTAATAAAAGGCTCATCTAATGAAACTTGCTCTTCAAAGTATAATTCAAATTTATCTAATAAATCATCTTGAATAAGCTTTATAAATTTTTCTATATCACCAGAAGATTTAAATGTCCAAAAAAGCTCATTTTCCATTTTTAAAAATACTGGGTTTAAAGTATAAATTGATTTTATTTTATCAAAATATTTATTAGAAGCGGTTATAAAACTCACTTTAAAATATTCATCTTCATAATTTTTTAAAGCTTTTACAAAATCTTCCATCAAAACTTTATCTAAACTTCTTAATTTAAAACTTCCCTTTTTTTTAAAAAACCCGTCTTCATCAGCTTTACCCAGGTTTGAAAAAACAAATTTTTCCTCTTCTATTTGAGCCGCTTTTTTTAGCATATGAGACATTTTTTCTGGTGCATATTGAAAATGTAAAGGCTCTTTTAGCTCCACATTCACAGTTAATTCGGTAAACCCTATCATCTCTTTCGCCTTTTTTTAGGCGTAATGATAATGTTTATAGATGATATAAAAATGACATTTAAGAAATTACAAACTCTTTACAAACAAAACCATCACTAAAATCAAAATAAAAAAGCTTCTCTTGCATATCAAATAACAATACTTTTAAAGCAATTAGCGAAGCAAAAGAGCCAATGAAGTTAACCATAGGGGGAAGTTGTCCTTTAGATAAATTAGAAGTAGTAGCAAAAATATTAAAAGAAGATTTCTTAAAAATACCAACCTGCCCTCTAAACTCTTCTACACTAGAATAAATCCAAGGAATATTATATTTTTTAGATACTTTATCTATTTTTTCTCTTACATCAAAATTATCAGTAGCATCCATTATCAAGTCAATATTTTTATTTTTAAAAAATTTATTTGCAAATTCTTCATCAAACTTATTAACATAATAATCTAACTCTTTACATCTACTCACTCTTTTTGCTAAAACTTCTGATTTAAATTTCCCAATATCATCTTTTTTAAACTGAAACTGACGATGAATATTGTGAAGCTCTATTTTGTCAAAGTCAATAATATAAATCTTCTTAAGCCCTATACAACTAAGAGTTGAAGCAATAATATTTCCAAGTCCGCCAGCTCCTACAATCAAAATACTTTTTTTATTTAATTTTTCTTGATTTTCCTTGCCTATTACTTCTATTTGTCTTCTATACATCAAAATTCCTAATCTCTTCATAAACTCTTAATGCTTGAAAATGCTCTTTTACATCATGACATCTTATAATACTTGCTCCATTTTTTACAGATTCAAGATGAATAGCAAGAGTTCCAGGAAGCCTATCTGCTGGAGTTGTAGAAATATTCTCTTTTTTCATAATCATATCAATCATAGATTTTCTACTAGCCCCTATTAAAAGCTCATATCCAAAGTGCAAAAAATGCTCAAGATGTTTAATAAGCGCAATATTATCTTCAAGCCTTTTTCCAAATCCAATTCCTACATCTAAAATAATATCTTTTATTCCAAAGCTTTTTGCTTTTTCAATTCTTTTTTTAAAAAACTCATCAACTTCTAAAATAACATTTTCATAAAAAGGATTAATTTGCATATCTTTTGGAGAGCCTTTTTTATGCATAATTACCACAATTGCTGAGTATTTTGCAACTACTTTTGCATAATTATCTCTCTCAAGCCCTGTTATATCATTTGCTATTTTAAAGCCTCTACTAAGAGCATATTCTAATACCACCTCATCAAAAGTATCAATACTAAAAATAGCTTTTTCATATAGTTTTTGTTTGTATATTTCATCAATTATAGGCTTTACGCGTCTTAACTCCTCTTCCCTTCCTACATACTCACTTCCAGGTCTAGATGACACTCCTCCTATATCTATAATTTTTGCTCCATCACTAATCATTTTTTCAATTTGTTTAATTGCCTCAATTCCTTTAAATCTACTCCCTTCAAAAAAAGAATCATCATTTGCATTAATTACACCCATAATTTTTGTAGGAAATTTTGGAAGATTTATAAACTCTTTTAATTTCTTAGCAAGCTCTTTTAAATTAAAAGGCTGAGCTAATTCCTTTTTAGATAATATTTCAAGCTGTTTTTGATTGCAAAGTAAAATTGCATCAAATTTTTTTCTTTTACAATCAGGAACTCCCATAGGTACTGCAAGCTCCGCTCCAATGCTTAGAGCATCCTGCTTTAAAATATTTGCTGCTCCGCAAGTTATATCTTTAATGTAAAAAATATATTTTGAATGCTTTTTTTTCATAATTTCAATTCCAGGTTTATCAACATTTAGTTTTTGAAATACTTTTTCTAAATTTATATCATCATTAAGTTTATATATTTGCATTATCAACCTTTAAACTAAGCATTACAAGAGAAATTATCGCCTCTTTATCTATATTTAATTCTAGCATCATATATGCATCATTAATAACTTTTAAAACATCTTCGTTTAAATTCTTATTTTTTAAAATAGCTTTTAAAAGTTTTTTTATCTCTTCTTTTTCCATATCACTTGTTAACAACTCTAAAATATACTCATTTGTAATAGGTTTTAATTCAAATTCATCATCATTTTCAAATATTTTTTTTTCTAATTGTACACGAGAGAGTATTGTATCAAGCAAAGAATACTTTGATTTAGTAACTATAATAAACTCTACATTTTTAGGGGGCTCTTCTATTAATTTAAGTAATGCATTTTGAGCATATATATTAAATTTATCAGCTGCTATAATAATGGTTTTTTTGCTCCTATCAGCAATATAAGCTATTTTTTCAATTTCTCTTACATCTTCAATTTTTAGCTCATCTTTTCTTATAATTTCACCTTTTAAATTTTCAAGAAGTTTATCTATATCGTTTGTAATAATTGCCTTGCTCAAATTTCTACCTCTGCAAAAACTGCAGCATTTAAACTTTCATTTACAATATCTGCAAGATGTAGTAATTTATTATCCAAATATGTATCAGTTGATTTTAAGTAAAAATTTTTTGATAAATCATTATCCATTATCCAATAAAAAGATTCTGGTTTTCTTCTTGAAAATTTAAGAAGCGGAGTCTCTTGCCCTATATACCAAAATATATAATCATTAAAAGAGACATTTAACATATCTTCAATCATATCAAAATCTTCTGGATGTTTTGCCATTTTTATTTGGGGTACTATATTCTCTAGTATGTAAAATGGAAAAAACTGAGGTTTAAACTCGTTAAAATTATTAATCTTATTTAAAAGGTAATCCCCATACCATTTTCGTCTCTCATCGGTAATAATTAAAACACTTTTACCATCAAGTACCTGTTGCAAAAAAACAGAAAGAAGAGGAACAAAATCAAGTCTTCGCTCTTCTAACCACTTATAATTTTTTTTGCGGATTAAATCCATTATAAAACGATTTAAATCCATCATTTATCCAATTCGTATGCTTTATGAAGGGCTCTTACAGCAAGTTCCCCATATTTTTCATCAATTACCATAGAAATTTTAATTTCGCTAGTAGAAATCATTAAAATATTAATATTTTCTTTTGCTAACGTTTCAAATGCTTTTGCTGCAACTCCGCTGTGTGATTTCATACCAACACCTACAACACTCACTTTTGCAATAGAATCATCAAATTCAACTGATTCTGCTTTATCTGTATATTCTTTTAATACTTCTTTTGTAAGCTCAAGCTCTGTTTGAGGCACTGTAAAAGTTAAATTAGCTTTGTTATCTTTTCCTACATTTTGAACAATCATATCAACATTTATATTATTCTCAGCTAATTTTTTAAATATCTCTGCGCTAATTCCAGGTCTATCTTCTACTCCAAAAATACTAACTCTTGCTTGATTTTTATCAAGTGCAATACCACTTACTAACACTTTTTCCATCTCAGGTGTCTCCTTTGTAATTAATGTACCTTTAATCTCTGGTGTGAAAGATGATTTTACTTCAATATCTACATTAAGTTTTTTAGCAAGCTCAACTGAGCGAGATTGCATAACTTTTGCGCCTAAACTTGCAAGCTCAAGCATTTCATCATAACTAATTACATCTATCTTTTTTGCTTTTGGCTCAATTCTAGGGTCAGTTGTATAAATTCCATCAACGTCTGTATAAATTTCGCACTTATCAGCATTAAGCGCCCCGGCAATAGCAACTGCTGTTAAATCGCTTCCACCTCTGCCTAAAGTTGTAACATCTCCATTTTCATTTATTCCTTGAAAACCTGCAACTATTACAACTTTCCCATCTTTTAGATGTTTTTGCATTTTATCTGGCTCAATATCCATAATTCTAGCTTTTGTATGGTCATTTGTAGTTTTAATACCTGCTTGACGACCAGTTAAAGCAATCGCATCAATTCCCTTTGATTGAAGAGCAATTGAAAGAAGCGCACTTGTTACTCTCTCTCCACTGCTTACTAACAAATCAACTTCTCTTTGAGGAGGAGTTTTTGAGAAATGATGAGCATAATCAAGAAGTTTATTTGTCTCTCCTGCCATAGCTGAAACTACTACAACTACATCATCTCCATTTTCTTTATATTTTTTTACAATATTTGCTACATTTTCTATTCTATCTAAATCTCCTACACTAGTCCCACCAAACTTTTGCACTACTAACATATCTCTCCTTATAAATAACCATTTTTTCTAAAATAATCTATTACTTTTTTATAAACGGGTCTTTTAAATGATTTCACATAATCAAATACTTCATCTAAAGATACAAACTTATAATCACTAAACTCAGGTACCTCGGTATTTAAATTAATTTTTGCATTAGGTTTGAGTCTTACTAAAAAATATTTTTGAGTCTGTCCATCATAAGGATACATCTTTTTTGCAATAGTTTTTGGAAAATCATAACTTAGCCACTCTGGCATCTCAGCAATTATTTCAACCTCATCTGTACCAATCTCCTCTTTAAGCTCTCTAAGCAAAGCTTCTTTTGGACTCTCCCCTTCATCAATCCCACCTTGTGGAAATTGCCACGCATCCACATCTGTTCGTTTTGCTACTAATACTTCAACTTTTTCGGGATATTTAGGTGAAAGTATAATTGCCGCTACATTTGGTCTATACTTTTTCAATCTTCACCTTTTTTTGTAAAATTATAACTAAAAAATGGAGAATGGAAAATGCAAAGCAAAGAATCAAACACAAAAATAAATACTTTATTACATTCTCCACTTCTTTATATTCATATCCCTTTTTGTGATAGCAAATGCAATTATTGCGCATTTAATTCATACACAAATCTAAATCATTTAAAAAAAGAATATTTTAATGCAATAAAAAAGCAACTTTTAAATGATATTGAAAAATTTAATGTCACTAATTTTGAAACTATTTTCATTGGAGGAGGCACACCCTCTACTATGCCCATTTCATTTTATGAAAAACTTTTTAAACTTTTAGAGCCTTTTATTAAAAACACACAAGAAATTACAATAGAAGCAAATCCAAACGCATCATTTGAGTGGCTAAAAGAGATAAAAAATTTAGGAGTAAATAGAATTAGTTTTGGAGCTCAAAGTTTTAATGACGAAAAACTAAAATTTCTTAATAGAAATCACTCATCACTTCAAGCTATCAAAACTATTGAAAATGCAAAAAAAGCAGGATTTGATAATATAAACTTAGATATTATATATTCAACTGCTTTAGATACTTATGCTCTTTTACAAAATGATTTAAAAACTATAGACTCACTCCCTATTACACATATAAGTGCATACTCTTTAATGATAGAAGAAAATACCAAATGGGAGGGAGATTTTAGCAAAAGAAAAGAGGATGAAAAGCTTGAAATTTGGTTTATTGATGAAGTAAAAAAAAGATTTAATCAATATGAAATTTCAAATTTTGGGAAAAAGTGTCTGCATAATTTAGGATACTGGAAGCACAAAGAATATCTTGGAATTGGAGCTGGAGCAGTAGGGTTTATCAAAAATTTTAGATACTATACACAAAATGATGTATATGAATACATTAAAAACCCTATCAATTATAAATATGAGCATTTAAATAAAAAAGACTTAAAAAAAGAAAAAATTTTTCTTGGGCTTAGAAGCATTATAGGATTCGAAAAAAATCTATTAAATGAAAATGAAAAAGAAAAAGTAAAAATACTTATAAGTGAAAAAAAACTTTATGAAAAAAATAAAAAAATCTATTCGTATGATTTTTTGCTAGCAGACGCTATTAGTGCCTATATCTTAGATTAATTACCAAGGAGAAATTTTATTCCAAAACTTTACAAACCAATTAGGCTTAGTGTAATCTTTTATATCTCCTTGAGTTACATATTTTATTTTTGCATCTGAGATATATTTTGAATCTATAGTATTATCTGGGCTAATATCTTGCGGTCTGATTACACCTGAGATTTGAATAATTTGTTTTTCACCATCTACATATATCTCTCTTGTACCATAAATAAAATAATTCCCATTTTGCAATATCTTAACAATTCTAGCACTTATTGTAGTTTGAAATTTCTCCTTTCTATCTTGGACACCTCCTCCATCAAAAGAGCGATTTGAGCTCATAGAAGGAAGATTTAGGCTAAGACCTGTTTTTGAAATACCATATCTCTTCCCTCCTACATTAATCCCTCCACTAATACTTGCATCAAACATCCCACCATTATCTTTATTTGATTCATTAAGCTTTTTTGTAGCTTTAGAAGATTGTGTAACTTGCTCAGTAATAATAATTGTTACTATATCGTTTACTCTCTTAGCTTTAGTATCAGAAAAAAGATTATCAGAATTAGTAAAAAGAGAGCCTAGACTCCTTAATTCTTCTGCATCTTTACTTGGCATCTCTTCTACATACTTAGGAGGCGTCATAGAAATACTTGGCTCCATTGGATGAGTTGAGCATCCTATAAAAAATACTAAACTGCTAAAAATAATAACTCTTTTCAACTAAATACCTTTTTACTCTACTAGCAAAAAGTGTTCCAAAACATCAACCCTACTTCCACCTTTTTTTTGCGCCAAATATACTGCTTCGTGAGCTTTTCTTAATACATCTTCTAATTTATCTAATTTTTCTCTTTGTGCAATGCCAATACTAACTGATAAATTCAACTCATCTTTTAAAATTTTATTAATTCTTGAAGCTAAATTATAAATTTCATCTTTTGTAGAAAAAGAAGCTATCAAAAATTCATCTGAGCCATAGCGCCCAACTATATCCATCCCTCTTATATTATCTCTTAAAATTTCTGAAGTTTGTTTTAAAATGACATTACCCTTCTCAAACCCTTCAATCTCATTAATTTTTTTAAAGTTATCAATATCTATTACCATAATACTTAAAGGAATATTTTTTCTTTTTGAGATATAAAAATATTTTTTTAAATTTTCTAATAAAAAGTCTCTATTATATACATCTGTTATCTCATCGAATTTTTTTAATTTTTCAACTTGAGTGCTTAAAAAAATTATTTGCTTTTTTATTTTTTGAATATAAAAAGAAAACATAATAGAAAACATAAAAAACAGCATAAACGCAAATAAAGATATAAAATAAATACTCTCATCATTAAAGCCTAAATATTTTAAGGCATAAAACAAAACACCGCTAAAAATAGAAGAGATTAAAAAATCAAAAAAAACTAATTCTAGCATTATCTCCCTTTTAATTTTAGTATCTCTTGTTTAATATTATTCTGCCTCATCAGATGCTCACCTATCAAAAACGCATCTACTCCGTTTTCATGTAATTTTTTAATAGTTTCAAAATCTTTAATTCCACTCTCTGCGACTATTATACAACTTTTTGGTAAATTTTTTATTAATTTTTCGCTTAAATCCATATGCATCTCAAAAGTTTTCAAATCTCTGTGATTAAATCCGATAATATTTGCTCCTACTTTTAGTGCTTTTTCTAAATCTTCTTCATCGTGAATTTCTAATAAAACTTCCATACCAATATTTATAGCAAAATTATAAAGCCTTTGTAACTCTTTTAAATCAAGAGCTTTTGCTATTAGCAAAATAAAATCAGCCCCTGCTGCATAAGCTTCAGCTATTTGAAACTCATCTATTATAAAATCTTTTCTAAGAAGAGGAATTTTAGAAAATTTATCTATTTCTTTAAGATATTCAATTGAGCCTTGAAAAAAGTGAGGCTCTGTTAAAATACTCATAGCATCTGCTACTTCATTATAAATTTTAGCAATTTGCAAAGGATTAAAATCTTCTCTTATTACACCTTTACTAGGAGATGCTTTTTTAACCTCTGCAATTATTCTATATGGATTATCAGTAGTTGATTTTAATGCCTTTTTAACATCTCTAAAATTTCTTTTTATTTTTAAAAATTTTTTAAAATCTTCTTCATTTTTCCTTTTTTTTAAATCTATTTTTGTTTGATTTATTATTTTTTCTAAAATCATCTAAACACCTTTTAATAAATTTTTTATGCATATTTATAGTTTCATCACTACTATTTATATTTTTTATAATCTCCCATGCTGTTTTACAATCGTTAAGTTTATAATACCCCCATGCTAAAGAATCAATATATTCTATACTATCAGGCTGCATATTTATGGCTTTTTTAATATACTCTAATCCCTCTTTTGGATTTATATTTTTATCAATCAAAACATATCCTAAAAAATTATAAACAAATGGAGTTTTTATTTTTTTTGCAATTATTCTCAATTTATCTACTACTTCTTTTGCAGTTTTTAAATCATCACTTGCTTTATAAATAAATATAGTATATTTTAATAAATATTGCAAATTATTTGTTTTTAAATACAAATTCATAGCAACAAGAGCTGCTTTATTATATTTTCCCATACTTTCATATACAAACATTAAATATTCTTCATCTAAGTTATATTTTTTTATAAGATTTATAGCCTTTTTATACTCCCCTTCATTCATATAATAATTTAACGCTAATAAGCAAAATTTTTTATTAAATTTCCCTAATTTTTCATAAATACTTGCAACTCTTTTATAATCATAAAGTGCCCTATAAATCTGGGCTAATTTTATACAAACATCATACTCACACCCTTTTTCTTTAACTCTTGTATTAAGATAAGCAAGTGCTTCATTGTACTTTTTATTTTTAATTAATACATCAGTTAAATTTAAAAGATTAGTTTTAGTGTGTTTTAGCGCATAATTACTTTTTGAGTAATTAAGGGCTTCAAGGTATCTACCTTGCTTCATTAAAATAAAACTCATCATAGAATAAAAAAAACTATCTTTTTTATTAAATTTTTTAAGTAATTCTTCCTTTGCCTCATTAAATCTATTTTTTTCCAAAAGGGCAAATATTTCTAATTTAAAAACTTTATCATTCCATTTATCAGATAAAAAATTTTTAGACTCTTTTATAACCTCATCATATTTTTTTAAAGCAAATAAACATTCAAGATATTTAACAAAATAGATATCCTTATTAGTTTTTCTATATAAAAACTGATAAATTTTTGAAGCATCTTTATAATCTCCACTATTTTCATCAACTAAAGCTTTTATAATATATTCATCTTCTTGCAAAAAAGATTTTTTTCCAATCTCAGGTTGTTTTACACTACATCCGATTAGAAATAGTAATACAAAAACAATAAATTTTCTCAATTTTTATTCTCCGTATCTAAAATAATCCCGGGACATTCTTTTTTAAGCTCATCAATATGTGTTTTAAAATAATCCCAAAATGGAAAAGTTCTACATTGAGTTGGTCTTACAGGATAAATACTACATCCTTTTTCAAAAAATATACATGCAAAGCCGTTTTTATAAGGTTTTTCTTTTATTGAATATTTATATCCAACCTTAATAAGATACATATCTTTAAATTTTTGAGTATCCATTTTTAAAAATTTTGCAATCTCTTCAATCTCTTTAGGGTTTACCCAAATATACCCGCTCTCACCTATACAACAATTCCCTTCGCATTCCTTACAAGCATCTTGATTAAATTTATAAGGAAATCCCTCTTTTTTTATGATATTCATATTTTTATACTCTTTGTATTTGCTTTTTTATAAATTTCTTTTGCTTGAGATGAATACTCATCTCCTTCAAACCCAATTAATGGAGGATGAATCTTAACCATTGATTTTGCATGCCTTTTAGCCCTTACTAAAACTAAACTAGCATCTTTATTAATTCTTGGATAAAAAAATCTTAAATCCGTAATTTTTAAAGGTTTTGGCATTTTCAAAATTATATCATCAACTCTTTTAGCATCATAGCAAAAAATAAACTCTCCTCTCTCTTTTAGTAAATTATTAACTTTTCTAAAAAACTCCTCCATTGGCAAAAATTCCTCATATCTTGCAATACGTTTTATTTCATTTTCACTTTTTAATGTACCTTGATAAAAAGGTGGATTAGATATAATTAAATCAAACTTTTTATCAAAATCATACTCTAAAAAATCTCCAAAAATTACATTTGCTTTTAAATCATTTGTTTTTAAATTTTTTAAAATAAATTCATACATTATTTTTTGCTTTTCTATTATATTTAAATTTATTTTTGGAAAATCTCTTTTTATAAGAAGCCCTAAAACTCCACACCCTCCTCCAACTTCTAAAATCTCTCCTTTTATTTTAAATTTGGTTATAAAATCATACAAAAACATAGTATCAGAATTATAACAATATCCATTTTTTGGTTGATATAGTTTTATTTTGACTCCTTTTTTAGTAAAATTTTATCAAAAAGGCATTAAATGATTATTATTCCAGCTAGATTATCTTCATCAAGACTTCCAAATAAAGTATTAGCTGATATAAATGGATTACCCATGATTATTAGATGCGCTAATATTGCAAAAGAAGTAGACGATGTCTTAATCGCTACAGACTCTCAAGAAGTTATAGATATATGTAAAAAGTATGGATTTGAAGCAGTAATGACAGATAAAAACCACCAAAGCGGGAGTGATAGAATAAAAGAAGCCGCAGATATAATAGGTCTTAAAAAGAGCGATATAATTATAAATATGCAAGGAGATGAGCCATTTTTAGAGCCAGAAATTCTTGAATCTGTAAAAAACGAGCTAAAAAACTTAAATGAAGAATTTAATATGGTAAGCTGTTATAAACAAATAAGCGAGCTTGAAGCAGAAGACCCAAATTTAGTAAAAGTTGTAATAGATAATAATTCAAATGCTTTATATTTCTCAAGAAGTAAAATTCCATATAATAGAGATAATCTTCCTCATACATATAAAGGTCATATAGGAATTTATGGATTTGATAAAAAAAGTCTTGATACTTTTGTATCATTAAAAGGAAATTTAGAGCATATAGAAAAACTAGAGCAATTAAGAGTAATTGAAAATGGATATAAAATAAAAATGATTAAAGTTAAAACTAAAAGCTTTGGAATAGATACAAAAGAAGATTTAGAAAAAGCAAGAAAAATCTCAACCAATAATATTTAAATTTTTGGCTTTATTTAATTCTTGCATAGCTTTTATCTCCATCATCATAGCCATTGAAGCTACTTTTAAATCCTGAGGGCTTGGATTACTAGGTGCAAGAGCTGCTGCTCTTACCTGCCTTGCAATTTTAATATTCTCTTTTGGATTTTTACTTTTTGGAATTTGAATTTTAACTTCTCCACCCACTGCATATAATTTGCCATCTGGTCCTCTTTGATATGTATACGTAGCACCTCCTGCTACAAGCGAGCCACCAACAGCAATATGAGCCGCTTCATGAGCTCTTACATGCATATCTCTTTGCTGAAGTTTAATAAGTTTTAATTTTTGCTCTATATTTAGCTTATCTTTTTTATTTTTAACATCATTAAGTAATTGAGGAGTTTTAATTAAACTTTGCACTCTCATAATATATATTATACCATAAATTTTTAGTCATTTTGCTATAATCTCTAAAAAAGGTTTTTGATGAAAAAAGTAGCTATTAGTATTGGAGATTTAAACGGAGTTGGGCTTGAAATTGCTTTAAAATCTCATAATAAAATTAAACAATGGGTAAAACCAAT
>JALVAK010000020.1 GCA_027011225.1 Nautiliaceae bacterium | reverse complement strand
TTTGCACTTGCTATATCTTTTGGAGGAATAAAGTGGTCTAAAACAATTGCAAAATTATCAGGTTTTGCAAGTTTTTTAGCTCCGCTTTCTTCAAAAGCTCTAATAGAAATTGGAGTAGTGATATCATTTCCTATTGTCATATCAACATCACACATAATAATTTCACCTGGTTTAACTTCTCTTCCAATGTGCTCAGCAAAGATTTTTTCAGTTATGGTCATAGGCATTATAATCCTTTTTTGTCAAAATTATAACAAAATCAGATATTTTATACTTGACAATAATCAATGAAAATTTTTAAAATTTAGACTACAATTAGAAAAAAGGAGATAAAATGAGAAAATTGTTGTTTGCAGGGCTTTTGGGTGTGAGTATGTTGTTTGCTTATAATCCACTTGAGGGTGTAAAAGCTCAAAAACAAGCAGCTTTAAAAATTGTAGGCAATAGCTTTGTGAGTGTAAAAGAGCTTAAAAACTGGATGAAAAATGATAAAAATTTTGAGATTGTTGATGTTAGAGAGCCTGCTGAGTGGAATGCAGGACAGATTGATTATATTGAGACTATTAATCTTCCAAGAGGGGTTTTATATGCCGGCGTTAAAAGTGGAGCATTAAAGCCAAATAAAACTTATGTATTAGTTTGTAGAACTGGTCATAGGGCGTTATTAGCTGCAGCAACACTAAAAAAATGGTACAAATTTAAAAATGTATATGTGTTAAAAGGCGGGATTAAAGCATGGATAAAAAGTGGAGGAGTTATTGTAAATAAACTTAATTTAGGACCTCTAAAAGTTCAACTTTTAGAAAATTAATTGTTATAATTTCTAAAAAAGGAATTTTGTGGCTAAAATTTTTATTTTTATTGGAATTATTTTTATAATAATTGGGCTACTTCTTTATTTTTTTAAAGATTTCCCTCTTTTTCACCTTCCTGGTGATATAGTAATTAAAAAAGATAATTTTGTATTTTACTTTCCAATCACTTCCTCTATTATAATAAGCGTTGTATTAAGTGCTATTTTTTATATTATCTCAAGGCTTTTTCAATGAGGCTTTTTATAGCTACACCTGTGACTTTGCCAATTTATGGAGCTATTAAAAATGATTTGTCACAATATATAAAAGGAAAATGGGTTGAGGGGTGGAATTTGCATTTAACTCATAAATTTATAGGTGAAGATGAGCCAGATAAATACAAAGACACTGAATTGAACGTTCCAAAAAGCAAGCTAAAAATCAATGGTATAGGGATGTTTGGAGATAAAATTTTGTATTTAAAAGTTGATGCTGATGATAGTATAAATAAACAGATAAATGAAAAATTTAATTTAAAAAATGATAAGCCATTTGTGCCGCATATTACTTTATGCAGGATTAAAGAATTAAAAGACGGATATAAAGATGCACTTAAAAAATGGGAAAATATAAGTTTTGAAGTAGATTTAGAGGTATATCTTTATAAATCCACTCTTACTAAAAGAGGTCCAATTTATGAAAAAATCTATAAATACTAAAGCAGTAGCTTTAAAATATAAAGCATATGAAGATATGGCTCCAAAAGTTGTAGCAAAGGGAAAAGGTGAAATTGCAAGAAAGATTATTGAAAAAGCAAAAAAATTTGATATTCCTATTTTTCAAAATGAAGAGCTTGCAGATATGCTTTTGAATGTGGAAATTGGTGAAGAAGTCCCTCCTAAAATGTATGAGGCGGTGGTTGAAGTTTTTATATGGCTTTATAAATTGGAAGAAAAAGCCGAGCTTAGTAGATAAGTGTGAAGAGAAGATGAGTTTACTTTACTAAACTTTTGTGATATAATAATTAAAAGTTTTAAGGAGGGGAATATGCAAGATTATAAAATTTTGCCAAAGCTTGCAAGACTTTCTATTTTGGAAGAATTTGAGGGTAAAAAATTAATAAATAGAGATGAATGGGTAGAAAAATATCCATGGCTTGAGGAAAAAAGAGCTACTTTTGTAACATTAAAAATGAAAAATAAACCAAGAGGAAGTAATTTAAGGGGCTGTATTGGCTCCATTTTGCCTTATCGTCCTTTAATTGATGATGTTGTAGCAAATGCAAAAGCAGCTGCATTTGAGGACCCAAGATTTCCGCCACTAACTCCTGAAGAATTTAATGATGTGGAGATTGAAGTTAGTGTGCTTACAATTCCTGAAAAAGTGGAATATGAAGATGTAAATGATTTAAGGACTAAAATTAGACCAATGGTAGATGGAGTGATACTGCAACTTGGGAACCATCAGGCGACATTTTTGCCAGCAGTGTGGGAGGAGCTTCCAAATTTTGATTTGTTTTTTGCACATCTGTGTGTAAAAGCAGGATTACCACCTGATTGTTTAAAGTATCATCCAACTATTTATAAATATCAAGCAATTGAAGTTAAAGAAGATTAAATATAAAAACGGATAAACTTCTTATCCGTATCTATTTGCAATGTTAAGATTGAGGGAGAATTTCTCTTTTTTTTACCTTTCTTAAAATAGCTTCTGCAATAAATCCTCCAATAAAAATTCCTATTAAATACCAAACTACAATTGGAGAATGTTTATAATTGTAATAACTTGCAAGTATTGCTACTAATATCATTGAAATAAATGCTAATATTATCAAAGTTTTGTTAGCGTTTGTTTTATTTATGACTTTTAAATGTCCTAAGTGTACTATTGCTTGTATAATAAGCATAGAAATAGCGGCTGCTGAGGTAATTTGTGCAAGGTTAAAAAATAAAATCATAGGAATTATTAAAATAGTAGAAATTATTAATCCTTCGTTTGAATTGAATACATTATATTCATAAATCTCAGGCAAATTTCCTTCTTTTGCTAAAACATAGCTTATTTGAGTAACTGCATAAAGGGTTGCGTTTATTGCGCTAGCAGTAGAGATTAAAGCTGCTATTGCCATAATTTTGAATCCAAGCTCTCCAAAAACTGGTTTTGCAGCAAGAGCTAGTGCATAATCTTTTGCTTTTATTACTTCATCAAGCGGTAAGTTTCCTAAAACAGCAATACTTGTAGCTACATAAAGAATCATAACAATTAAAATAGCTAGAATCATAGCTTTTAATATATCTTTTGGATTTTTCATATCTTCAATTGTATTGGTAATTACACTAAACCCTTGATATGCAAAAAATGTAAGCGCAATAGCAAAAAGTACATTTATAAAAGGAGGAGCTTTTGATAGCTCAAGATATTGAGGATTTATATGTAACAAAGCAGCTAATGTAAAAGAGAGCAAAATTACTAGCTTGATAATTACTATTATATTTTCAGATTTTGCTACAAAATATGCCCCAAGCAAATTAATTATCATAAAAACTAAAACTATTCCAACTCCAAAAATATTTGTGTAATTTTCATTCCCAAAAAACAATTCACTTGAGTATGTTCCAAAGCTTTTAGCAACAGCAGCAAGAGCAATTAGCTGAGCAAAATAAAACAAAACTCCCATTGCACCAGAGAATATATTAACTCCAAATTCTTGTACTAAATATTCAATAATCCCTCCACGAGAAGGAAAGGCAAGAGCAAGTTTGGCTAAAGAATATCCGCTAAGTAGCGCAATAATTCCTCCAAATATAAATGAAAGCCATACTAAATTGCCTGCAATACTTCCAGCTTCGCCAATAACAATAAATATACCAGCCCCAACCATTGCGCCAATACCGATAAATACTGCACTCCAAAGCCCAAACGCTTTCATTTTATTCCTTTTTAATCTGCTTTTAAAATCGCTCCATTGCTAGCGTTTGTAACAAGCGCTCTATATTGTTTTAGCCATCTTCCTGGTACTTCTTTTTTAATTGGCTTAAATTCTTTTTTTCTTTTTTCAATTTCTTCATCGCTAAGCTCTACATTAATTGAGAAATTATCTACATCAATTTCAATTATATCGCCATCCTTAAGTAATCCTATCATTCCTCCTTCAGCTGCTTCTGGAGAGACATGCCCGATACTTAAGCCTCTTGTTGC
>JALVAK010000019.1 GCA_027011225.1 Nautiliaceae bacterium | reverse complement strand
GTAGTAGATTTTCCAACATTTGGAAGTCCAACAATACCAACTTTCATTCATATCCTTTTTGTGAAATTATAACGAAAAAGAGATTAAAGAGATTTAAGATAAGTTATCATAGTATCTACCCCAAATCCGCTTGCTCCAAATGGATTATATCCCCACTCTTTTTCTACATAAGCAGGACCTGCTATATCAAAATGAGTCCATTTATCTTTATTTTCTACAAATTCACTTAAAAAAAGTGCTGCAGTCAAAGCGCCACCATATCTGCTTGAAGCAATATTGCAAATGTCTGCTACATTGCTTTTTAGAAGTTTTGGTAAATATTTGTTAAATGGTAAATATGCAAAATGCTCACCTGTTTTTTCGCTAGTTTTAAGTATATTATCAATCTCTTTTTTATTAAATCCCATAACTCCAGCAGTATACTCTCCAAGTCCTACCACACACGCCCCAGTTAATGTAGCAAAATCAAAAATCTTATCAAAATCTTTTATATTCTCTTCAGCATAACACAAACAATCAGCTAATACCAGTCTACCTTCTGCATCAGTATTTCTAACTTCAATAGTTTTTCCATTTTTTGCTTTTAATACATCATCTGGCTTATAAGCATTTGGACCTATCATATTCTCAGCTGCCCCTAAAATTGCATGAATTTCTACATCTAGCCCTAGCTCACTTGCAGCTTTTATAATTCCAAGCGCTGTAACTGCCCCAGATTTATCACTTTTCATTGTTACCATATATTCAGCTGGTTTTAAACTTAGCCCTCCACTATCATAACAAAGTCCTTTACCAACTAAAACAACTTTCTTTTTAGCATTTTTTGGTTTATAGGTTAGATGAATTAATCTTGGAGGATTACTACTAGCCTTTCCTACACTATAAAATGCATGATAGCCATTTTCATAAAGATAATTTTCATCATAAATTTTACACTCAAGCTTATTTTCTTTTGCCACTTCCTCAGCAATTGCAGCAAGCTTTGCAGGAGTAATTTCATCTGGCATTGAATTTATTATATCTCTTACAAAGTTTATATTTTTTGCTCTAATTTCAGCTTCTTTAATGATTTTATCAAAATCTCTTTTTGAGTTAATACAAACTTCTTTTATTGGATGTTTAGCTTTATTTGATTTATATTTATCAAATTCATAATCACCTAGCATAAATCCTTCAAAAAATGCTAATAGTAAATCTTCATTTTTTGTATTTGGGGGAGTAATTTCTACACTTTCAAATTTATATTTTTTTAGAGCTTTAATAATATTTGCTGTTGCAGTTTTTAAATTCTCAGCATTAACTTCATCAATTCCTACATAAACTCTTTTTCTCTCAGGCAGTACTAAAACCTCACCATCTTTCCCTTCAAATCCATATTCTTCAAATTTTTTAGCTCCATTAACAACTATTTCAGCTTTTACTTGAGCTTTTCCTTTTGTAAATTTCATTCATCCTCCTTTTTATTAATATACCATAAAATTCCCCAAAAAATAACCAAAATCACTATTGCCACATACCAATGCTCTTTTAGCCATTTTAAAATTTTTAATATTTCTTCCCCAAAATAATAACTAAGCAAAATTGTAATACTTGCCCATATAAAAGCACTTATAAAATTAATAATTGCAAATTTTTTAGGGTCATACCCGCTAAGACCTATTGTCATAGGAATAATTGTCCTCATCCCATATATAAATCTTTGAATAAAGATAATCCATCCCCCATATTTCTTAAGAAGAAGTCTAGCTTTTGCAAATTTTCTCCTATGAGCTTTAAATTCTTTAAGAACCCAATCTTTATTAATTCTGCCAAGATAAAAATAAATCTGGTCTCCTATAAAACCTCCAATAGCTGCTACAACTATTGCAAGAGCTAAATTCATATAACCTTGATGAGCTAATACTCCTGCCATTACAAGACCTGTTTCACCTTCAAATATAGACCACACAAAAAGAATAATATACCCATACTTTTTAAGAAGCTCAATTAAATGCTCTTCAGAAAAAAACTCTTTAAGTGAATCTAAATCAAATCCATAAAGAAAAGAGACAAAAAAAACAGCTAAAAAAGCAACTTTTATATATCTCATTAAATGCCTTCAAGCAAGTTTTTAGCCTGCATCATATCTTTATCACCTCTTCCTGAGAGATTAACAATAACAAGCTTATCTTTTATATCAGGCAATTTTTTAAGATATGCCACAGCATGTGAAGATTCAAATGCAGGAATTATCCCTTCTTTTTGAGAGAGCCATACAAATGCATCAAGCGCTTCTTTATCAGTAATATAGTCATATTTTACATTGCCTTTTTCAAAATGATAAGCATGCTCTGGTCCAATTCCTGGATAATCAAGCCCAGCAGATATTGAATGAGCTTCTAAAATTTGTCCATCTTCATCTTGAAGTAAATAACTCATTTGCCCATGTAAAACTCCTGGGCTTCCAGCATTTAAACTAGCCCCATGTTTTCCACTCTCAATCCCAAGCCCTCCAGCTTCAATTCCAATACATTGAACATTTTCTTCTTCTAAAAAATGAGAAAAAATACCCATTGCGTTGCTTCCACCGCCAATACAAGCAATTACATAATCAGGTAATCTGTCTTCTTTTTTTAGAATCTGAGCTTTTGCTTCATATCCAATTATTGCTTGAAAATCTCTTACCATCATAGGATATGGATGAGGTCCAGCAACCGTACCTATCACATAGAAAGTATCTCTAGCATTTGTCACCCAATATCTGATAGCTTCATTCATAGCATCTTTAAGTGTTTTGCTTCCACTTTTTACACTATGCACTTTTGCACCAAGAAGCTTCATTCTAAAAACATTTAGCTCTTGTCGTTTTATATCTTTCTCACCCATAAAAATTTCACACTCTAACCCCAAAAGTGCAGCAGCAGTAGCAGTTGCAACTCCATGTTGTCCCGCTCCAGTTTCTGCAATTACTCTTTTTTTGCCCATTTTTTTTGCAAGTAAAACTTGACCTATTGTATTATTTACTTTATGAGCGCCTGTATGATTTAAATCTTCTCTTTTTAAATAGATTTTTGCATTAAGCTCATCACTTATATTTGGAGCAAAATATAACCCTGTTGGTCTTCCAATATACTCTTTATAGTAATAATCCATCTCCTTCCAAAACTCTTTATCAAATCTTACACTTTTATAAAACTCTTCTAATTCATATAAAACTGGCATAAGAGTTTCTGGAACAAATCTTCCTCCAAATTTATCAAAATGCCCTCTCTCATCTGGATCAAATATCGGCTTTGGAATATACATTTATTTTTCCTTTGTTAACATAATATTCAATATTTAACCAAGCTATCTACATTGATTCCCAAGTCTTTTAGTTTTTTAGCACCATCTAAAAATGTAAGCTCAATCAAAAAAGCAGCCGCAACAATATCTGCATTAAGCTTTTTAAGAAGTTTAACTGCAGCCTCTGCCGTCCCACCCGTTGCTATCAAATCATCAACTAATAATACTTTTGGATTTTTGATACCATCAAAAGCATCTATATGAATTTCAATTTCATCAAATCCATATTCTAAAGCATACTTCTCAGCTGCAGTTGTAGAAGGAAGTTTACCTTTTTTTCTAATTGGCACAAAGCCTTTTTTTAATTTATATGCAATAGGAGCACCTAAAATAAATCCACGACTCTCAATCCCACATACAAAATCTATATCTTTATACTTTTCTCCAAAATAATCAATTACTTCAGAAAAAAGCTCACCCTTATTCAAAAGAGTAGTAATATCTTTAAAAATAATTCCCTTTTTAGGAAAATCAGGGACATCCCTGATTGCGTTTTTTACTCTCTCTTCTAACATTTTATTTCACTTTTTCTAAATATTCACCGCTTCTTGTATCAACTTTTATTTTATCACCTTCTACTATATGACAAGGCACAGTTACAACTGCCCCAGTTTCAAGTTTTGCGGGTTTTCTACATGCTCCACTTCTATCTCTATTGCTTACTGGTTGAGTCTCAACCACTTCTAAAACTACTTGCATTGGAAGCTCAACCCCAATAACCTTACCATTGTGAAATAAAATATCAACTTCCATACCTTCTAGTAAAAAGTCTTTAGATTCTTCAAAAACTTTCACATCAACAGGAATCATCTCATATGTATCTAAATCCATAAAATAATACACATCACCTTCATTATATGAATATTGATATTTTCTTCTCTCAAGATTTGGCTCATCTGCCTTATCACCTGCATGAAACGTTTTTTCAATTACTCTTCCATCAATTAAATTTTTAAGTTTTGTTCTAACAAACGCTGCACCTTTTCCAGGTTTTACATGATGATATTCAATAATTTTATATGGAATTCCATCAAGCTCAATATTTAAATATTTTTTTAAATCACTCATACCATATGCCATAATATCTCCTTTAATTAAATTTCAGCATACCCTACACTTAGGGCTGCTTTAAGATTTTTCAATTCATTAAGCACATCTTCATTTACATCATTATCAACAATAATCACTGCCATTGCTTGATTTTCTTTATTTCTTCCAAGCCTAAAATCTGCAATATTAATATTATGTTTTGCAAGAGTCATACCAACTTCTCCAATAACACCTGGAACGTCAGTATTTTTAAAGAAAATCATTTTACCTTTTGGCTCAAATTCTAAATCAAAACCTTTAAATTCTACAACTCTTGGATGATTCTCAAGCATTGTACCACTTATAGAATACTCTCCATCATCAGTTATAACTTTTAAAGTTACTAAATTTTTATAAGTTGGATTTTTAACTTCTTTGCTCTCAAGCTCAATTCCTTTTTCTTTTGCAAGAAATTCAGCATTTACATAATTTACATTATCAGTTATGTTTTTAAGAAGTCCAACAAGCGCAAACGTTAAAACTGATTTATCTTCTTTAGCAATATCCCCACTTAAGTTAACTTTCACTTTTTTAATTGGTTTATTTATAATTTGAGAGAGAATATAACCCATTTTTTGAGCTAATTCTAAATATTTCACAACCCACTCAGGCGTATTAGCTGTATTAATTGGAAGATTTAAAGCATTTGGATAGCTAGAGCCTCTTAGTGCTTCAATTATAGCTTCTGCTGCTTGAATTGCAATTCTCTCTTGAGATTCACGAGTATTTGCCCCAATATGAGGAGTTACTGAAGTGTTTTCAAGCTCAAAAAATGGATGCTCAGTTACAGGCTCTTTTTCAAAAACATCAATTCCAAGCCATCTAATTTTTCCAGATTTTAATCCCTCATATACATCTTTTTCATTATATAGCCCACCTCTTGCGCAGTTAATTAAAACAACTCCATCTTTCATCTTTTCAATTTCTTTTTTTGTAATCATATTAATAGTCTCAGGAGTTTTTGGAGTGTGAATTGTAATAAAATCGCATTTAAGTATTTCATCAAAATCAGTTGTATACTTACATCCTAAATCCGTTGCTTTGCTTGGCTCAATGTAAGGGTCGTATGCTATTACATCCATCTCAAGCGCTTTTGCTCTAATTCCAACTCTACTTCCAATATTACCAAACCCAATTATTCCAAGTTTTTTACCAGCTAGCTCAATTCCTAGCCATTTTTCTCTATTCCATTCATGCTCTTTTTTTAAATTCCATACCGCATTTGTAAAACTTCTAGCAGATGTAAGTAAATGTGCCATAGTAAGCTCCACTGCTGCAAGAGTATTTGCAGTTGGAACATTCATAACAATCACACCTCTTTTACTAGCTTCATCAATATCAACATTATCAACTCCAACTCCAGCTCTAACAACAGCTTTAAGCTTTTTAGCATGCTCTAAAAACTTTTTATCAACTGGCGTTGGGCTTCTTGTAATTACTCCATCTGCATCTTCAATTACTTTTAAAAGCTCATCTTTTGGTAGTTTACTTGCATCTACTACTTCTATATCTTTTGCTTTTTTAAGTATTTCAAATCCAGCTTCATGAATTGGGTCACATACAACTACTTTCATTTAAATCCTTTTTACTAATTTTTCTATTTTTATTTTGAAATTATACTCTTTAAATAAATTTAATATGTAATTTGCTTGCTGTAAATCTTTAAAAAAAATATAAATCTTAGAATTTCTGCCTTTTATCATAGAATAAACAATATTGCTATTATCTAAAATTGCTTTAACATTAAATAGAGCAAATTTATCAATATTATCTAAAGTAATTTTATAAACTACCTTATATTTTTGCTTTTTAAAATCAATCTTTATATACAAAACCCTAACGGGCAAATTAGAAACTTCTACTTTTTTTATTTTAAAACTATTATCTTCGCTTTTAATGCTCTTTTGAGTATTAGTTGGTTTTAACTCTATTTGAGGCTTTGATATTTCAAAATAAAAAAAAACAAGCCCTAAAAAAATAAAAAAGGATAGAATAAAAAATAGATATTTCATTGAGCAAGTTTAATTCTATCCCCATTCATTTCAATTATTTTTCCTCTAAATATATCTCCTATATTAAATTCATCTTTTAAATCCTCTTTTCTAACAAGAGCTTCAACATCTCCTAAATCTACAAACATACCAAAATCTGTAATATATTTAACCTTTCCTTCTACTTCATCGCCTAAATTATGCTCTTTTGCAAAAATTTCATAAGGATTAGGAGCTGCATCTTTTCTTGAAATAATCACTTTATTATTATCTTCATCAATTGTTATTACTTTAAATTTCGCTTTATCCCCTATTTCAAAAACTTCATTTGCTTTTTCACCTTTTTTATAAGAGACAAATTTATTTGGAAGCAATACACTTATTCCATCAACTTCAACAAAAGCACCTACATTTATAAATTTAGTCACAATTCCTTCAACAATATCGCCTACATTATATTTTTCAGCAAAAATACTAGCAGGTTTTGTTAAAAGATTTTTTCTTGTAACTCTTAGTTTTTCTTCTTCAGGATTAATTTCAACAACCTCTACTTCAATTTCTTCACCTAAAGATAAATCATTAATTCCATCCCAATTAATTTCACTAATATGTAAAAACCCTTCTACTCCATTTCCAATATCTACAAATGCACCATATTCAGTAATGTGTGAAACTGTAGCTTTTATTCTATCTCCCACATTTAAATTTTTCACCTCATCCCAAGGATTTGGAAGCGTTTTTTTAATAGAAAAAACTCTTCTCTCTGGCTCAATCAAAACAACTTTAACCCTATCACCCTCTTCAAAATATTTTCTATGGTCTATTTTTTTATAAAAAATTTCTTCTTTTGGTACAAATCCGCTTATTCCATCCACATCAATTACCAAACCATTTTTCTTAACTTTAGTAACCACAGCTTCAATTTCTTTATCTTTTAAAGAATTTAATTTCTCTTTTACTTCATTTAAATACGCTTTTCTATCAACTACCACTGAATTTTGTTTAAATTCTTTTACTTTTGCTTTTACATTTTTACCTATTACACTCTCATCTTCTTTTAATCCGCTAAGACTTTTTGGCAAGAAAAATTCAACATCTCCAACATGACCTAAAAAACCACCTTTTATTAATTTTTCAATTTTAAATTCTACTACATCACCAATATTAAGTTCTTTCATGTTACATCCTTTATCTTTGATATTATTTTCTCAACTAACCACTCAGGCGTAGAAGCACCAGCGCTTATACCACATAACTTTTTACCCTCAAACCACTCTTTTTTTATCTCATTCTCACTCTCCACTAAGTAAGCCTCAGCATTTTCTTTTGCTATATTAAAAAGCTGTTTTGTATTAGAAGAATTTTTACCTCCTACTATTATCATAATATCTGCTTCTTTAGAAAGCTCTCTTACTGCATCTTGATTTTCAAAAGTTGCATTACAAATTGTATTAAATACTCTAACTTCCTTATAATTTTCAATCAAATAATTAGTAATTTTTAAATAATCTGATATTTTTCTTGTAGTTTGAGCTACTGTTGCTATTTTATCTCTTAATTTTAAATTTTTAAGCTCACTTACATCTAAAACTACATATACTCTATCATGTACACTATAACTTTTAACACCTTGAATTTCTGGATGATTTTTATCTCCAAAAATAACTATATCATACTCTTCTTTACTCATCTTTTCTACAATTTCTTGAGGTTTTTTTACAAATGGACATGTAGCATCAATAACTTCTACATTTTTTTCAAGCAACTCTTTATACTTATTTTTAGGAATTCCATGAGTTCTGACAATTACTCTTTTAATATTCTCATCAATCTCATCAATAGAGTTTACAAATTTAACATTATAATTTTTAGAGAGTCTCTCAATCTCAAGAGGATTATGAATAAGAGGACCAAGAGTTACAGCATTTTTAGAATCCTCAGCTATTTCAACAGCTCTTTTTACACCAAAACAAAAACCATAACTTTTAGCTTTTTTAATTAGCATCTACAATCCTATACTCTGCAATTTTACTAAAAAGTTTAAAAAAATTTGGAAAAGATGTATAAATACTTTCCGCTTTTTCAATCTCCATAGGCGCTAAAAGCCCAAGTATTGCAAAACTCATTGCAATTCTATGGTCTCCAAAAGAGTCTATCTTAGCCTCTTTTACTTCTCCTCCAACTATCTCAAATCCATCTTCAAACTCTCTTGCTTCAATACCACAATTTTTAAGATTTTCAACTACTGCTTTTATTCTATCAGACTCTTTTACTCTAAGCTCTTTTGCATTTTTTACTACGCTTTTTCCTTTAGCTACTGCCATTGCCATTGCAAGTGCTGGGATTTCATCTATAAGCCATGGAATATTTTGAGTAACTTCTACTGCTTTTAAACTATTTCCTTTTACAATAATATCTCCAATTGGCTCATATTTATTTTCTTTTAAAATATACTCAACATCTGCGCCCATTTTCTCAAGCACTCTATAAGCTTCTATCCTAGTTGGATTGAGTGTTACATTTTTAATTATAGCTTTTGAATTATTAATAGCTGCCCCAACAGCAAAGAAAAATGCAGAGCTTGGGTCATTTGGAATAATAATATTTAAAGGCTCTAATTTAGATTCAAGTGGATAAATTTCAATTTCACACTCATTATTCTCATTTATATTTTGGTTAATTTTAGCTCCCATACCTTTTAACATCCTCTCTGTGTGGTCTCTGCTTAAAAATGGCTCTTTATAAAAAGAAGGTTTATTAGCATGAAGAGCTGCTAAAATAAGAGCTGATTTTACTTGAGCTGAAGCTATAGGAGATATATAATTAAAATTTTTAAGCTTATTTCCTCTAATTGCTATAGGAGCTAAGTTAGCATTTTCTCTTGCATCAATTTTTGCTCCAATTTCCGATAAAGGCTTTATAACTCTTTTCATAGGACGTCTTCTTAAATATTCATCACCAGTTAAAACAAAAAAACCATCATTACTTGCTAAAAGTCCCATATAAATTCTAATTGTCGTACCAGAATTACCACAATATAAAACATCATCTGGCTCTTTAATCTTTTGAGGAGCTTTTATAATGATTTCATCATTTTCTTCTTTAACCTCAGCTCCTAATTTTTTTGCAATTTCAAGAGAATTAAGGGTATCTTCTGCTTTTAGATAATTTTTAATTCTATTTTCACCCTCGCTAAGAAGAGAAAAGATAGCACACCTATGAGAAATTGATTTATCAGCATCAACTTCAAATTCTTCATCAAATCTTCTTCCTCTTAAAACTTTTAATATCATCTAAGTTTTATCCCTTTCTCTTCTAAAGCTTTTAAAATTTTCTCCATTATATCATTAATTTCATTTTCTTGTAAAGTTTTATTACCTTGAATTATAAATCTAATAGTTAAAGAATTTTTATCTCCTAAATCAAATATATCAATTGGATAAAATTCTTTAAGCTCTTTAATATCAAGATTATTAATAATATCATAAACTTCTTTATAATTCATCTCTTTATCTACTAATAAACTCAAATCTCTTGTAACCTTTTGAAATTTATTTATTTCATTTGCTTTTTTATCTTTTTTATTTAATTTGTCTAAATTAATTTCTACAAAATATGTATCATCAATTTCAAAATCTTTTGCAACTTTTGGATGGAGCTTTGCAATAACTCCAATTTCTTCATTATCTTTAATCACTTTTGCACATTGGTAAGGATGCGCAATTTGATGATTTGATGGAATTAAAGAAAATTCTCCAATGATTTGAGAGAGCTTATCTACTGCATCTTTAAATTCTACTTTTCTAGGTTTTCCATGATTTTGTGGATTTTCATAATCAGCAAATCCATTCAATACAAATGCAAACCTTTGAGACTCTTCTCTTTTTTTATTATAAACACTTCCAACACTAAATAAATAAACCCTTTTATAATCATTTGCCCTGTTGTATCTTATATCATCTAAAAGTTGCAATAAAAGAGTACTTCTTAGAGTATCAAGCTCTTTTATAATAGGATTTACTAAATCTAAATTATCATCAACTACTTCAAAATTATATTTTTTAAGTCTATCTTTATCTTCAAAAATAAAATGAATAACTTCATAAAGCCCATTTGCTACAGCTTTTAATTTAAGCTCATTTATAAAATCTATTTTTTTCATTACATCATTGATTCTATTTCTCTCTTCAAACACTAAAGGTTTGCTTGGAATATTATCAATTCCATAAATTCTCAAAATCTCTTCTGTTACATCTTGAATATTTTCAATATCGTGTCTAAAACTTGGAATTGCTACTTTTATAGAATTTTCTGTAATTGATTTTATCTCAAATCCTAATCTTTTTAAAATTTCTACTATAGTTTTTTCATCTATTTCATAACCTATGATACTGTTTACTTCATTAATATCTATATTTATAACTTTTGGTTTTACTTCGTTAGACAAATCTATATATCCACTATAAACTGGAAGATTCATCTCATTTAATAAATAATCCATTCCAAACTTTAAATTAGGCTCACTTCCTCTACTTGCACGAAAGAAATATTCATCTGTTTTTAAACCTTTTAAAAATACCATCTCATTTACATATTTTGGCTCAATGTAATTAGCATCTATTAAATATTTTCCAACTTCTTCTACATTTATATCATTTTTAATACCTACATAATACTTACCAAAACATTTAACCACATCAACACCATCTTCATTTTCAAGCTCAATATCACAAACATTCATTGGAGTTAATAACACTCCTGTAGCATGCATAGCATACTTTATAAATTTATCAATTTTATTTTTTGTCTCAATATCACACAAAGCAAGCCTATAATTGATTTTTAAAGGCACATTAAGCTCGCCTTCTACTGCTTTAAAAAAATGAGAAGAGTTTTTAATATCATTCTTATCAATATTTACAACTCTGCCAATTCCTTCTTGCATCTCTTCATAATTAAAATCAATATCTTTAAGTTTTTTATTTAATCCTGCACTAAGCTCTCTTGCTATACCATAAATACTAAAACAATCACCCCTATTAGCAGTAACTCCAAGCTCTATTACTTCATCATTTAAGTATTTGCCGACATATTCTCCAATCTTAAGCTCACCTAGTGAATCATCAAGAACCATTATACCTTCATGAAAATCAGGTAAACCAATTTCTCTTGCTGCACAAATCATTCCAAAAGATTCAACACCTCTTAATTTTGCTTTTTTTATTTTAAAATTATCAGGAAGTATTGAGCCAACTAATGCAACTGGAACTTTTTGACCTGCTGCCACATTACTTGCACCACATACAATTTGAAGCTCTTCATCTCCTACATTTACAATACATACATTTAATTTATCTGCATTAGGGTGTTTTTTGCATTCAATAACTTCCCCAACAACTACATTTTGTGGAACTTCTATTTTTTTATAACCTTCTACCTCTTGACCAATTCTATTTAATGTTAAGATAATATCTTGCGTTGATATTCCATCTAAATCAATAAACTCTTCTAACCATTTTCTTGTTACTATCATTTAAACTGCTCCATAAGTCTAATATCTCCTTCATACATGCTTCTTAAATCATTGATTCTATTAAGTAGCATTGCAAATCTCTCAACCCCAAGACCAAAAGCATATCCGCTCACATCTTCATAGCCAACCGCTTTAAATACATTAGGGTCCACTACTCCACATCCTAACACTTCAAGCCACCCTGTATGAGAGCAAACTCTACACCCTTTCCCTTCACAAAAAATACAGCTAATATCAACCTCAGCACTAGGCTCAGTAAATGGGAAAAATGAAGGTCTAAATCTAACTTTTACATCTCCAAACATATGAGTTAAAAATGCTTCAAGTATAAACTTTAAATTTGCAAAACTCACTTTTCCTTTTTCATCTACTACCAAACCTTCTACCTGATGAAACATAGGAGTGTGAGTTAAATCATAATCTCTTCTAAAAACAGCTCCTGGGCTTATCATTCTAATAGGAGGCTTTTGCTTTAGCATTGTTCTAATTTGTACAGGAGATGTATGCGTTCTAAGAAGCGCACCATCTTTAAAATAAAAAGTATCTTGCATATCACGTGCTGGATGATATTTTGGAAGATTAAGTGCTTCAAAATTATGAAAATCATCTTCTACAAGTGGACCCTCTTCAACTGAAAAATTCATTTTTGTAAAAAAATCAATAATTTTATTCATTGTATCAGTAATTGGATGAATAGCGCCTGTTGGCTTTGGAGTAAATAAAGTTACATCAACTCTCTCAAGCTTTAATTTTTGATTTAAAATTTCCTCTTCAAGCTCTGCTTTTTTCTTTGCTATAAGCTCTATTGCTTTTTCTTTTAATTCATTAAGCTCTTTTGCAACTTGTTTTTTCTCTTCTTTGCTTAAATTTTTAAGCTCTTTAAATTTTTTAGTAATAATCCCATTTTTACCAAGAAGCTTAACTCTTATTTTATCTAGCTCTTCTAAAGAAGAAGCACTTAAAATCTCACTTAAATCCACAAAAGCTCCTTAAAATTTTTGGAAATAATACCAAAAATAAAGCACTTTTTCAAAAATTTTACTTTTGATATAATTGCGACAAAAAGGATAGAGTATGGATTGTATTTTCTGCAAAATAGTAAATGAAGAAATTCCAAGTAAAAAAGTAAATGAAAATGAAAAATTTTTAGCATTTCATGATATAAACCCCGTAGCACCAATTCATGTTTTAATAATTCCTAAAAAACATTATGAAAAATTTGATGAAACTCCAGAAGAGTTATTTTCAGAAATGGCAAAATTCATAAAAGAAACTGCTAAAAAACTAGGAATTAGTGATTATAGATTAATTACAAATAATGGTAAAGGTGCTGGTCAAGAAGTATTCCATCTTCATATTCATATGGTAGCTAATCCAAATGGAAAATTATCTTGGCCAAAATTAGCATAAAGGATATCTATTGAAATATATTGGTGCTCATGTTAGTGCGGCAGGAGGCGTTGAAAATGCAGTTAAAAATGCAGTAGATATAGGAGCAAACGGATTTGCTCTTTTTACTAAAAATCAAAGACAATGGAGAGCAAAACCACTTAGTGAAAAAAGTATAAAAAAATTTAAAGAATATATGCAAATTCATGGTTTTTGCGCAGATGCTATTCTTCCTCATGATAGTTATTTGATAAATCTTGGACATCCTGAGAGTGAAAAAAGAGAAAAATCTCTAAATGCTTTTATTGATGAAGCAAGAAGAGTAGAAGCTCTAGGATTAAAATACCTAAATTTTCATCCAGGAAGTCATTTAAAAAAAATAAGTGAAGAAGAATGCTTAGATTTAATTAGTGAAAATGTAAATAAAGCTTTGAAAGAGACTGAGAGTTGCATATTTGTAATAGAAACTACAGCTGGACAAGGTAGCAATCTTGGATATAAATTTGAGCATTTAGCTTACATTATAGATAAAATCGAAGATAAATCACGAATAGGTGTATGTATCGATACCGCTCATATATTTGCAGCTGGATATGATATACGCACAAAAGATGCTTATGAAAAAACAATGCAAGAATTTGATGAAATTATTGGTTTTAAATACTTAAAAGGTATGCATATAAATGACTCAAAAGCAAAGTTTGCAAGCAGAGTTGATAGACACCATTCACTCGGAAAGGGAGAAATCGGGCTTGATGCATTTAAATTCATAATGCAAGATAAACGTATTGATAATATTCCTTTAATACTTGAGACAATAGAGCCAGAGATTTGGGCAGAAGAGATAAAACTTCTTAGGAGCTTTGATGTATAAATATCTAAAAATTAAACACTCGCCTAAACTTAAAGGAGAAGTAACAATAAGCGGCGCAAAAAATGCGGCTTTGCCAATTATTGCTTCTTCTATTTTAGCTAAAAACCCTATAAACCTCACAAATGTTCCAGAAGTTGCAGATGTAAAAACTTTACTTAAATTATTAAAATATTTAGGAGCTTCTTATAACCTTCAAAACAATAACCTTCAAATTGATACTTCAACAATAAACAACACAACCGCAATTTATGAAATTGTAAAAACCATGAGAGCTTCTATTTTAGTTTTAGGAGCGCTTCTTGCAAGATTCAACCATTGCAAAGTGAGTCTTCCTGGAGGATGTGCAATAGGAGCTAGACCTGTTGATTTGCATCTAAAAGCTCTAAAACAAATGGGAGCAGAGATTAAAATAGAAGGCGGGTATATAAACGCAAGCGGAAAACTAAAAGGTGCTGATATCATATTTGATAAAGTAACAGTAACTGGAACTGAAAATATAGTTATGGCTGCAAGCCTTGCAAAAGGAAAAACAAGAATAATAAATGCCGCAAAAGAGCCAGAAGTTGTTCAACTTTGCGAAGTTTTAAAAGATGCTGGAGTAGAAATAGATGGAATTGGAAGTAATGAAATAATAATAAATGGTACTGATGGAGAATTACTAGAATTTAATGATATAAAAATAATTGCAGATAGGATTGAAGCTGGCACATATCTTGCAGCAGGCGCTATTACTAATAGTGAAATTACCATAAAAAATATAATTCCTGAGCATTTAGAAGGAATTTTAGTAAAATTTAAAGAAATGGGATTTAGTTTTGAAGAAAGTGAAAATTCACTTACAATAAAACCTACAAACAATATAAATCCTGTAAAAATAATAACAACTGAATATCCCGGATTTCCAACTGATATGCAAGCTCAATTTATGGCAATTGCTACTCAAGCTAATGGTGTTAGCATGATAGAAGAGAGATTATTTGAAAATAGATTTATGCATGTAGCAGAGCTTAATAGACTTGGAGCTAACATATCTATAAATGGAAAAACAGCCACTATAATAGGACCAACTCAACTAATTGGAGCTGATGTAATGGCAACTGACCTTAGAGCAAGCTCTGCATTAGTTTTAGCTGGTTTAGTTGCAAAAGGCGAAACAAATGTCCATAGAATATACCATCTATTTAGAGGTTATGAAAACTTTGTAGAAAAATTTAAAAAACTTGGTGCAGAAATGGAAATTTTAGATGAGCCTAATCCTTAAGTATCTCAAAATATATTTTTTCCACTTCCTTTTTATTTAATTTTTTTCCTAAAAATAATTCCATTGCCAAAATTCCTTGATATACTAAAAGATATAATCCATCTCTTGTGATTAAATTATATTTTTTAGCAAGTTTTAAAAAAGGAGTTTCTCTTCCATAAACTACATCTACTGCATATTTTGCATTTTTGAAAATTTTTTCTAACATCTCCTTTGGCATTGGCAAAGAATCATCTTTTAAACCAGCAGAGGTTGTATTTATGATTAAATCATAATCTTTAAATTCAAAGTTATCCCAAGTATAAGTATTAAACCCTTTTTCTTTAAAAAAATTTAGCCTATTTTCACTTCTATTTACTATATCAGCTTTAAGTAAATATGAAATTGCTCTCGCTGTCCCACCAGCTCCAATTATTAGAGGTTTTTTATAATCAAATTCTTTTATAATTTCCATAAATCCAGGACCATCAGTGTTATACCCAATAACTTTATTATCTTCTAAAACTAAAGTATTAACAGCTCCCATCTCTTTTGCAACGCCTCTTACTTCATCTGCTAATTTATAAGCCCACTCTTTATGAGGAATAGTTACATTAGCGCCTTTTATTTTAAGCTCTTTAAATTTATCAATAATTTTACTTCCATCTTCAAGCTTATATCTTCCATAACAATGATTTAAATTCATTTTCTTAAAAAAATAATTATGCATAAGAGGCGATTTTGAATGACTTACAGGATTTCCAAAAATTACAAACATTTCTCTACCTTACTAAATAAAAATAAAATTCTTCATCTTCAAAATAAAACTTCACCTCAACACCTTTTCTATTTACTACAATATTTTTAAGATTTTCAATCTCATCAAAAACTTTTGGAAGAGTTATATTAATTTTTAAATCATGTTTTTGGATTTCTCTTTTAACAGTACCCACAATTATATTAGCAAATTCACTAACAAGGTCATTTAATTCTTCTTTGGTTTTATATTCTTCTCCTAAAAGAATTTTTGAAATCCTTTTTGTTAGATTTTCACTCAAAATTAAAATCATCATCCCATCCATATCACCATAAAAACCAATTGAGCTTGCTACATAGTTTTTGGTAGTATCAATACTAACGTCAGTAATTTTTGGAGTATCTTTTTTAGCTTCTACTCCTGTCATAAGCTCAACTGTAGAAATTGTAGAATTTACAAAATAAGGCAATAATCTTACAAAATCTTTTGTAATTTTTTTGGATTTTTTATAAATTATTTCGCTTGAATTTATAGCTTCTTCATATTCTTTAGATTTGAAAAACTCTTCTTCATTTGCAAAAAATATATATCCCATATCAACCAAATCTTCTATCAATTGTGGCTGAACACTTTTCTTATCAAGCCCTATAATTACAAGTAATGCTCCATATTCTGCAGCTTCTACCCCAAGTGTTTTTAAAAATCTTACTGCATGGATATTAAGACCTTTTACCGCATTCATATCAAATATAAAAACTTTAAATCCTATTAAAAGATTTCTTCTAAAATATTCTATATCAAACATATTAGCTAAATTTGCATCTAAAAATCCATCAAAAAAGAAGTATACTATTGAATTTTTAACAATAGCTCCAACTTTGTTTGATACTTTTAATATCAAAGAATTTTTAATAATCACTCCATCTTTAGCTTCATCACTTATAATCTTTGGAGTATACCCCTTTTTTAAAAGATAGTATATAAGCATATTTTTATTTTGCTCATCTTGTATACAGCATATATAAATTGGTTTTTTTTCAAAATAATCATCATCAAAAAAAATTTTTTCAATATGCTCATTTTCAAAAATATTAAAATACAAATTATCAAGCTTACTAACAATTTGATAAACATTTTTATTTGGGCTAAATATACAACTCTCTACATTTTCCTTTTTAAAAAGATTTTCTACTATATCATTTAAAAATCTAATAGCATTCATATTAGCGCTTATTATTTTAGAGAAGTCTATACTCAAATATTTAATGTCTCTTTTTCTTATTTTTTCTATATCTAAAGGAGTAATAAGCTCACTTGCCATATTAGCATCTAAAAAACCTTGAGGTTTTATAAGCATTTTATTGTTTATAATATTTTTAATTACCCCCATTTTCAAGTTCCTTCAATGTAGCAACTAAAGCGGCTAATTTATTATTAACTTCTTTATATTCAAGCTCTTCTTTAGAATCTGCAACTATTCCAGCACCTGCTTGAAAAATAATTTCATCATTTTTTAATAGTGCACTTCTTATTGTAATTGCACTATCCATATTTCCATCAAATCCAAAATACCCTACACTTCCAGCATAATATCCTCTTTTTATTCCTTCATATTTTGCTATAAGCTCCATTGCTTTAATTTTTGGAGCTCCTGTCATAGTTCCTGCAGTAAATGTAGCTTTAAACAAATCAAACATATCATATTTATCATCTAAAATACCAACAACATCACTTACCATATGCATAACATGTGAATATCTCTCAACTCTCATCAATTCTTCTACTTTTACACTACCAGCTTTAGCAACTCTTCCTACATCATTCCTGCCAAGGTCTACAAGCATTATATGCTCAGCAACTTCTTTTTCATCATTTAACATCTCATGCTCTAACTCTAAATCTTTAATTAAATTCTCTCCTCTTTTTCTAGTGCCTGCAATTGGTCTGAGTAAAATTGCTTTATCTGTAAGTCTGACCATAACCTCAGGTGAGCTACCTATAATTGCAAAATCATCAATATCTAAATAAAAAAGATAAGGTGAAGGATTTTTACTTCTAAGTTTTCTATAAAAAGATAATCTATCCACATCTGCTTTTACTTTAAGTCTATTTGAGAGCACTATTTGAAAAATATCACCTGCTTTTATATTCTCTTTTGCTGCTTTTACCATTTCAAAAAATTTTTCCTTGCTAAAGACAAATTCTGGCTCTTTTTTTATTTTTACAGGTTTTAGAGGAATAGGAGAATAACTAGAATTAATTTTTTGTTTAATCTCTTGTAATTTATTTTTATACCTTTCATCATTAATAACTATAGTCATCTCAGATGATTTATGAGAAAACCCAACAACAATTTTAGGTCTTATCATATAAAAATCTGGTATATTAGTCTCATCTTTTAAATTATCCATGGTTTTTTTTAAAACTGGCTCAAAATCCTTAACTAAATCATATCCAATATAACCAATAAATCCATCTACAAATCCTATATTTAATTTTTTTGTCATTTCTCTATATTTAGAAAAATCTATATTTTTATAATAGTTTTTTAAAAAACTAAAAGGCTCAGTATCTAAAATTTTCTCTTCTTTGCCATCAAAATAATACGTTTTTCCATCTTGATATTTAACTCTTTCTCTCTCTCCTATAACTATAAAAGAGTAATTACCATCGCTGTTGTTTATAACACTCTCAAATAAAAATATTCTTTCATCTTTAAATAACTCTTTTAATTTATTAAATACTGCAATTACAGAAAACTCATCAACCAAAAACTTATCATAAACCATTATTTTACCTTGAAAATAAACGCATTTTTGTTAATGTATTTTTTGACTTTGATAAGCTCTTTTTTTATCTCTTTTTTATCAAAAGGACCTATTAACAATTTATGAACTTTAAGTTTTTTACCATTTTTGTTTATTGTTACAGTATAAATTTTATAGTTAAATCCATATTTTTTGATTTTTTCAATAAGCTTTTTATTAGGTGCTGAATATTTAATAAATGCCGCTACTTGAATATAATACTTTTTATCTTTATTTAGCAAATTACTACTTTTAGCTTCAATTTTTTTCTCTGCATTTGCAGATTTTAGCTTTTGAGGAGTAGCTTTTACTTTTTCATTAGTAGGTTTTAATTTTTCATTATTAGATTTTGCTTCTTTAGCAGCAGATTTTGCCGGTTTGTTAGTAGAGTCTTCTTTTAATTGAAGATGCTCTGAGATATTATTCTCAGTATTTACTTCTACTGGAATTTCTTTAAATAAAGACGTATCTTGAGGTGGTATTACATTATTTTCTTTTTGAGCATTTCCACTAAAAAGAGCAAAAGCAATAACCCCTACTACAAATATCAAAAATGCAACTGCTATATAAATTATTACTTTTTTGGGATTTTTATTATTTCCTAAATTTAACAAATCTTCTTTTTCCATAATTTCTCCTTTCACATATGTCTAGCCCAGCTAGCACCTCTTTCTTTTTTATATAGCTCATATGGCAGATTTAATATATTAAACTCTGGCGGTAATTCATCTGTTGGAAAAATTCTCCATTGCTTTGGAAGTTTGGTTGAAAGTTTAGTTGAGAGTTTTTTTCCTAATTGAATTGCTTCATTTAATTGTGTATGCCCTTTGTGGATATAAAGATGTAAATGTCCAGGTGTTTTAGATTTATATGCAGTAAAATTTAAAAATCCTTCTTCTCTTAAAAGTAAACTTGCCCTATTCCAAAATCTCTCAGGGTCTCTTCCATTATAATCAAATACAATATTCTCAACTATATTTCTTTGCCTATTAATCAAATCATGTGCAATTATTTTTTTCTTTTCAATATGCTCATTCATCACTTGCAGTGTTAAAGGTTTATCAACTTTTTCATACTTATCAAAAAAAGTTCTGCCTTTATAAACAATTTTTTTAACAATTGTGCCTTTGTATTCAAAATAATAATTTCTATTCATTTTAATCATAGAAATTTCTACATTATACGCCATTTTACACCTTTATATCCCACAAAGGGGAGAGATTAATAAGTTGGTCTATCATAAATTACAAATTTGCTAGCAAGCTCTTTTAATTCATTTGCCACTTTTTCTTGAAGCTCTAGATTATATATATCATCTAAAACATCTGCAATTTTATTTGCTATAAATCTAAATTCTTCTTCTTTCATACCTCTTGCAGTAAGAGCTGGGCTTCCAATTCTAATACCACTTGTTACAAACGGGCTTCTTTTCTCACCCGGTACTGTATTTTTATTAACAGTAATTCCAGCTCTACCAAGAGCTTCTTCTGCTTCTTTACCGCTAAATTCTTTGTTTAGAAAACTAACTAATACTAAATGATTATCAGTACCACCACTTACTAAATCGTAACCTCTCTCAAGTAATACATCAGCTAAAACTCTTGCATTTTTCTTAACTTGTTTTGCATAATCCTTCCATGAATCCTCTAAATTCATTTTAAATCCAACAGCTTTTGCGGCAATTACATGTACAAGCGGTCCGCCTTGAATCCCTGGGAAAATTGCAGAGTTTATTTTTTTAGCATATTCTTCATTATTTGTAAGAATAAGCCCTCCTCTTGGACCTCTAAGAGTTTTATGAGTTGTAGTAGTTACTACATCGCAATGAGGGAATGGATTAGGATGCTCGCCTGCTACTACAAGACCAGCAATATGAGCAACATCAGCCATTAAAATAGCACCAACCTCATCAGCTATTTCTTTAAATTTTGCAAAGTCTATTTCTCTAGGATATGCACTTGCACCACAAACTATCATTTTAGGTTTTACAATTTTAGCAATGTCTCTTACCTTATCATAATCAATTCTACCTGTTTTTTCATCAATCCCATATGAAAAACTATGATAATGTTTTCCAGAGAAGTTAACTTTAGCTCCATGTGTTAAATGCCCACCATTACTTAAATCCATACCAAGCAGTTTATCATATGGCTTCATTAAAGCAACATACACAGCTGCATTTGCTTGAGAGCCAGAATGTGGCTGAACGTTTGCATACTCACACCCAAACAAAGCTTTTGCTCTATCAATTGCAAGCTGCTCTATCATATCTGCATATTCACATCCACCATAATACCTTTTACCAGGATACCCTTCTGCATATTTGTTTGTAAATACGCTTCCCATTGCTTCCATAACTTCTGGAAGTGTGAAGTTTTCACTTGCTATCATTTCAAGATGATTTGTTTGTCTTTCTAATTCTTTTTCCAAAATCGAATAAACATCCGCATCATAATTTTTAAGTAAACTCATTTATTCTCCTTTAATCTTCTTTATTTTCTTTTTTTGGTTTCATTGTTGGAAATAGTATTACATCTTTAATTGAGTGTGAATTTGTAAGAAGCATCACAAGTCTATCTATCCCTATTCCTTCACCTGCAGTTGGAGGCATTCCATATTGAAGCGCACGGATATAATCATAATCCATATCCATTCCCTCTTCATCGCCTTTTGCTTTTGCTTCAAGCTGAGCTTTAAATCTTTCATATTGGTCTAGCGGGTCATTTAGCTCATTAAATCCATTTGCAATTTCTCTTCCAGCTATAAACAATTCAAATCTCTCAGCAAATTCTGGATTTTTTTCACTTCTTCTAGCAAGTGGAGAGATATCAATAGGAAATTCTGTAACAAATGTTGGATTTATTAATTTACTTTCAACAAACTCATCAAATAATTCTGCCCAAAGTTTGCCTTTGCTATCAATATGCTCTTCTATCTCAACTCCCGCATCTTTTAGATATTTTTTCATAGCCTCAATATCATCTAAAATCTCTTCTGGTACTTTTCCAATTTTCACTAAAGCATCTTTGTAAGTAATAGTGCTCCAATCATCAAAGTCTATTATCATATCACCATACTGAAGTTTTTTAGGTAAATTTAATTTTTCAAATAAAAAGTCAAATAATTCTTTTGTAAGCTCCATCAAATCTTCCATTGTATGATACGCCCAGTAAAATTCTATCATTGTAAATTCAGGATTGTGAGTGTGGTCAATCCCTTCATTTCTAAAATTTCTATTTAACTCAAACACTGCTTCAAATCCACCAACAATTAGTCTTTTTAAAAAAAGTTCTGGTGCAATTCTAAGATTCATATCAATATCAAGCGCATTATGATGAGTCATAAATGGTCTAGCATTTGCTCCACCAACAATCGTATGAAGCATTGGAGTTTCTACTTCTAAAAATCCTTTACTTAAGAAAAATTCTCTAATTAAAGAGATAATTTTACTTCTTAATTTAAATTTCTCTCTTGTTTCTTTATTCATTATCATATCAAGATATCTTTGGCGATACTTAGTCTCTACATCTTGAAGCCCATGGAATTTTTCAGGTAGAGGGTGAATAGCTTTTGTTAAAATCTTTACATCATCAGCATGAATGCTAAGCTCACCTGTTTTAGTAACAAATGGATACCCTTCAACTTCTACAATATCACCTACTTCAAGAGTTTTTTTAAGAAGATTAAACTTATCTCCTAAATCATTTTTGCTCATATAAACTTGTAAAATCCCGCTTTCATCTTCAATTTTAAAAAATGCAGCTTTTCCCATAAGTCTAAGAAACTTAACTCTTCCTGCTACTATAAATTTTTTTGTTTCATCTCTTTTATTCTCAAGCTCATATATATCTTTATTTTTTTCCAAAAAATCAGCAATTTTTGTATTTCTTTTTGCATAATGTCCATATGGATTAATTCCAGCTTCTTTTAGTTTTTCAGCTTTTGCCATTCTTTGTTTTACATATTCATTTGAAAACATTAATCTCCTTTTAGTTATTTAATGAAATTTTAGCATTTTTAATTGAGTTTTTAATATCTTCTGGTTTTAAATTAATAATTTCATTGCCTATTTTAATCATATAAGGAAAAATGATAGAATTTTTAGCTAGCGTGTTTAATTTCTCTTTTACAAATTCAATTTTGTATAAAAGAGCGATTATAATACTTACAAGTAAAAAAAACTTAAGCGCAGAAAATATCATACCAAGCACTCTATCAATAATCCCAAGAGCACTTATTTTTAATATCTTACTTAGCAAAAATCCAACAAATATAGCCACTATCCAAAATCCTACAAAAACTGCAATAAATCCGATTAAATCAATAGCCGATTGATTTTTGATGCTAAATAAATTTTCATTTATATAAACACCTGCTTGATGATAATACTTACTTGCTAAAAAAAGCCCCCCTACAATCCCAACTAATCCTGCAATTTCTTTTATAAAACCATTAAAAAAGCCTTTTATTGCTAAAATCAACGTAATTGCAATAATAATTCCATCAAACAAACTCATAACTTCACTTTAAAAGTATTTTTTGTAACTTTAGCTTCATATAAAGCTTCATCTGCTCTTTTTATTAATGATTCCACATCATCTCCTTTCTTATGACATGTAATTCCAGCTGATACGCTAATAGAAATTAAATGCTCTTTATATTTAAGTTTTGTTTTTGAAATTTTATTAATTAGTCTCTCTACAATTTTTTTTACAACTCCTAAAGAAGCTCTATTAAAAATTATTACAAACTCATCTCCTCCATATCTGTATATTTTATCACTCTCTCTTAAAAGAGATTTTATAATTTGCACAAACTTAATTAGCACAAAATCTCCTACTAAATGCCCATAAGCATCATTTATTAATTTAAAATTGTCTAAATCTAGCATTACTATACATAAATCAAGCTTTTTTTCTTTTCCTTTTTCTAAAATTTCTAACAAATCTCTCTCAAGAGCTTTTCTATTATAAACTTTTGTTAATGGGTCAATTAAAAGCTCTTTATATGCTTTATCAAGTTCACTCTCAAGCTCTTTTATTTTGTTTTCTAACTCTTCTATATTTTTAATTAAAAAAGCAGAAAATTTTATAATACTTGCTTTTAAACTCTCAGCATCTACCTCATCAATCTCTTCAATGATTTCTTGTGAAGAGGTTTTAATTATACTTGATTTTTTCTGCACCTCTTCTAATGTCATTTTAGTTAATTCAATCAAATCTTCACTAATAGAATTTGGCTGCAAACAAAGCAACTTTGGATTTAACTGCTCTAAAATCTGCATATCTGAAGCTATTGAATTAAAAGTTTCTTTATAATACAAAGGATATGGCAATTTTTTTGCCTTTTGCAATTCCTCTAAAGTTTTTTTAGAAATATCAATTATTAATTCTTCCATAATTTTGCCTTTTATGATATCATCTACAAAATTATACAAAAAAAGGAGATAATTTGATTAGTAAAGAAGAAGCAATAGAATTAATAAAAAATGAAGATTTAATAACGCTTGGAAAAATGGCACTTGAAAAAAAAAGAGAGCTTCATCCTAAGAAAATTACAACTTTTATTGTAGATAGAAATATAAACTATACAAATGTATGCTGGGTAGATTGCAAATTTTGTGCTTTTTATAGACATAAAAAAGACAAAGATGCATATATTTTAAGTTTTGAAGAAATTGATAAAAAAATAGATGAATTAATAGAAATAGGAGGCACTCAAATACTTTTTCAAGGAGGAGTGCATCCAAATTTAAAAATAGATTATTATGAAAAATTAGTTGAGCATATCCATAAAAAATACCCTCAAATCACAATTCATGGCTTCTCCGCTCCTGAGATTGATTATATAGCTAAGGTTAGTAAAATTCCTATTAAAGAAGTACTTATTAGACTCAAAGAAAAAGGGCTTAGCTCAATTCCAGGAGCTGGAGCTGAGATACTAAGTGATAGAGTAAGAGATATAATAGCTCCTAAAAAAATAAGCTCAGATAGATGGCTTGAAATTCATAAAACTGCTCACGAAATCGGTATGAAAACAACAGCTACAATGATGTTTGGAACTGTGGAAAGCATTGAAGAAGTAGTAGAACATTTAGATAAAATAAGAAGGCTTCAGGATGAAACAGGAGGTTTTAGAGCTTTTATTATGTGGTCTTTTCAACCATATAATACTGCTTTAATGAAAGAAGGCATAGTAACACATAAAACTTCTTCAAACAGATATTTAAGATACTTAGCAGTTGCTAGACTTTTTCTTGATAATTTTAAAAATATACAATCCTCTTGGGTTACTCAAGGAAGCTATATTGGGCAAATGGCTTTGCTTTATGGAGCAAACGATTTAGGCTCAACTATGATGGAAGAAAATGTTGTAAGAAGTGCAGGAGCACAAAACAGAATGAATCAAGAAGAGATGATAAGACTTATTAAAGATGTAGGAGAAATTCCAGCAAAAAGAAATACTGCATATGAAATTTTAGAAGTGTTTGATTGATTTATTAAGCTCTAAAAATTTCCACTCTTTTTTAGCTTCTTTTACCATATCTTTAGAGATATTAAAAATCCCTATCTCCTCTTTATTTCCAAGAATATTTATAACTTCGCCCTCAGGATTAATTCCAAAACTTCTACCATAAAATTCCCAATCCTCAAAATTTCCAATTCTATTTGCTCTAATTACATATTTATGATTTAAAAAAGCTTTTGTCTTTAACATATTTAGCCATCTATTATGAGAATTAAAAGTAGAAACACTTGGGATTAAAACACAATCTACATTTTTATCATTAAAAAACTGCCAAAACTTTTCAATGTGAGATTCAAATCCAAACATTACTCCAAATTTTATATTTCCTAATGAAAACGTCATTGGTAATGAGTCATGTTTATCAAAAAATTTATCTTCTCTCCAATGAGAATATGGCATATAAACTTGTTGATAGTAATATTTTACTTTTTCTGCATCGATTTTTGCAATTACTTTATATTTTTTATCTTTAACTACTCTTATTAAAGGTGCTATTATTGGAATATCATACACTTTTGAGAGATGTTTTAAATGTTTTAATTGATGTTTTGTTTGATTATATATGAAGCTTATTGGCATTACCTCAAGCTCTTTAAAAAACCTATTTAATACATATTCTGGTAAAAGCACTAAGCTTGATTTTTCTTTTTTTGCTCTTTGAATTAAAATACTAAGTTTTGCTTTATCATATGGCAAATTATCAGTTTGAATAACAGCTATATTCAATGATTCCCTTTTATCTCTTCAAATTCTAATTTTGCTTTTTCTATCATTTCGCTAGCTTCTTTTAATAACTTAACACCCTTTTTATAATACTCCATTGCATCATAAAGAGTTATTTCTGGGTCATTTAATTTCTCAAGTAATTTTTTTGCTTCTTCAATCTTTTTTTCAAAATCTTGCATCCAATTCTCCTTTTAAAATATCCTTTATTAAAAAATCAAATTTCTCAGTCTCAACCAAAAAACTATCATGCCCATAATCGCTATCAATCTCATAATATTGAGCTTTGCCTCCTACTTTGTCCATATATTTTTTAATATCTCTCATCTCTTGAGGGAAAAACAATGTATCTCCTGAGAATGAAATTAAAAATAATTTATCTTTAATTTGAGAAAAAGCATCTTCTAATGAATTAAAGCCTCTACTTATATCAAAAAGAGAAATTGCTTTTAGCAGATAAATATAACTTAGTGCATCAAACCATTTTGGGAAATTTGCCCCATTATATTCAAGGTATGACTCTACTTGAAATCTACCAAATAATTCAAACATACCATCAGTTTTTACATATTCTCTTCCAAATTTTTTATCAAATGTAGAAGGTGATATATAATTTAAATATCCTATCATCCTAGCTACCGCAAGACCTTTAAGCTCAGCCCCAACTGGATAATTTCCATTTTTAAACTCGCTATCAGCTCTAATTGCTTCTATCATTGCTTTATTGATTGCAATTACATAAGGTTTTGTTTGATAAGTTGTAGCTATTGGAATAATATATTCGGCAAATCCTGGATAGTCTACTGCAAGTCTGAGTGCTTGCATTCCTCCCATACTTCCACCAATTACCGCTTTAAGTTTTTTAATACCTAATGAATCAAGAAGTATTTTTTGAGCTTTTACCATATCTTTTATAGTAATTACTGGAAATTTTAGTCTATATCTCTCATCACTTCCAGGATATATTGGGCTCATAGGTCCAGTTGAGCCAAAACAGCTTCCAATTACATTTGTAGCAATTACAAAATATTTTTTAGTATCAATGGCTTTTCCATCTCCTATTAATTTATCCCACCATCCAGGTTTTCTATCACCAGGGTATGTACCTGCAGCGTGATGAGAGCCAGAGAGAGCATGAGTTACCAAAACTACATTTGATTTATCCTCATTAAGCTCACCATAAGTTTCATAAATAATCTGCCAAGGCTCAAGTATCCTACCACTCTCAAGATATAAAGGCTTAGTAAATTTTTCTATTTTAGTCTCTATTTTCATTATTGCCTTTTTTAAATGGAATTTTATCTTTTTTTATAATTTTTTCAAAAGGTTGAGGTTTACAAAAATAATACCCTTGAAATTCATCAATATCTAATTTTTTTAAAATACTAAAAATCTCTTCATTTTCGACAAACTCAGCTGTTGTTTTTATATTAAAAGTTTTTGCAAATTCTTTTATTAGTGAAACTAATTTATAATTTTTTGCTTCTTTAATATTCTTAATTAATGTAGCATCAATTTTTATTATATCAGGATTTAAATTCAACACTTGAACAAAATTTGAATAACCACTTCCAAAATCATCAATTGCAACTTTTACACCTTTGTTTTTTGCGATAGTCATAAATTTTTTTACTAGTTTGTAATCTTTAATACTCTCACTCTCTAAAATTTCAAATATAATTTTTTTAGCATTTTCTTTTGTAATTAAACTTAAAATAAACTCTCTCATTTCCCTATCTGCAATATCTTCAAAACTTAAATTAATAGAGACTTTTTTATCTAAATATTTTATATCATCAAAAATTTTTTTCATCATTATTTTAGAAAAAGGAATATAAAGTTTTGCTTCTTTTATTAATTCCATAAAAAACGATGGAGATACAATAACATTATCATCAATTTTAACCCTCATTAATGCTTCATATTTTATTACTTTTTTGTTTTTATCTACAATACAATGGTAATAAGGAATAATTTGCTTTTTATCAAGCGCTTCTTTTAATAACTTTAACTTCTCTACTTTTGCTTTTTGAATTTTTAAGATTGAATCATCATAAAGTATATAATCTTTATTATTTCTATAAGCTTCTTTTAAAGCAAGCTCGCTACTCTCAAGAAGTCTTTTTTTGCAATTGCTCCCTCCAGCTATAAATTTTGCAAGCAAATCAGAATAAACAATTTTTAAATTTACTATATTTTCTAAAATATCTTTATTTATCTTTTCATCAAATATTATTGCAAACTCATCACTGCCTATTCTATATACTTTTTTATATAAATTTTTTAAAATCTTAGCAGCATTTATCAAAATTTTATCTCCTGCTTCAAATCCATAAATATCATTTATCTCACTAAAATCCTCAATATCTAAAATAACTAGTGATTTTGCATCTTTTATATCCTCTAATAATTTATTTCTATTTGGCAAAGAAGTTAATTTATCAAAATAAACTCTATTTATTAATTCATTTTCTAACAAAGAAAAATCATTTAGCAAAATATTTTTTGCTTTATTGATAAATAAAAACATAAAAAATAAAAACAAAGTATATATTATTACAAACAGCGCAAAAAATGTATAAACTAATCTTTTAACTTCTAAAATTTTCGAATTTATTTTAGTTCTTAAATCTTTAGCAATTTGAGATTCATATATTCCTTTTACTATACTAAAATTAGAATCTTTAATTAAATCAAAATAAGAAATTTTCTTTTCAATAATATCAGTTTTTGGGTTTTTAAAAAAATAACTTACAAAACAACCTTTATTTTCTTTTAAACACTCAAAATATTTCTTTCTATAAAAATTCCCTTTGATATCTGGCTCATTTATAGATAAAAGCTTGCCTTCAAGAAATTTAAATTTATCTGGCATATAATAAATATATCCAAAAACTCCATCTTTTTTAGGGTGAAAAGTTGTTATTTTGCCAAGTGCAACATAGCTAATTTTACCTTTATTGTAATGCTCTAAATATTTTAAGAATGTATAAATTAAAAGATTATCTAAAAATTCCTTTTTAATCCCAAAAATATATATTTTTTTACCTTTATTTCCAAGAGCTACCAAATATTTAGTGTTATTTAAAGTAGTAAAAACAAAATTATCTTTAATTTCATATTTTAATTTCTTTTTTAATCTTCCATAAACAAATATATCATTAAAGTATAATTTATCTATTTTATGCGCAATAACAACATTTATAAGCTTTAATAACTCTTCATTTGTTATTGAATAAATACTATCTTTTATAAATCTAAAAACATATTTTATATTCTTAACTTCTGATTTTAAATTATTTTTCTTCTCTTTTGTCAAAAATTTTTGAATATTTTTTATCTCTTCTTTTATTTTATTATTTAAAACGATTTGAGTAAAAGAAATATAAACTATCCCAAACAAAATAAAAATAAATAGTAAAACATAAAAATAGCGTTTAATGTGTTTTTTCATAATGCGTTATTTAAATCCTCAATTAAATCTTCAACATCTTCAAGCCCGATACTAAGCCTAATAAGCCCTTCAGGCACTCCTGCATTTTTTAGCTCTTCTTTGCTAAGTTGCTGATGAGTTGTGCTTGCTGGATGAGTTACAAGAGATTTACTATCAGCTATATTTGTAACAAGTGAAAATATTTTAAGTTTTTTTACAAACTCTTTTGCTTCTTCATAGCTACTTAATTCAAAACTAACTATACCACTTGCGTATTTTAAATATTTTTTTGCTCTTTTGTAATTTTCATTATTTTCTAAAAATGGATAATTTACATTTTTTACTTTTGGATGAGTTGCAAGAAATTTAGCAATTTTTAGAGCATTTTCACTATGAGCTTTGATTCTAAGATGAAGTGTCTCAAGCCCCAAAATAAAAAGCCACGCGTTAAATGGAGATAATACCGCTCCAAAGTCTCTTAGAAGTGCTAATCTAGCTCTTGCTATAAAAGGATTATCAAATTTTTCATTATAAATAAGACCATGATAACTCTCATCTTTTTCATTAAACTGAGGATATCTTTTTGATTTTAGCTTTTCTTTTGCAAAAGGAGCTTCAATTATACACCCTCCAATTGCAGTTGAATTTCCAACTATATATTTACTAGCGCTATGAGCAACAATATCTACTCCAAGTTCTATTGGTTTTACACTATAAGGAGTTGCTATTGTATTATCACAAATTGTAATAACGCCTTTTTTGTTTGCAATTTTAACTATTTCATCAAATTCTGGCACTACTAAAGCTGGATTAGCAATACTTTCAAAAAGAATTGCTTTTGTATTATCATCTATTAACTCTTCAAGCTCACTTGGATTTGTAGGCTCAAAATATTTTGCAGTTATTCCAAAATTTTTTAGTGTTTGAGTAGATAATGTAATACTACCTCCATAAAGTTTATTGGAAATAATAATATTATCACCTTTACTTACAAGATTTGCAATTGAATAAAATATAGCTCCCATTCCACTAGCAGTTGCAAGCGCATCAACTCCTCTCTCAAGCGCTGAAATTCGTTTTTCAAATACTCTTGTAGTTGGATTTCCTATACGAGTATAAATATTTCCTTCTTCTTGCAATGCAAAAAGTCTTGCTGCATGGTCAGTATCTTGATATTCATAAGCAGTAGTCATATATATTGGCACTTGCATAGATTTTTCTTTATCTTTTTCATACCCTACATGCAAAGCTAAAGTTGCATCTTTCATAAAATAGCCTTTTTTTGATAAAATCTATTCAAATTATATCAAAGGATAGAAGTGAAAGACAACATTTTTAATAAACCTATTACTAAACAATTTGAATTTGATGAAGAAGTTGCAAATGTTTTTGATGATATGCTAGATAGAAGTATACCTTTTTATAAAGAAAATTTAAAACTTCAAATTGAAATACTTAAAAATTTTTTAAAAGAAAATGATTTAGTAATAGATTTAGGAAGCTCTACTGGAACTTTTTTAATAGAGCTTAGTAAAAAAATAGATAATTTAAATCTAATAGGGCTTGATAACTCAAGCGCAATGGTAAAAAAAGCTATTCAAAAAGCAAAAGCTTTTGGAAGTAATGCAAAATTTATTGAAGCAGACTTTTTAGAGTATGAATTGCCTAAAGCTAAAGCAATTATAGCTAATTATACTATTCAATTTATAAGACCCCTAAAAAGAGAAAAATTAATACAAAAAATTTATAATTCATTAAAAAAAGAAGGGATTTTTTTAATGAGTGAGAAATTAATAACGGAAAATAAAAAATTAAATAAAATTATGATTGATATTTATTATAACTACAAAAAAGAAAAAGGCTATACAGAATATGAAATAGCAAAAAAAAGAGAAGCGCTTGAGAATGTTTTGATTCCTTATACTATGAATGAAAATATAGAGATGCTAAAAAATGCAGGATTTAATGATATTGATGTAATTTTTAGATGGAATAATTTTGCAACTTTTATAGCATTTAAGAATTAAAATCTATTGAAATACTTCCTAAAACTTCAAATTTTGCATTTGGGTCTATTTCATTGTGAGATAATACAACTACATCAACTCCAAATCTTTCTAAAATTTCTGCAAGAGGTTTTCTAATAAGTGGGTCTACAATTAATACAACTGGCGCAATACCTTTGTTCAAAAGCTCACTTGCGGCGTTATTAACTTCTTCTACCAACTTATTCATCTCAGCAACTGTTAAAATAAATTGTTTTTGCTCACCTTGTTGTTTTAGTTTATTCATTAAATACTGCTCAGTATTTGCATCAAATGTTATAAGTTTTAAAACCCCATCTTCATCTGTATAAAGCTTTGTAATCACTCTACTTAGAGCACTTCTGACTTGCTCAGTGATAACATCTGGATTTTTAGTATATTCCGCTAAATCCGCAATTGTCTCAAGTATAGTAATCATATCTTTAATTGGAACTTTTTCGTGAAGTAGATTTTTAAGCACTCTTTGAATTAAACCAATACTTGCTACTTTCATTGCATCTTCAACAATAGCTGGATAATCTTTTTTTAATCTATCAAGAATTTCTTGAATATCTTGACGAGTTAAAAGCTCTTCTGCATATTTTTTAATAACCTCGCTCAAATGTGTAACAATAACAGTAGATGGGTCTACTACCGTGTATCCATTCATCAAAGCTTCTTCTTTTTTATCCTCATCTATCCATATAGCATCTATTCCAAATGCAGGCTCTTTAACTTTTATTCCATCAATTTCTTCTATTACCATAGGAGTTGCCATAGCAAGATATTTATCTGGATATATTTCTCCTCTTGCAACTTCTACACCTTTTAATAATATTTGATACTCATTTGGTTTTAAATTTAAATTGTCTTTTATTCTAATTTGAGGCACCAAAAATCCATACTCACTTGCAATTTTTTTTCTCATAGCTTTTATTCTATCTAATAAATCTCCACCTTGATTTGGGTCCGCTATTTTTATTAATTGATACCCTATATCAAGCTCTAAAAGCTCTACTTTTAATATCTCTTCTAATATTTTTTTCTCATCTTCAGCAGACTCTTTTTTTTCTACCTTTTTCTCTTCTTTTTTTTCTTTTTTCTCTTCTTTTATTAGTGGTTTTTTTCTAAACTTATTTAAAAGAGATTCAATTGGGTCAACTCCTTTTTGTGTTTCCATCATTAAATACCCAGTTATTATAAAAACACTACCTACAAAAATCAAACTCCATTTTGGAAATCCTGGAATAAATGCCATAAAAATCAATATTGCCCCTACAATAAACATAACTTTATAATCTTTTGCAAGTTGTTTAATGACACCTTCTGCAAAATTGCTCTCATCTTTACTTGCACGAGTTATTATAATACCTGTAGCAGTTGAAGTCATAAGGGCTGGGAGCTGAGATACTAAGCCATCTCCAATTGTTAAAATAGTATACGTTCTAGCAGCCTCAGCCAAATCCATTCCATATTGAAAAACCCCTATTAAAAATCCAGCAATAATATTTACCGTAGTAATAATAATACCAGCAATAGCATCACCTTTTACAAACTTGCTAGCCCCATCCATTGCACCATAAAAATTTGCTTCTTTAATAAGCTCTTCTCTTCTTCTTTTAGCTTCTGCTTCATCTATAAGCCCTGCATTTAAATCAGCATCTATTGCCATTTGTTTTCCAGGCAATGCATCAAGCGTAAATCTTGCCGCAACCTCAGCTACTCTTGTAGCTCCTTGAGTTATTACTACAAAGTTTATAACTACCAAAATAATAAAAATTATTATCCCTATAATGTAATTTCCCCCTACTACAAACTCCCCAAAAGCAGTAATTATCTTACTAACCGCATCAGGACCTTCATGACCTTTACTCAAAATCATACGCGTAGTAGCAATATTTAAAGATAATCTAAACAAAGTTACAATCAATATAAGAGTTGGAAAAGTTGTAAAATCAGTAGGTTTTGGAATATAAAGCGCAATAAGCAAAATAAGCACTGATACCGCAAGTGAAATTGTCAAGAAAAAATCTAAAATAGAGCTAGGAAGCGGTACGATTATAATTAAAAGTATAGAAAAAACAAAAACTACTACACCTAAATCTGCAACTTCACTAAGAAGTTTTAAGGTGTTTTTGACCTTATTTATCAGCTCTCATCCTTATAACATCCTCTAAAGTATATTTTTGTATAACTTTTTCAACTTCATTTTCAAGTTTTGTAAAAAAAGGAAGAGTAGAGCAAATTGAGCTTCTGCCTCTTGTACAATTATCAGCATTTGAAGAGCAATAAAATACTAATGAATCCTTATCTTCAATTGTTTTGAAGATATCAATTATTTTTATATCTTGTGGTTTTTTTTGAAGTAAAAATCCTCCATGAATTCCTTTAAAAGATTTTATAATATTTTTTTTAGATAAATTTTGCAAAAGTTTTGCTAAAAATGGCTTTGGAATATCAGTATTTTGAGATAATGTATTAACATCTATAGGTTTATCATATTTTGAAAGCTCAATTAATGCCTGAAGGGCATATGCAGTTGATTTAGTAAAAAGCATTTATATCCTTTTTTAAAAATTATACCAATTTTATCCCAAATCTATTACCAATTTATCCTTATTTAGCTCAATATTCAAATCCAAAATTTTTTTAATGTTTTTTAAATCAAAATTAACATTATACGGATAATTAATAATAATCTTTTTATTTTTTAAAATTATCTTAGAATTATCTTCTAAAAGCTCTATCATCACTTTCGCAAACAAAATTTTATCCAAATTTAATTCAAAATCTTCTCCTATTATTTCAACATTTTTATTTAATATTGTTGCTAAGCTTTTTAAAAATTCTTTAATATAAAGATTATTATTTTCCCAGTCATAAAAAACCATAAATTCTTTCATAAAATTATCATTTTCTAAATAAAGCTTATTTATACGTCTTAGCATAATTAATATAATATCCCTTAGAGCCTGCAACTTAATTTCTAAATAATGAGTGTAATTATTTGAGATATCTTTATATTTTTCTTTTAAATCATTATCTAATTTTTCAGATATCTTCTCAACACTTTTTTTATATTGTGCTAATTTGTAGTTTTTATACAAAAGCATAATAACAAAAAGAGTTAAAAAGATTAATCCAAGAAATGCAAACATTAAATATTTTTTGTATTTATCATAATCATTGGGTTTATTTACATAAACAGCATTTTTATACCCTAATTTTTCAGGCTCTATATTAAATTTTTTTAAATTTTTAACATTCAAATACATTTTATTAGCTTTTTCGTAAGTAAGAGGAATATCCTTTACTTTTTTGCCGTTTAAATATAAAAGCACTTTTTTACTAACGCTATTTCCTTGAGATATCGCATCAGTAACTCTTCCCCCTACTATATTAGTATTAGCTAAAGATGCTAAAATATCAGTATGGATTACAATTGGTTTTGGATAGTTATTTGAAATAAGTGTTATTGCTTTTTTATAATTTATATGATGAGAGTTTAATTTAAAACTAAAAGGAGTTAAAAGAAGCATACCGCTGTTTTTATAGTTTTTAATTTTATTTATAACTCGTGAGAGATTTTCATCATTAATAAATACAAACTCTAAATTTTTTACCTTATTTAACTCTTTTTTATATTCTTTCATAACAGCATTAGCAGAATTAGAATTATCCGCTACAACATACACTTTTTTTAAATCAGGCACTACTTTTTTCAAAAATTTAAGATTTGCAAGAGGCTCCTTTTTTTCAAAAACTCCACTTACTCTATTTCTATCAATTATTTTAGCAATACATAAATCATTTACTCCCGCAAAAAATATTTTAGAATCTTTAAAAAATTTATTATGTGTAAGAGCAAATCTAAGAGCATTATCATCAGTAGTAATAACTATATCAAACTTTAAATTTTTGTATTTAGTTTTTAAATAATTAGAAAAGTTATTAATATACTCAGGTGTAGGAGCAAAAAGCTTAGTATCCATAAATTCTATATATAGTTTAATATCTTTTTTGTGTTTAAAGTTTTGTAAAATTCCCTCTAACTCACCTTTAGTCCAAGGAAATTGAACAGAATAAGAATTAAGAATTAATATATTTTTAGCAAACATAACTACAGATAAAAATATTATTAATAATTTCATTTTTACCTTTTTTTAAGAATTTTATCAAAAATTTGCTTTTTTTTATTAAAACAGATATACTTTCAGTTCAAAATTACCAATCAGGAGGCTAACATGGCTTTGGATTCGGCGAAAAAAAGAGAAATTATCGCTAAATTTGGAAATGATGAAAAAGATACTGGAAGTCCAGCGGTTCAAATCGCACTTTTGACTGAAAGAATCAATGAAATCAACGAGCATTTAAAAAAACACAAACATGACCACTCAAGCAGACTAGGTCTTCTTAAACTAGTAGGTCAAAGAAAAAGACTTATGAGATATTTAAAGAAAAAAGATCATCAAAAATATCTAAAAGTTATTACAGAATTAAACTTAAGAGACAGAGTTTAATCTGTCTTTACTTATTTAATGCCCTCTTTTCAATATTATTGAGCTTATTTTTATATTCTAAATTTGCAGGCAAAATTTTACCATGAAAAATATCAAATAAAATTTTAGACCTATTTTTATGATTTAGAATTTTATTAAATAATTCAAATGACTTTTCTTCATTATCTTTTATAGAAAATTTGCTTAAAAAATACTCTAAAGCAAATACTAAATCTTTTGTATTAGATTTTGGTGAATTTGCAATTTCAAGCAAATCATCAATTGTAAGTTCTTTTTTAGTGTTTTGCTTATTTTTTTTTAGCTTAGAAAGAAAAAAAATCAAAAAAATAGAAATAATTACAATAACAGCTAAATATATAATAAAGACAATCGAATTAGAAGGAAGAAGTGAGATTATAAAATCACTCACCTTCTCTATCATTTAATCTCTCTAATACTGATTTTTCATGAGCTGTAAGCATTTCAGTATGAGCTAAAAGCGCACACTCTTTACCCATTTCTTCAATTGCATTTTTACTAAAATAGATAATTGATGATTTTTTCATAAATACTTCAACACTCAAAGGTGAATAAAATTTTGCAGTACCTCCAGTTGGCAGAGTGTGATTTGGTCCTGCTATATAATCGCCTATTGGCTCAGGTGTGTTTTCACCAAGGAAAATTGCTCCTGCATTTTTAATCTTAGGCAAAAGCTCAAATGGATTTGCCGTCATAATTTCAAGATGCTCTGGTGCAATTTTATTCATAAGCTCAATTGCCTCATCAATATCATTTGTAACAATTATAGCGCCTCTACTTTCAATTGATTTTCTTGCAATTTCCTCTCTTTCTAACCCTTTTAAAAACTCTTCTACCTTAATAGCTGTTAAATTTGCTATTTCTTTTGAATCAGTTATAAGAATCGAGCTTGCCATTTCATCATGCTCTGCTTGAGAGAGTAAATCAATTGCAAGATAATTTGGCTTAGCAGTACTATCTGCAATAATTCCAATTTCACTTGGACCTGCTATCATATCGATATTAACTTCCCCATAAACTAATTTTTTGGCAGTAGCAACAAAAATATTTCCAGGACCTGTAATAACATCTACTTTTGGAATACTCTCAGTTCCATAAGCAAGTGCTGCTATAGCGCTAGCTCCTCCTACTTTAAAAGTCCTTGGCATTCCGCAAATATAAAGAGCCGCAAGCAGTAATTCATTTGGTTTATTTTCAATTACAGGAGTTGTAACAATTATCTCATCAACCCCTGCTACAATTGCAGGAATTACATTCATAAGTAAACTACTTGGATAAAATGCTTTCCCTCCTGGTACATATACTCCAGCTCTTTCAACTGGTGTAACTTTTTGACCAAGAATTGAGCCATTTTTCTCATAATCCATCCAAGATTTTGGAAGCTGTTTTTCATGATATGCTTTTATCCTATCATACGCTAAATGAAGTGCTTTTTTAAGTTTATCATCAAGCCTCTCATAAGCTTCTTTCATTAAATTTTTATCTATTTCTAAATCACTATCATCTTTTGGAGTCCATTTATCAAATTTAGCAATATGTCTAAAAAGTGCTTTATTACCCTCTTCTTTTACTTCATTGATTATATTTTTTACAATTCCTTCAACTTCTTCAATATCCATTTTTCCTCTGTTTAATATCTCTTCAAACTCTTTTTCAAATCCTGGGTTATTTACATCAAGTATTTTCATACTTTGCCTTTTTTTAAGAAATTTTATTATAAAATTTCAAAAAAAGGAAATGGATGAAAATATTGCTTTTAGAAGATGATTACGATTTAGCAAAAACCCTAAAAGAGATTTTAGAGCTTGAAAACTACAAAGTAGACATTGCAAATAATGCAAACGAAGCATATGAGAAAACATTTAACAATAAATATGATTTATATATTTTTGATATAAACTTGCCTGATGAAAACGGAATTGAAGTATTAAAAAACCTTAAAAACGCAGACGATAATACGCCTACCATATTTATAACTGCATTAACCGATTTAAATACCATGGCAAAAGCATTTGAAGCAGGAAGCGAAGATTATATTAAAAAACCTTTTGAGCCAGAAGAGCTTTTAATAAGAATTAAAGCAAAAATTAAAAAAAATAATAACACCATAAAATTTAAAGATTATGAGTATGAGCCTATTAATAAAGTTTTAAAAAAAGAAGGAAAAATAATTCCATTAAGCCAAACATTAAAAGATATTTTCCATGAGCTAATTACAAATAAAAATAACATAGTCTCAAAAGAAAGACTACTAGATATTACTGATTCTACTGATGCATCTTTGAGAGTAAACATCAATAAACTAAAACAAAAATTAGGAATTGATATAAAAAATATAAGAGGAGAAGGATATACAATTGAAATTTGAGAAAAAATTTTTAACTTTAAGTTTTTTTATCATATTTGGGCTTTTATTTTTGCTCATAAGCTCTATAAATTACAATATATATGTAAAAGAAAAACATTATTTGCTAGATAAAATAAAAAAAGATTTAGAAATATGCTCATATAAACTTAATTGCAAAAATATACAAATTGATTTTGTTAAAAAAAACGACAATTTAAAAGTTTTATATTTATATGAAAATGACAAAAACTATCATATGCTTTTTAACTTGCCACAATTTAAACATTACTTCTTAAAACTCTCTATTTCTAAAACAATATACCAAAAAGAATTAAAAGATATAAAAATCAAGATATTAAAAATTTTTCTTTTTGAAGTAATTTTTGTATTAATTATTACTTTTGTTTTTATGTATATTTTATTATTGCCTTTAAAAGAAGCTTATAAACTCAATGAAACATTTATAAAAGATATTTTGCATGATTTAAACACACCTCTTACAACCCTTAAAATGAATTTATATCTTTTAAAAAAATCGCCTAATAAAGAAAAAATTGAAGAGATGGAAAAAAATATAAAAAGAATATTAAAATACCAAGAAAATCTTAAAAATTTTCTATCCCTAAATCCAAACCAAATAGAAACTTTTAATATCAAAAGTATAATAGATGAAAAATTACATTTTTACTCTTCATTATATCCTACTATTACTTATGAAAATAGTGCAGATTGCAAAATTACTATAAATAAAAATGCGTTTGATGCAATAATAGAGAATATAATAAGCAATGCTTTTAAATATAACAAAAAAAATGGCAATGTAAAAATCTTTATTAAAAATAAAAAACTTTATATAAAAGATACAGGGATTGGAATAAAAAATCCAAAAAAAGTATTTGATAGATTTTATAAAGAAAATGAAAGAGGTATTGGAATTGGTATGAATATAGTAAAAAAGCTATGCGATGAATTAAAAATTCCTATTGAAATAATATCAAACGAAAAAGGCACTACAATTATTTTAGATTTAAAGAATTATTGTTAACACTTTATTTATATTGTATTAACAAATTGTTTACACTTTTATTTTATAATTTCAATGCAACAAAAAAAAAGAAAAAGGAGTTTAAGATGAAACTTAAATTATCAGTAATTACATTAGGATTATTAGTAACAGGAGCTTTAGCTCAAACAAATATCGATGCAACACAAAA
>JALVAK010000018.1 GCA_027011225.1 Nautiliaceae bacterium | reverse complement strand
GATTTAGTTGAATTTGTACTTAAAAAAATATATCAAAATCAATTTAAAAGAAAACCTCCTATTATTGCAAAATTAAAGTCTCGTACAATTGGGCATGACTTTTTATATGAAAGGGATATAAGGCTTTAGTTTGAATAAAATCTATTCTTTTTTTGAGGAAATGCTTTTTTATCCTAAATGGTATCACTATCCCTTTATTTTTGTTTTACTGCCTTTTTCTTTAGTTTATTTAATAATTGCTTATTTGAAATTTCCAAGAAAATTAGAAAGTTTAGGAATTCCTATAATCTCAATTGGAAATATTATTATTGGTGGAAGTGGTAAAACTCCTCTAACTAAAGCTCTTATTAATCATTACCAAAATAAAAAAATAGCTGTAGTTTTAAGAGGATATAAAAGAAAAAGTAAAGGGTTAGTAGTTGTTAAGGATTTTGAAAAAATTTTAGTTGATGTTGATATAAGCGGTGATGAAGCAATGGAGATAGCTTCTTTTACAAATGCAGCTGTGATTGTTAGTGAAGATAGAAAAAAAGGAATAATTAAAGCAAAAGAGCTTGGAGCTGAAATGGTAATACTTGATGATGGCTTTGATAAACCTTTTAAAAAATTTAATATTGTAATAGATAAAAAAATAAAAAATCCTTTTTTACTTCCAGCAGGTGCTAAAAGATATCCAAGAAATTTTTTAAAATATGCTGATGTGATTTTAGAAGATATAAAAAGAGAAGTTAAAGTGCCTGAGGGTGATATTTTAGTAAGTGCAATATCAAATCCAAAAAGACTTCTTTTATACTGGAATAAAGAGTATAAATTTTTCCCTGACCATTATGATTTTAAATGGGAGGATTTAAAAAAGTTTGAAAGTAAGATTATAGTAACTACTGCAAAAGATTATGTAAAACTTAAAAAGTTTCCTTTGAATTTAAAAGTAATTGATTTAAATATAAAGTTAAGTGATGAACTTATAAAAAAAATAGATGAATATTTGATAAAATTTCAATAAAAAGGTTTTTAATGGGTATAAAAGAAGAGTTAAAACAAGATGAAGAGCTTTTAGTTAAAGTATTTAAACTCGAAAAGTTTATTAATAAATATAAAAAACCAATAATTATTATTGTTGCGTTGATATTTTTATCAATAATAGGCTATAAAGTTTATGATTATATTCAAACTCAAAAAATAATAAATTCAAATAATGCACTTAATAAAGCTTTAAATAATGATAAAAATGCTTTAAACGAATTAAAAAAAGATAAAAAATTATATAACTTGTATTTGTTAAATAAGGGTAAATTTAGTGAAATTGATTTAAAAGAGTTAAAAGCGATAAAAGCTTATGAGCTTGCAATGCAAAAAGGTGATAAAAAATCTTTAGAAAATTATCTTTTAAATCCAGAATACAAAATTTTAAAAAATCCTGTAAGATTTGCATTAATGAGGATTTATTTAAAAGAGAACAATAGACAAAAAGCAAAAATACTTTATGATGAGATAGATAGTAATTCTAAATTTAAGCAGTTAGGATTATATTTATTACATTATGGGATAGTAAAATGAGATATGTTTTTTTTATTTTTGTTATTTTATTTGCTGGATGCGCTACAAAGGAATTTAGTGATAAAAGTGCTAAAAAAATAGATTTAAATTCAAAGACAAAAGCTTCTATTTTAGAAGATTATACTAAAAAAGCCCTTACATTTAAAAAATTAGAGCTTAAATATGTAAAGCCTACTTCTTTTATTGATGATGGAGTTAGAGGGGAGTGGGTAAATTATGATGAAAACAATAAAAAACTTGGGAAATTTAAAAAAATTGATAAAAATCTTGCAGCATATGCAGATGAGATAATGATTTTAAAAACAAAAAAAATAATAAAACTTCCATATTTAGTTTTTAATGCTACTAAAAATGGTAATTTAATAGCAATTATTTTTGAAAACAATGCTTATGGAATTTATGATTTAGATAAAGATAAATTAGTATTTTATAAAAAAGATGATGATGTAATTGCTGCTAAATATTTAGGAGAGAGAGCTCTTTTTTATAATGATTTAATACTTTTTCCTCTTTTAAATGGAAAAATTGCAGTAGTTGATACAAATTCAATGAAGTTTATAAGAAATATTGATATTTCAGATGATTTTATAATTGATAACGTAATTTATGCAAATATTGTAGATAATAATTTATTAATGGCAACTCCAAAAAGATTAGTTTTGTTTAATCCAAATTTTTTAATAGATTATAAAGATTCTATAAAACATGTAATAGATTTAGATGGATATGTTTATGTTTTTAATAATGAAGGAAAAGTTATAAAATTTGATTCAAATCTTAAAAAAATAAAAGAAGTTGAATTTCCTTTTGCTTCATTTTTTGCACCTAGTATATGCAAAGGCAATATTTATACTATAACTTATAGTGGATATTTAATTAAACTAACACCTAAGCTTAGTGCAACTATTTATAAAACAGAGCAATTTAATACAGCTTTTCCTTTGAAAATAAAAGGTTGTAAAATTTATAATCAAGATAAGGTATTTTTCATTGAGTAGATATTTAGAGAGTTTTTTAGAGTATCTTTTGGTAAACAAAGCAGTTAGTAAAAACACATATGAAGCTTATAAAAGAGATTTAACTCAGTTTGAAGAGTTTTTAAAAAAACCTATAATTGAGGCTACTACTAGTGATATTATTGCTTTTTTATCTCAGATTGAAAATAAACGCTCACTTAATAGAAAACTAAGTGCTATTAATTCTTTTTTTGATTTTGCTTATAAAAGAGATTTAGTTAAAGAAAAGCATAAAGTAAAGCAGGCTAAAATTCCTAAAAATCTTCCTAAATTTCTAGAAAAAGAAGAAATTTTAAATGCAATTTCTCATATTAATTATAACTCTTCTTGGTATGAATTAAGAGATAAGGCTTTGATTTTATTTTTGTATGCAACAGGGCTTAGAGTAAGTGAAGCTATGAATGTTAAACTTAGCGATATAGAAGATGGATGGGTAAAAGTGACAATGGCAAAGGGTGAAAAGCAAAGAGTAGTGCCAATTGCTGATATTGCAATGCAGGCTATTAAAGAGTATTTGGCAAAAAGACCTTGCAATAGTGAATATCTTTTTGTAAATAAAAATTGTAATAAACTTAGTAGAATTAGTGCATTCAATATTACAAAAAAATATCTAAATGTCTCTCCTCATGTACTTAGACATTCATTTGCTACTTCTTTAGTATTAGGTGGAGCAGACCTTAGAATTGTTCAAGAGCTTCTTGGGCATGCCTCACTTAATACTACTCAAATATACACTCATATACAAAAAGAAAATTTAAAAGATACAATGCTTAAATATCACCCTTTAGAAGATTTGGAATGAGAGAGATTTTAGATATTTTAGTAAAAAATAAAATTATTTGTAAAAAATTACAAGAGATTAAGTTAAATACCAAAAAGAAAATAAAAGCTTATCTTGGGGTAAATATTAAGAATGAATATTGTTTTATTTTAGTGCTTGATAGGAAAAGCAGGATTTTAAGAAAAGATATTGAAGAGTTTTTGAAGCTTTTACCAGATATTAATTTTAGATATAAAAAGAAAATTTTAATTACTAAAGCTCCAATTTGCTCAAAAGCACTTGAGCTTATTAAAGATTGGAGAGTAATTTGGTATTAGTAGATATTGGAAATACAAATTATCATATTTGTGAGAATGGAAAAATTTATAATTTAAAAGAGCCTAAAAAATTTGATGATAAAGTCTATTATATAAGCGTAAATAAAAAAAAAGAAAAAGAGTTTTTAGAGCTAAATCCAAGTGCTATTAATTTAAAAGAGTATGTGGAGTTTAAAAGTAACTATAAAAACATTGGAATTGATAGAGTTATGGCATGCATTAGCATTGAAAATGGAGTAGTAGTTGATGCTGGTAGTGCCATTACAATTGATATAATGAAAGATGGTATCCATCAAGGAGGAATAATCACGCCTGGTCTTTTTGCTTTCAAAGAGGCTTTTGCTAAAATTTCAGAAGTTTTAAAGGTGGATTATAAGAAAATTGATTTAA
>JALVAK010000017.1 GCA_027011225.1 Nautiliaceae bacterium | reverse complement strand
AGGCTAGTATTGCTATAGTATTTGGTGCACATAATGAAAAACAAGCCGCTGAAATTCAAAGGAAAATAGAGGAGTTTTTGTATAAAAATTTTCCTGAGATTGAATTTTATTTTGATGTTGAGATTATCTAAATCTCAACAATCCTTATCATATTAGTAGTGCCTTCTTCTCCTATTATACTTCCCATTGTGACAATTACTTTATCACCTTCATTTAGAAGTTTTTCTTTTTTTGCAATTTCTTTGAATTTTTCAATAAGTTTTTCTGGATTTTTAATTTTTGGAAGCTCTATAATCTCTTCTACTCCCCAAACTAATTTTAGCTTTCTGCTTGTAAGTCTATCGTGAGTTACTGCAATGATTGGAGGTTTTGGGCGATATTTTGCAATACTTCTAACAGTTGTTCCACTGCTTGTAAAACTCACTATTGCTTTTGGCTCAATTCCTTTACACAAATCCGCTACACTTGCAGCAATTGCGTCAGAATCATCAATTTCATATTTTTTGTAATATGGATAAATACTTTGAGTTTCAATTATTACTTTCTTTAGAGTCTCAACTGCTTTTAGAGGATATTTTCCAACTGTAGTTTCATCGCTAAGCATTACAGCATCACTTCCATCCATTACAGCATTTGCCACATCACTTACTTCTGCACGTGTTGGAAACGGAGAATTTACCATCGATAAAAGCATTTGAGTAGCGGTAATTACAGGTTTTTTAAGTTTATTTGCTCTTCTTATTATCTTTTTTTGAATAACAGGCACTTTTTCAATTCCAACTTCTATTCCTAAATCTCCTCTTGCTACCATTACTCCATCACTAACTTCTAGTATTTCATCAAGGTTATCAACTGCTTTTTTAGTTTCAATTTTAGCTATTACCCAAGGATTAGCGTTATTTTCTTTTAAAATTTTTTTTGCAAGCAAAATATCATCTTTATTGTTTACGAAAGATATAGCTACAATATCCACACCGTTTTTTGCACCAAAAACTAAATCTTTTTTATCTTTTTGGGTAATTGCAGAGATTTTAAGGTTTGAGTGAGGAAAATTAACTCCTTTTCTGCTTGATAATATTCCATCATTTTTTACTTCTAAAACTAAATAATCAGGATGTTTTTCAATAACTTTTGTTCTTATGCTTCCATCAGCAAAGAATACATATTCTCCTTCTTTTACTTGCTCTATTATTTCTGGGTAACTAAGAGTTAAGTCATATTTGCTTTTTGGATTTTTTTTGACAAGTCTTATTTTATCGCCTCTTTTAAGCTCAAGCACTCCATCAATTTCTCCAATTCTAATTTTAGGTCCGCTTATATCTTGGAGTATTGCTGTTTTAGAATTTAGCTTTTTTGCAATCTCACGTATTTTTTTAATTGATTCTTTGTGAGTTTTATGATTAGCATGAGAGAAGTTGAGCCTAAATACATCAACTCCCGTTTTTATCATATCTTCAATTTTATCAGAAGAAGAGGGACCAAGAGTGGCTACGATTTTAGCCTTTTTCATTCAATCCCTTTCATTTGAAGATATTCTTTTATCTCTTTGAGAAGTTGAGCAGGGTTTTTGATAGGGTAGTGAAGATGTTTAACTATTTCGCTTGCTTTTATCCCTTTTATTTCTAAATGCCCAATTCTCTCTTCTAATACTTTCGGCTCTGTTATAGGATAGTGAAGCCCTTTTATATTTTTAAGTACTAGATATGCCCATGGTGCATCACATTGTGCAACAGCTTCTTGAGATATTTGTCTGCAGTATTCCATAACAGTTTGAGAATCTTCTCCAGCTTTAACATATTTATAAGCTAACTTTGCAATACCGCCTGCAGTATGAACTCTTAATTGTTTTTTCTCTTCTTCACTTAATTCGTCAATATGCTCTATTTTATATAAAGCTAAATTAGGGTCAGCTCTTAAGATTTGTCTAACTGTGCTTTTGCTAATTCCTACAAATTTTGCAATTTCATCTTCTGTTTTTAAAAATTCTTCTTTTAAAACAATTACAAATGCAGCTCTAGCAAGGCTTGGAAGCCATGTAAGATTTCTATATTTTGCTAATCTATCAAGCCCTCCTACTAAATCAATTGATTTAAAAAATACTCTCTCAGCTAAATATTTAACTTCATAATCATCTGTTTTTATATTTAAAATCATTTCTCCCCTCCTATTGGATTTAATATTTTTACAAGACCAGTTTCTGTAATTTCTAAAAATCTTATTTTTGTATCATGTCCGCACATTCTACACCCATCTATTCTAAAAAGTCTAACTAATTCCCCTAAAGGTTTTTTATACATTCTCTCTTTATAAGGAGAATCTACAATATCTTTGCTAAGTACAATAGTGCCATCTACAATATGGCTTATTGCGTATCCTCCTGCAGCTTCTGCGCTTAGAGCATCGTGAGCACTTCTTTTTTGAGATATAAGAATTGAAGTTTGGTACCATTTTTTTAAGAAATTATAAATCATTCTTACAATAACTCTTGCCATCATTTCTTTATTCTCAAATAGACCAGTGATTGAGTCAATAATAGTGAATTTTATTTTGTATTCTTTAATTGCATAAGCTAGAGTGTTAAGGAGGGAGTGAGTATCATCTCTTAATTGATAATGGCTTGTAGCATCTATGAAAATTATATTTTCATCTACTACATTATCATCAATTCCCATAGCTTTTGCTCTAAGCTTCATAGATGCTACTACATAGTTTGCAGGAGTTTCAACCGTAATAAAACATACTTTGTTTTTTTGTGCTTGATATATTGCAAATTGCTCTGCCATTAAGCTTTTTCCAGTATCATTTACACCAGTTATATTGCAAACGCTAAATGATGGCATTCCACCTAAGTTTTTTTTAACTACTTTTCCATTTTCTACATCTGCAATAAAGAAAAGTTCATCTAATCCTTCAATACCTGTTGGGATTCCTGTGATTTTTGGAGCTTTTTTTAGTGCTTCTTTAGCAGGTAAGATAGCATCTTTGAATACATTTTCCATATCCCCTCCTTAACTAAAACTATTTTAGCTAAAATTACTCAATTTTGCAAGGGGAGGAGAGGGGTTATTTAACTTTTATGCAGTCTGTTTCTTTTTGTGCGTCAAATTCCCACCACTCTTTTTGATTCCAAGGTTTAAGCTCTTTTAATTTTTTCATTAAATATTCAAAATCTCTAGGAAGAAGCGCTTGGTCTCCATCGCTTAGTGCTTCTTTTGGACAATTGTGTATTTCAACTATTAATCCATCAGCTCCAGCTGCCATACCTGCATATGCAAGAGGAGATACAAACTCTCTTTTACCAGCAGCGTGGCTTGGGTCTACTATAATTGGTAAGTGAGTCATTTTCTGCATTATTGGTATTAAAGTTACATCTAAAGTATTTCTAACACTTGGCTCGTATGTTCTAGTACCTCTTAGGCATAAAATTACTTTATCATTTCCTTCGCTCATAATATACTCAGCACTCATTAAATGCTCTTTTACAGTTGAAGCAATTCCGTTTTTTAAAATTACTGGTTTATCAAGTTTTCCAATTTCTTTAAGCAAAGGAAAATTTTGCATATTTCTAGCACCAATTTGAATAACGTCTGCATATTTATAAACTACATCTATATCGTTTATACTCATAAGCTCTGTTACTATTGGAAGACCTGTTTCTTTTTTAGCTTCAGCTAGCATTTTTAGACCCTCTTCTCCATGACCTTGGAAAGTATATGGAGAAGTTCTAGGTTTGTATGCGCCACCTCTTAGCATATGAGCGCCGTTTTCTTTTGCTACTTTTGCCAAGTATACTACATTTTCAACTGTATCTACGCTACAAGGTCCTGCAATAATTACTTTGTGTCCTCCTCCAACTTTTACACCTTCAACATCTATAATAGTATCTTCAGGGTGAAATTCACGACTAGCTCTTTTGTATGGAGCTGAAACTTCAAGTACCTTTGCAACTCCTGGCAGTGTATGAAGCGGTCTTCCTGATAGGTCAGTTTTATCTCCAATAATTCCTATTACTACTTGTTTCTCTCCCGGTGCTATGCTTACTTCATGACCCCATTTTTTAATTTGCTCAATTGTTTTTTGTATCTCTTCTTCAGTAGCACCAACTCTCATAACTAATACCATTTTTATCCTTTTTTATTTTTTAATGTATTATATCAAGTTTGTATAAGCTTTTCAATAGCAAATATATATTAAATGATAATTTTTTTCCATAATTGTTTCTGATTTTCGTTATAATTTTACAAAAAGAGTTTTAATGGATAAGTTGATTTCTAAATTAAAAAATGGAATTGCTAAAAAAGATTTTATAAAACTTTTGCAAAAAGAGTATCCAGGATTTGATTTTGAATCTTTGTATGACTTATTAAAATTTCAAGGTTTGCCTCTTACATTAATTGATAATAAGGTATATTTAAAAACTGCATTAATTCCTTATGATGAGTATGAATATACTATTGTAGATTTAGAAGTTAATAATTCTAGACCAAAAGAAGGTCAAGCGATTGAAATAGGGGCTGTAAAATTAAAAAATGGAAAAGTTATAGATGAGTTTTCTTCTTTAATTTATGCAAATGAAGTACCAAAATATGTCACAAAAGTTACAGGCATTAGTAAAAAAATGCTTCAAAATCAAAAATCTCAAAAAGAGATTTTGAAAAAATTTAGATTATTTTTAGGTGATAGTGTATTTGTAGCACATGCGGCTGATTTTGATTTTTTCTTTTTAGCTAAACAATTTGAAAAAGAGAATTTAGGCAAACTTTTAAATAGACATCTTTGTACAATTAAGTTGGCTGAAAAGACTATTAAAGCTGATAGATATGGGCTTAAATATTTAAAAGAGGAGTTAAATTTGCCTCCTGAAATAGAGCATAGAGCGCTTGGAGATGCAAGAACTACTGCTAGAGTTTTTTTGAAATCTTTGGAAAATTTGCCAAAAAATATTATAAGTGTTGAAGATTTAGTAGAATTTGCGGCTCCTAAAAAAGCTAAGAAGTAGTTTTTAGATTTTCATTAAAAATTATTACTTGATTTCTTCCGCTATTTTTTGCTTTATAGAGTGCTAAATCAGCATATTTGATACAAGTTTTGCTATCTTTACATAAATCAGGATAGATAGATATTCCTATGCTAGCAGTGATATTTATATTTGATATTTTTCTTTTTTGAATATTTTGTCGTATTTTTTGAGCAACTTTATAAGCATCTTGTGCATCTTTTATATTAGTTAAAATTACTAAAAACTCTTCGCCTCCAAGTCTTATAGCTATATCTGATTTTCTAATAGAATTTAATATAATAAAACTTGTCTCTTTTAAAACTTTATCTCCTATATCATGACCATATGTATCATTTATTTTTTTGAAATAATCTATATCAATCATCAAAAAGCCTACTTTAGAGTGGTTTCTATTTGCATTTGCTAATATCTTCGGTAGAATTTCATCTAAGTATCTTCTATTATAAAGACCAGTTAGCGCATCTTTTATATTTTGTTTTTTTAGTAAATTTAAAGTAGTTTTTGATTCTATAATAGTAGAAGCTTCTTTTAAGTATGCTTTTATATAAGGTAGAGTCTCTTTTATGTTTTTATCCATAATTTTTAATATGCCAGTAAAGTTGCCTTCTGCGCTAAATGGTATACAATAATAATCATTATTACAACTATGTAAAGTGCATAAATTTTCGTAATTTTTAGAATCTATTTCATGTTTTAATCTATAAGCTCTGCATAAAGTATAGTTATCTTCTATACTGCAGCAAATATCTCCTTTTTTCCTAATGTAAAAAATTTTTTTGTTATGATTATTGATTCCTATTAGTGCATAATGTGAAATGTTAAACTTTTCTATTAGATTGGCGATTCTATCAAGTATTATTGTCTCATTCATATCATCTTCTATGACTCTTTTGAATTTAAATATATTTGCTAATTGCTCTATAGTTTCTTTAGTATCTATTAATGGATTTTGAGTAGGCTTTTTTTCTATGAAAGATGTGTAATTTTCTTCAATTACATTAAATGACTCTTTTAAATTGTCTAAAAACGTATTAAAAGAGTCTATAAAATTTTTAGCTTCTCCTTTTAGTTTAGTAGATAATCTATAATCAAAATTTCCATTTAAAATATTTTTAGTTGATTTTTTTACAGATTCTAGTATTTCAAGGTAAGGGTTTAAAAAGTAATTGACTATTGCAATTATTAAAATTAATGAAAAAAATGCAATTAATAAAAGCTGAGTTATTGCATTTTTAAATTTTTTTAAAAATATCTCTCCATTATAAACAATTTCTAAAGTTTTATCTCCTATTGGATAAAAAGAGATTATTGTTTTTTTATTTAAATCAAATATTATGCCTTTTTTTGTACCACTTATAAATTTTACATCATTTATAGGTTTTGAATATTTAATTAAATTTATTATTTTATTTTTATCTGTTGTTTCCATTACAATATCTGCTATAAGAGCGCTTTCATTTTGAATTATCTCTTTTGAATAGCTTAAAAATGAATAACCTACTATTAAAGTTCTGATAATGGTAGATATTATCATTATAATTGCAATAATAATAAGTATTCTTTTTTTCATTAAGTTAGCCTTTTTATTATTTCATCTTTTTTTTCACAAAATCCGCTTGATTTTGGTATTATGAATAAATCTCTTGCTATATTTTTTTGAGAAGTTATTTTAACATCTTCTACATTTATCTCATATTTATCAAAAATATCCATAATTGTAGAAACAATTCCTTTTTTGTCTTTTGTTTTTAATTTAAGAGCGGCATAATTTGGAGAGTGATTACAATCTATTGTAAATTCTTCTTTTTTAAATTTTACTTTTTCATTTATCTCTTTATCCATAAATGCGTTTTGAATCCATTGCTCAATTATTGGAAGCTCAAATTCATCTACTTTTTTATCAAATTCTATTTTGAAATATTTTATATCTCCTATTTTATAAATAGATAAATGCCTTAGATTGAGTTTTGATAATTTTTCTAAAAACCATCCAAGAGAAAAATTTAGATGCTCTTTTTTTGCAATATGTATAATTAAATGTTTTTCATTTTCAAATTTGATTTTTAAATCTTTTAAATCTTTTATCCATTCAAGCAAATTTAAGATATCTTTTGTTGAATTTTGTAAAAAAAGTTGATTTGAAGGGGATTTTAAAATAGCTTTTCTTAAAGTTAATGGAAGCTTTTTAAATTCTTCTTTATTTTGAAGTAATTTTTCTTTTCTTTTTCTAATAGACATTTCATTTAGTAATTCTTTATTTTCTAATACATTTAAAGTGTTATTATAAAGTTGTTTTAATAAATGTGCTTTAAAATCACTAAATACACTCTCTCCTACAGCTTTCATATCAGCAATTGTTAATAAATATAAATAATCTAAAAATTCTTTATTTTCTACAATCTGAGCAAATGAAAGAATTACTTTGTCATTATATATATCTTCTCTTTGTGCTACGTTTGACATAAGAGTGTGATATTTTATAAGTTTTGAAATTATTTGTGATTTTGGGAAATTTATTTCATTTGCAAACTCTTTTGCAATTTTTGCTCCTACAATTGAGTGGTCTTCAGCTCTACCTTTTCCAAGGTCATGAAAAAATGCTGCAAATCTAAGAATTGCTTTTTGCTCATCATTTAATTTTTGAAATTCTTGTAGATTTTCTAATTCTTTTAGAGTATATAAAGAGTGAATATCTACTGGATATTGATGATAACCATCAAATTGAGCAAGATATTTTACTTTTTCAAATGGAGGAATTAATTCATGAAGTTTATCGGCTCTATAAAGAGCAAAAAATATAGGATATATGTTTTGGGAATAAAATAAAGATTTTATTAGAGTTTTTGTTTTTTTAGTTGTTTTGCTTTTTAAATTGCTTACTATAGAAATATCACTTTTTTTAAATTTTGGAAGTTTTATTAATTTTTCTAAATATTCCTTGAAATTATATTTTGTATTAAAGTTAGAATAAATTTTATCTTCGCATATATAAAAATTTTTATCTACTCTTTTTGTTTTTATCTCTTTAATAGAGTGAGAGTATAGATAAGGTTTTATAAGTTTTTTTATAGTTATTTCGCAAAAAGTATTTACCTTCCATAAAGATTTTAACAAATCTCTTATAAATTTTCTCTCTGCACTCATTCTAGCAGAGTCTTTATATCCCATATTAAGAGCTATTTCTCTTTGATATTGAAGATAAACTGTATCTATTTTCTTTTTTGCTGCAAGATGCAAATATACTCTTGTTTTAAATAAAAATTCTAAAGCACTTCTATACTCTTTAAACTCTTCTTCACTTGCATATTTTGGAACTAAATAAGAATTGTTGGGATAATTAAATATGACTTTGTTTATCCAAAGCAAAGTATTTGAATCTCTAATTCCTCCAAATCCTTCTTTTATATTTGGCTCCATTGAGATAGGATATTTTTTGTGTCTTTGTTTCATTTCATTGTATTTTGCTAGAATGTATTCTTTTTTATTTTCTTCTTTAATTTTATTTAATACATTTTCAATTTCATACCATAAAAATTTGCTACCAGTAATAAATCTAGATTCTAGCATTGCAGTTTTTATAGTTATATCTTCATTTGCTGCAATTTGTAAATCATTTATTTCATGTACTCTATGTCCAATTTTTAGACCCAAATCCCATAGCATTGTTATGTAATTTTCAATTATCTCTTTTAAGTTATAGCCTTTAATGTTTTTGTAAACTATCATAATATCTATATCAGAATAAATTGATAATTGCTCTCTTCCATAGCTTCCAAGCGCAATTATTGATATTGGAATGGAATTTAAACTTGGAGTAAATTCTTCAAAGTTTTTTTTGATTAAATATTTATATATAAGTTTTATAAATTCATCTATTTTTTTTGTGTGTTTTACAAAAAAATCCTTACCGCCTTCTATATTATGAATTGAATTTAAATACTCTTTAATTTTTGCTTTAATAGCTTTTGTAATTTCTAAATCATTTGTGCAAGAGTATATAATTTCATTTAGTTGCATTTTTACTCCTTTTGTGCTATTTTAACAAAAAATATAAATTATAAAGGATTTAGATGAGTTTAATTGAAAAAATAAAAAAAGGCAATTTTTCTTTTGAAGATGCTGTTAAATTATATGATTTAGAGCTTTTTGAATTAGGTGAGATTGCAAATGAAATAAGAGAAAAAAAATTTGGTAAAAAAACATATTTTAATATAAATCGCCATATAAACCCTAGTAATATTTGCAAAGATGTTTGTAAATTTTGTGCATTTTCAGCTCACAGAAAAAACCCTAATCCATATACTTTAAGTATTGAAGAGTGTGTTGAAATTGCTAAAAATGCTTATAATAAAGGGGCAAAAGAAGTTCATATCGTATCTGCTCATAATCCTCATGTAGGGTATGAGTATTATATGAATATAGTTAAAGAAATTAAAAAAGAGCTTCCAGATATTCATGTTAAAGCATTTACTGCAGCTGAGGTTAATTTTTTGAGTGAATTAAGTAATAAAAGTTATGAAGAAGTACTTGATGATATGATAGAAGCTGGTGTTGATTCTATGCCAGGAGGGGGAGCTGAGATATTTGATGAAGAGATTAGAAATAAAATTTGTAAAGGAAAAGTTAGTAGTGAAAACTATTTAAAAATCCATGAGCTTTGGCATAAACGAGGTAAAAAAAGTAATGCAACAATGCTTTTTGGACATATTGAAAATCGCTCTCACAGAATTGATCATATGCTAAGACTTAAAAAACTTCAAGAAAAAACAAATGGGTTTAACGCTTTTATACCTCTTGTATATCAAAGAAAAAATAATTATCTTAATGTAAAAGATTTTTTAACTGGCGTTGAGATTTTAAAAACTATTGCAATTAGTAGAATTTTACTAGAGAATATTCCAAATATTAAGGCATACTGGGTTACTACAACTCTTAATCTCTCACTTGTAGCGCAAAGTTATGGTGCAAATGATATTGATGGTACAATTGAAAAAGAATCAATAAATTCAGCAGCTGGAGCAGCTTCGAGAAATGGTCTAAAACTTGATGAATTAGTTCATTTAATAAAAGATAGCGGATATATCCCTGTTGAGAGGGATAGTTTGTATAATGAATTAAAAGTATACTAAAGGTATTTAGATATTCTTTCCCATAAATTTATGGGATTTACTGGTTTTATAATAAATTCTTTTGCTCCCCAAGAGAGAGCTTCTTGTTTTTTAGTATCATCTGTTGATAATACTACAATTGGAATATTTGAATATTGATGGTTATTCATTTGTAAATTTTTCATAAATTGAATACCATCCATTATAGGCATATAAATATCAAGTAAAATCAAAGATATATCAGGTGTTAGCTTATTTAGGGCATCAGAGCCGTTTTCAGCTTCGATTATCTCTATATCTTCTTTTTTTGATAAAACAATATTTAGAAACTTTCTATTAGTAGCATCATCATCTACTATAAGTATTTTCTTTTTACTCATTCACTAACCTTTTTAATTTCGTTTATAATATTTTCAATATTTAAAGTTGAAATAACACCATCTGCTAAATTAGCTCCGCTCTCTCCAATTACAATAATTTTTACATTTGGATTTTCATTTTTAATTGTTTTAATTAATTGCTCAATATTTGCTCCAGCAAAATCTTCTTCAATTAATATAATATTTTGCTTATTATTATCTATTAGTTGATTTAATTCTTTTAAATTATGAGCAACTTTGAAATCGTATTCTTTTATAGAGTCTTTGATGTAATTTATTAAAAATGAACTTTCACTTGCAATTATATATTGTTTTTCATTTTTGTCAACTGCTATTTCTTCTTTTGTGATAATAGGCTCAGATATATTTTCTTCAGTTACTTTCATATGATATGTTTTTTCGTATCTGTTTTTTGCAACTGTTTCTAATACTCTCTCAAGCTCTTGTTTATTAATAGGTTTAGATATATAATCATCCATACCAGCACCTAAAAATCTTTCTCTATCACCTTTTAATACGTTTGCAGTAACTGCAATAATTGGAGTATGAGGTATTCCTTCTTCTTCTTCAAATTCTAAAATTTCTTGAGTTGTTTCAAGACCATCCATTACAGGCATTTGCACGTCCATAAATATTACATCATATTTTTGTGGATTCATTGAGTATTTGTTAAATGCTTCAAGCCCATTTTGCGCTTCATCTGTTTCAATTCCCATGTTTTTAAGAGTTGTTTTTAGAAGTTGAAGATTGATTGGATTATCTTCTGCAATTAATGCTCTTAATTTGTATTTTGATTTTTTAAGCTCTTCTTGTGAAATATGTGTAGTTACTTTTTTCTCTTTAAGAGAAATTGCAGTATTATAAGTTTTAGTAGGTGTTACAGGGTCATAAATAGTACTATCTATTGATAATTTATCAATTTGCTCTTTGTAAAAATATGAAGATATTACAATGATTGGGATAGGTAAATTTTTGTTAGTTAGTTGTTTAATGGTTTCTTTATCACTTTCTTCATAAAAGATTACAAGAGCGTTTATATTTTCTCTTTTGATAATACTTTGTAATTCTTCAGGGTTATTAAACACTATTTTATTTATTCCAAAGTAAGTAAAATAATCAAATGTAGTCTCTTTTCTTAAAGTTTCTTTGATTGTATTTAATATAGCAAAAGTATTGTCTGATAAAATAGAAGGTTTATATCTTGGTGTAGGGTCTACTATGTCAAATAATAAAGTAAAGTAAAATTTACTTCCTTTATTTAATTCACTCTCAACATGAATTTCTCCACCCATCATTTCTATATAATTTTTAACGATAGTAAGCCCAAGACCAGTACCACCATATTTTCTTGTTACGCTCTCATCAGCTTGAGCAAATGCTTCAAATATTTTAGATTTTTGCTCTTCGCTCATACCAATACCAGTATCTCTTACTTCAAAGTAAATTTCTGCTTTTTGATTTTTTATTCCAGTAAATTTAATTGTAACAACAATTGTTCCGTTTTTATGAGTAAATTTTATTGCATTATTAATTAAATTTGTTAAAACTTCTTTTACTTTTAAAATATCTCCTTTTAGTACACTTGGCATATCAGGAGATAATTGAGTTACGTATTCTATTTGTTTTTGAGCAGCTGGAGTTGCAAAAATTTCTAAAGTATTTTCAAACTCATCTAATGCTTTAAAATCAATGTTTTCTAATGTAACTTTTTGACTTTCAATTTTTGATACGTCTAAAATATTATTTACGATTTGTAATAAGTTTTTAGCACTTTGCTCAATTGTTGATATATATTCTCTTTGCTCTTCAGTTGTTGGAGTAGTTTTTAAAAGCTCTAAGAATCCTAAAATTCCATTTAAAGGAGTTCTAATTTCATGTGACATATTCGCAAGGAATAGTGATTTTGCTTTTGCTGCTTCTTCAGATTGCTTAATAGCTTCTTGAGTAATTCTAATTGCTTGAGATACTGTCTCAACTGCTTTGTGTAGCCCTTCTGGAGATGAAATATCAATTTTTATCTCTTCTCCTGTAATAGGTGTTAGTGATGTAATAAGCTCTGATAATTCTTTAATGTGACTATTTATTAATTTTTTAATGTAAATACCGATGAATAGAATAATAGTAGCAATTATTAAAATTATTGCATCAATTGTTAAGTTGTAGATAATTTCTTGTGATATTTTATCTATTGTTTTATTAATTTTTACATTCATTGCATTTATAGCTTCTTTAAAATATTTAATCCTATTTGTAAGCTCATTAAAATAATCAATAGCATCAATAGGATATCCGTTAAATGAGCCATTTAGATAGTATTCCATGTTTGCTTGTTGGATTAAAAATAATATGGTTTTAATATCTTTTTCTAATTTTTTAAACTTAGCGTTAAAAATTATTTGAGTATCTTCATTTTTAGGAAGTAAATTTGTATCGTGATAGTATTTCATAAATAATATTTTGTAATCTTCTTTTGAAAGAGGTAAATCCGCAGTAATATAATAAGAGCCCATACCTCTTAAAATACCAGTATAAGCTGTTATTTTTTCATATGGAAGTTTTTCTTTATAAAGAAGTGCTATTTGTGTAGGGAATTTTTTTGTTAAGTTATTCATTGTATTTATGATTTGAGTTTCTAATACTGTGTAGTAATTAAAAAACCACTCTTTAAATTTTATATTTTTAAATGTGTCTATTTGTTTTCTAACAACTGGCAATTTGTTAATTAAATATAACAAATGTTTAACATCTTTATAGTATTTTGGGTTTTTGTCAATAAACTCTTTTAATTCGTTTATTGCCGCACTCATATTTGCTCTTTTGGTTTTAACAATAAGTTTTGATTTAGGATATTGACCTTGGCTTACAAAATAAATTGCACTAGAGCCTCTCTCTTCACCAAGTGCGATTA
>JALVAK010000016.1 GCA_027011225.1 Nautiliaceae bacterium | reverse complement strand
TTGCAAAAAACATTAAATTTTCAAAAATCTTTTTATAAGTACGATTATAGCGAGGTTTTAGAGAAAAGTCAATAAAATATGGTTGGAAAATTTTGTTATAATTTCTAAAAAAAGGAAGATAATGAAATATTTTATCGGAACTGACCATGCTGGATTTGAGGTAAAGCCTTTTGTGATTGAATATTTACAAAAAAAGGGTATTGAAGTAGAAGATTTGGGGTGTTATTCAAATGAGAGTGTTGATTATCCAGATTATGCTCATAAAGTAGCAAGAGCAGTACTAGAAAACCCTGGAAGCATGGGAATATTAATTTGTGGAAGTGGCATTGGAATGAGTTTGGCTGCAAATAAACATAAAGGCATAAGAGCGGCACTTTGTCATGATTATTATACAGCTGAGATGGCAAGAAGACATAATGATGCTAATATTTTATGCTTTGGAGCTAGAATTGTAGGAAAAGGTGAAATTGAATCTATTCTTGAAGCATGGCTAACTCACAAATTTGAAGGAGGAAGGCATCAAAGAAGGGTAGAAAAAATTGATAATTTTTAATTGGATTTTTTTAACTAGCGTTGTTATTATAATCTTAATATTACTTTTTAAAATGTATTATTATAAACATTTGTATGAAAAAGCTTATGAGGAGAGAAAACAATTAAAATCAGCGCTTAATGATGCTGAAATTTTAATTAAAAAATATCAAATTCAACTTCAAAGAGCTTTAGGTAATTTAGAGCTTTTAGATGAAGAGATAACAAAACTCAAAAATGACTTAAAAGCAGTTAAAAATAGAAACTCTCAGCTGAGAGTTGAAAATGAGCAATTAAAAAGAAGAATTAGAGAGCTTGAAAATAAAATTGAAGCTCTTCTATGATTTTTTCTTTGGTCTAAAGGCGCTTGGGCTTTCTATGTAATCTCCCCCAATTAAATCAATTGCATATGGAATTGCTGCCCATACAGCTTCAAGATTTTCTTTTATAGCTTTTGGGCTTCCAGGTAAATTTAAAATAAAGCTATTTTTGACAACTCCTGCTATTCCTCTTGCTAGTATTGAGGTTGGGACATATTTTAAGCTATGCATTCTCATAAGCTCGCCAAATCCTGGGAGCTCTTTTTCAATGACTTCTCTTGTAGCTTCAGGAGTCACATCTCTTGGTGCTGGACCTGTTCCGCCTGTTGTTAGAATTAAAGAGCATTTTTTATCTACAAGCTCATTTAGAGTATCTACTATTTTTTGATAATCATCTGGAATTAATCTATAAATTATTTCAAAGTCATTTGTAATATTTTCTTTTAGAAATTTTTCAATTTCTTTAGAGCTTTTATCTTCATAAATACCAGCACTTGCTCTATCACTCATTGTAACAATACCGATTTTAACCATTTTTTACCTTTGTAGTAAAGTAAGAAGAAAAAAGAAGAGTTATTCAGCGTCGTAATCTATTCCTTCTTTTTCTTTAAGCATTTTAATTAGATGTTGTTTATAACCTTCTACCCATTTATCAATATCATCAACTTTAATTCTTGCAACACCACTCTCAAGTGCTGCTCTTGCTACTGCTACTGATTCATCTACAAATACTCTTCTATCAAATGGTTTTGGAAGTAGGTAATCTTTTCCAAATTTTAAATCAACTCCACCATATGCATCTTTTACATATTGAGGAACTGGTTTTTTAGCTAGCTCTGCTAAAGCTTTACATGCTGCAATTTTCATATCCATATTTACAGCTTTTGCATGAGTATCAAGCGCGCCTCTAAAGATAAATGGGAATCCTAAAACATTATTTACTTGGTTTGGATAGTCACTTCTACCAGTTCCAATATATACATCAGGTCTAACTTCAAGTGCTAATTCTGGTTTGATTTCTGGGTCTGGATTTGCTAAAACTAATAAAAGTGCATTTGGATTTAGAGTTTTTACCATATCTTGAGTGATACAATTTGCAACTGAGTTTCCAACTACTACATCAGCTCCTTTTAGTGCATCAGCAAGAGTTTCAATATCTTCATCAACTGCCCAAGGCTCTTTGTATTTATTCAAATCAGTTCTTTTTTTAGTAATAGGACCACGAGAATCAGTTAAAACCATATTTTTAATTCCAAGAGCTTTATACATTTCAGCTGCTGCAAGCCCTGCTGCACCAGCACCAATAATTACAACTCTAATCTCATCAAGTTTTTTACCTTCAAGCTCTGCCCAGTTTAAAATTGCTGCAGCTGAGATAATTGCAGTACCGTGTTGGTCATCGTGAAATACTGGAATATCACATCTAGCTTGAGCTTCTTTTTCAATATCAAAACATTTTGGAGCTTTAATATCTTCAAGGTTAATTCCACCAAATGTAGGAGAGATAGCTTCTACAATTTCAACAATTTTTTCTGGGTCTCTTTCTTTTAGCTCGATATCATATGCATCAATATGAGCAAATTTTTTAAATAAAACTGCTTTTCCTTCCATAACTGGCTTACCAGCAACTGGTTTTAGAGTTCCTAGCCCAAGTACTGCAGTTGAATCAGTAACTACTGCTACAAGGTTTGCTTTGTTTGTATATTCATATGCTAAATTTTCGTCTTTATCAATTTCAAGACAAGGAATTGCAACACCAGGTGAGTATGCAATTGATAAATCTCTTGAATCTCTTACTGGTTTTGTAACTTCAATTGCAATTTTACCAGGGACTGGTTTTGCATGATATTCAAGTGCTTCTTCTTTTGTAAAAGTTGGTTTTGACATATTGTCTCCTTATTATTTTTTGTTTAATTATATTCAAAAGTTACTAATCTTTACAATAAAGAGAGGATTTTAATGCGAAAATGTTACAAAAGGTAAAAAAAAGAGGAGAAGGTTATTTTTTAAAGTTATTTTTGTTTAGTTTTATTTTGTTTTTTAAAGCTGCTTTTTTCTTTTTTAATGCTTTAGAAGCTGCTTTTTTCTTTTGGTTTTTAAAATTATTTTTAGCTTCTTTTTTTGAGTTTAGCTTATCTTTTATATTTTCTTTTTTATTTTTTAATTTTGTAGTTTTTTCTGTTAGAGATTTTTTATTATCTTTTGATAAATGTTTTTTAGCAATTACATTGTTTTTAACATTTGAAATTGTCTGTGCGTCAAATCCTTTTATATTTTTCAAATCATCTGCGCTTTTAATTTTGTGATTTTTTCTATATTCGATTATTGCTTTTGCTTTTGCTGGTCCAATACCTTTGATTTTTTCAAGCTCTTGCATTGATGCAGTATTTAGGTTTATAGCAAATAATGCGCTTGTAATTAAAGATGAAAATATAAACATTTTTTTCATTTAAATATCCTTTTTTGTAAAATGTGAAGTTTAATTGTAGAATATCAAGATGATATGAGCGTGACACTTAATGTTTAATAAATATTTAGTATGGTAAAATTTCGTAAAAAAAAGGTTTATAATGATTATTGATACTCACACTCATCTTGATAATGTTAAATTTAAAGAAGATGTTGATGAAGTTATTAGTAGAGCAAAAGAAAATAATGTTAAAAAATTTATAATTCCTGCAGCTGACCCAAAAGATTTAAAAAGAGCAATTGAGCTTGCTGAAAAATATGATGAAATTTATTTTGGAGTAGGAGTGCATCCTGTTGATATAGATAAGTATGAAGATAGGTTACTACTTGATTATATTAATCATCCAAAATGTGTAGCTGTTGGAGAAATTGGGCTTGATTATTATTGGGTTAAAGATAAAGAAAAAAGACAAAAACAGCAAGAACTATTTAAAAAACAGATTGAAATAGCTCTAAAGTATAATAAGCCAATTATTATACATGTTAGAGATGCTACTGAAGATACTTATAAAATAATTGAAAAATATCCAGAAGCTAAGGGAGTTTTTCATTGTTATAATGCTGCTCATCAGCTTTTAGATTTTGATGATAGGTTTTATTATGGTATAGGAGGAGTTATTACTTTTAAAAATGCTAGAAAATTATTAGAAGTTTTTCCAAAAATTCCAAAGAAAAGAGTAATTATTGAAACTGATGCGCCATATCTTACACCTCATCCATTTAGAGGAAAAAGAAATGAGCCTATGTATACCATATATGTAAG
>JALVAK010000015.1 GCA_027011225.1 Nautiliaceae bacterium | reverse complement strand
CTTATATAAATAAAAATTATACTAAAGTTAAATTTATTAATGATACAATTTTCAAAATAAAATTTAAGGAGTATTAATGGCTCAAAAACCTATACGTGAATATGATGGTAAAAGATTATTTAAAGAAAATTGGGATAAATATTTTAGTGGACTTAATTATCCATTTGAAAGTGTTTTAGTAAAAAGTGGAGAAGAATTACTAAAAAAAGCACAAGAACCTGGATATGAATGGCTTAAACAAAAACCACTTGTTGTTAAACCTGATATGCTTTTTGGTAAAAGAGGTAAAAATAATTTAGTACTTTTTAAAGTGAATAAACCTGGTGATGTAACGCTTGAAGATGCAGCTAAATGGATTGATGAGAAAAGAAAAGGAAAAGTTAGAGTTTATTCTAAATTTGAAGGCGATAAACCTGTAGATGAAGGTAAAGAAGATTATCTAACTTATTTTATTGTAGAGCCTTTTACACCACACAGTGAAGATGAAGAATATTATATTGCAGCTGCAAGTTTAGATGAAAATTATGATGCGCTTTATATGTCTGCTCATGGTGGAATGGAAGTAGAAGAAAATTGGGATAAAGTAACAGAAGTTAAAATTCCAATTGATGCAAGTGATGAAGAGATTGAAAAATTAATCAGAGAAAATATTCCAGCTGATATTCCAGAAGATAAAAAAGAAACTTATGCAAAATTTGCAATTAATTTTTATAAATTTTTTAGAGACCTAAACTTTGCATATCTTGAAATAAACCCTGTTGTTATTGTTGGAGATAATGTATATTTGCTTGATTTAGTTGCAAGACTTGATGATACAGCAGGATTTTTGATGAAAGATAAATGGGGAGATATTGAATTTCCTACACCATTTGGTATGCCAGAAAAATCTCCAGAAGAAAAAGCAATTGCTGAAGCTGATGCAAAAAGTGGTGCTTCACTTAAATTAACTGTTTTAAACCCAAAAGGTAGAATTTGGACACTTGTAGCAGGTGGAGGAGCATCAGTTGTATATGCTGATACAATCGCAGACCTTGCAGGTGGAGTTGAAGATTTAGCAAACTATGGTGAATATTCTGGTGGTCCAACAACTGATGAGACTAGATTTTATACTGAAACAGTATTAGACCTTATGACAAGAGAAAAAGACCCTCAAGGTAGAGATAAAATTTTAATTATTGGTGGTGCTATTGCAAACTTTACAGATGTTGCTAAAACATTTAAAGGTATTATTCAAGCATTTGAAAAATATGCAGATAAAATGAAAGATGTAGGTGTTAGAATTTATGTAAGAAGAGGTGGTCCAAATTATGAAAAAGGTTTAAAAGATATAAAAGCTGCAGCTGAGAGACTTGGACTTCCAATTAAAGTTTATGGACCTGAAACTCATATTACTGATATAGTAAGAATTGCACTTGAAGATGATAAAAAAGGAGCGAAATAATGGCTAATGAATTATTTACAAGAGATACACAAGCAATATTTTGGAATAATAATAAATCTGCAATTCAAAGAATGCTTGATTATGATTATGTAATTAAAAGAGAAAAACCTTCAGTTGCGGCGATAGTTGCGCCTACAAGCTCAAGTAAATTTGAAAAATTTTTCTTTGGTACTGATGAAATTATGATTCCAATTTATAAAAGTACAGCAGAAGCTGTTAAAAATCATCCAAATGCTGATGTGCTTTTAAACTTTGCATCATTTAGAACAGCTTATGATGTAACAAATGAAGCACTTGATATGGACCAATTTAGAGTAATTATGATTACAGCAGAAGGTATTCCTGAGAGACTTGCTAGACTTATGAATAAAAAAGCAAGAGAGAAGGGTGTAACAATTATTGGTCCTGCTACAGTTGGTGCAATAGCTCCAGGAGCATTTAAAGTTGCAAATATTGGTGGTACTATTGAAAATATTATAAAATCAAAACTTCACAGAGCTGGAAGTGCTGGACTTGTTACAAGAAGTGGTGGTTTATTTAATGAGCTTTCAAATATTATTGCACTTAATGCAGATGGTATTGCAGAGGGTGTTGCTATTGGTGGTGATAGATTTGTTGGCTCTACTTTTATAGACCATATGCTTAGAATGGAAAAAAATCCAAAAGTTAAATATATGATTATGCTTGGTGAAGTTGGTGGTAGAGAAGAGTATAAAGTAATTGAAGCTATTAAAGAAGGAAAAATTACTAAACCTGTTATTGGTTGGTGTATTGGTACTATTGCTAAACATTTTAGCAGCGGTGTTCAATTTGGTCACGCAGGTGCAAGTGCAAATGCAGAAGAAGAAACAGCAGAAGCTAAAAACAGAGCAATGAAAGAAGCTGGAATCCATGTTCCTGATAACTTTAATGATTTACCTCATGTTATTAGAGGCGTTTATGAGCAGCTAAAAGGGGAAGGAATTATTAAAGATATTGAAGAGCCAGAAGTGCCACCAATTCCAGAAGATTATAATAAAGCTCTTGCAGCTGGAAAAATTAGAAAACCAAGAAATTTTGTTTGTACTATCTCTGATGATAGAGGAGAAGAAGCAGTTTATGCTGGAATTCCAATTTCTCAAGTGGCAACTCCAGATACAGGATATAGTATTGGTGATGTTATTTCACTTTTATGGTTTAAGAAAAGATATCCAAAATGGGCAACAGATTTTATTGAAACTGTAATTAAAACTGTAGCTGACCATGGTCCAGCAGTAAGTGGTGCTCATAACGCAAAAGTTACAGCAAGAGCTGGAAAAAGTGTGGTTGAGAGTTTAGTTACAGGTCTACTTACAATTGGTCCTAGATTTGGTGGTGCAATTGATGGTGCAGCTAAATATTTTAAATATGCATTTGATAATAATATGTCACCAAAAGAATTTGTAAATTATATGAAAAAGTTAGGCAAACCAATTCCAGGAATTGGTCATAGAATCAAGTCTGTAAGAAATCCTGATAAAAGAGTTGAAGGACTTAAAAAGTATGCAAAAGAGTTTTTCCCTGCAACTCCACTTTTAGATTATGCATTAGAAGTTGAAAAAGAAACAACCTCTAAAAAAGAAAACTTAATTTTAAATGTTGATGGAACTATTGGTATTTTAATGGTTGATATGTGGAGAGCATTAGGATACACAGAAAAAGAAATTGAAGAATTTATCGAAAGCGGAACATTAAATGCATTCTTTATTTTAGGAAGAAGTATAGGATTTATAGGTCATGTGCTTGATGAAAAAAGACTTGGAATGCCAATGTATAGACATCCTTGGGATGATATCCTTTACCAAGTTGAAAAAGCTGAAGAAATCAAATAAGAAGGTTAAATTGAAAAGACCTTCTTTTACTCTTTTAGAGCTTATTGTTGTTATCATTTTAATCGCGATTCTTTCTTTTAGTATCAATATTTCTATTCCTAATGATAAATTACAACTTGCTTCTGATACCTTAAATAGATATGTGCATTATACTAATTCACTTGCTTTAAAAAATGACAAATATTTGCCAATTCCAAATAATTCTTCAGAAGAAGATAAGTCAAAGTATTGGTTTAGAAGATTTTATCAATTAAAAATAGCTGTAAAAAATAATTATTATTACGCTGCTGTATATAGTGACGAGGATTTAGATAATTATATTGATGTTAATGAAATTGCAAAAGACCCACTAACAAATAAATATATTGATGGCAGTCATTATTTTCCAACTGCAGATAAAGATTCAAATTTATCTACTTTTGGTATAACTCATATTAAATATAAATATAAAAATATTAGCTCAGATGTTGTTTCTGGTAAGCCTCTTAGAATATATTTTAGTAATAATGGTGAAGTGTTTATTTGTCAAAATGGTGTTTTAAGCTGTAGTAGCAGCGAGATTAATATGTATAAGAATTTAAATTTAGTAACTTCAAATATTGAAATCAATCTTACTAAAAACAGCCAATCAAAAATAATTGTTATTACTCCTACTGGATATTCATATATTAAATAAAATTTTACAAATTTTATTATACTTCAATTTCCCTAATTTTAGGGGGTTTTAATTACTTTAAGTAAAAAAAGCAAAAATTTTTAGAAAATTTTCCAATATTTCCTTGACAAGAGGAAAAAAATATTATATACTTTCAATCCCAAAACGGA
>JALVAK010000014.1 GCA_027011225.1 Nautiliaceae bacterium | reverse complement strand
TTATTTTTATCATTCGAGCACAACACATCACAATGAATACCTCTTTTATTTAGCCCCTCAGTAATTTGATACATTACCATTTCAATTCCACCAATATGAGGAGGATAATATTTCCCAAGCTGTAAAATTTTCATTTAATTGCCTTTTTAAAAACCTCTATATATTTGGGCATAATTACCTCAGCCCTAAAATTTGACAATCTTTTTTTACCTATTTGTAATAACTCTTCTTTTTTTTCATTATTTTGCAATATATCTTTTATTTTTTTTGCGATATCTGTATATGAATAAGGATCAAAACATGCAATTTTTTCTCCCAATATCTCTTTTAATATTTCAATATTTGAAGCTATTACAGGAGTATCTAAAGCTAAAGCTTCCAAAGGAGGATAACCAAATCCTTCATAAAAACTTGGAAACACAAACAGTTCTGCATAATAATATAAACTCATTATCTCTTCATCGCTAGCATAATCTATTTGTATAATCTTATCTTTTAAGCTATTCTCATCAATTATTTTATCCACAAAATCATATTCTTTATCTTTTTTACCTACTATAACTAATTTATGAGGAATATTCTTTTTTATTTCATTAAATGCCAATATTAAATTTTTTAGGTTTTTATGGCTTTTTCTATTTCCAACATATAAAATATATTTATCTTTTATTATTCTATCTTTTGGCTTATATTCAAAAAACTTTTCATCAATAAAGTTATAAATTACATCAACTTTTTTAATATTAAAATGAGTAAGTAAATCTTTTTTTGTCTGATTTGAAATAGAAATAACTCTTTTAGCTTTTTTTATAGAATGTGTATATAAAAATTTAATAAATAACCTTTTAATATAATTTCTTCCCCAATAAGAAGTAAAAGGAATAAAATCATGAATAGTTAATACTATTTTTTCATCTCTAAACCATAAAGGAATATTAATATGAGGAAAGAAAAATAAATCCGCTCTTTTTTTTAATTGATTTAATATTTTATGATGTTTTAATAAAGATTTTAAAGAAAACTTCTCATAATCTACAAAAATTACTTCCATATTTTCATATTTTCCAAACTTTTCTAAAAATTGATTTTTATATTTTTTAGGAACACAAGAGATTATTTGAAACTTTCTTTTTAATAACTCTTTTAATATACTCTCATAATACCTACCTATACCAGATGCATTAAAAAATAGTCCATCAATGTATATTTGATTCAAAACATACCTTTAAATAATAAATTATCCAACTTCTCTATTTTGTTTTTTATATTAAATTTATCTTTAACCAATAAATTTGCATTTTGTTGTAATAAAGAATAATTACAATTTAGTAATTCAATTAAAATATCATTAATATTTTCAACTTTATCATATAAAAAGCCATTCTTTTTATGTATTACCATTTCTGGTACTCCATCAACATCTTTTGCAATAACTGGTACTCCATGATTAAATGACTCTAAAATTACTGTAGGCAAAGGGTCTTTTTTGCTTGTTAAAACTAAAAAATTAATTTCATCATAAAAATTTTTCATTTTTTCTCTCTCAATTTTACCTATTAACTTTATATTAAGTTTATTTTCTTTTATTGTTTTTTTTAATCGATTAAATAAGCTATTATCTAAAATATTGCCATAAACCATTCGCCCTTCTATTTCAAAAGGCAATACTTCTTTCGCTTTTTTTACAATTTCAATAAATTCTAAAGGGTTTTTCCTATCTTCTATATTTCCTACAAAACCAAAAACAATTGTGTCATTTATTGTTTTTTTTAAATAATTTTCATTATATTCTATTCCATTATAAATAATTTCAATCTTTTCTTCATTCACTCCTATATTAATTAATGAATTTTTCACTGCATTTGAAACAACAATATACTTTTCTACATATTTATCAAAAAATAAAATAACTTTTGAAATAAAACTATTTTCTTCTACTATATCATGAATATAATTAAAATGTATTTTCCCAAATTTTTTTGAATACAAAGAATAAATTATATCTCCAGTATTATTTCCTAATACAATTTTTATATCTTTATTTGTTAATATTTTATTGAATGTAAAAAAAGCAAAAAGAAAATTTTTGAATTTTTTAATCAAATTTACTTTATTATTCAAAGCCGAAACAGGATTCAAAAACTTTGATTCATGTAAATTTGCTATATTAAACTTTTTATAAAAGTTTTTAACTTCTTGATTATCAGAGCAAATAATTTCAAATTGATTAACAAAAGTCGTTTTATTTAAATAATCTCCCAAAACATATTCAGCTCCACTTATTATATTTGTCCCAGATATAATTAAAACTTTATGCATCAATTACTCTTTTCCACTTATTAGCAATAGTCTTAACATCAAACTTTTTCGCAAATTCTATAGCATTTCTTGAAATATTATCCATCAGTTTTTTATTAAAATATAAATTTTCTAAAATCTCTGTAATTTTTTGAATATCTTTTTCTTCTACTAAAAATCCATTCCTACCATTTTTTATTATCTCTTTTGGACCAATATGATTACTAGCAATTACTATCATCCCAGAAGCCATTGCTTCGATGTTTACAATACCAAATAATTCTTCCCAACCTTTTATTCTTATTGATGGATTTAATAAAATATGATGGTCTTTATATATTCTTGCTAATTCATTTTTATCTTTAATCCACCCTAAATAATTAACATTTTCTTCTTTAAAAATATACTCAATATTTTTTCTATATTTCCCATCTCCTACAAAAGTAAATTCAAACTTCTCTTTATCTAAAATTTTAACCAATTCAACGATAGTATCTAAACCTTTTTCATAAACCATTCTTCCTACAAAAAGAATTTTTATTTTAGATACTTTTTCAAAATTTCTTTGATTATAAAATCTTTTATAATCTATAGAATGATATATTTGAAAAACTTTATTATTCTTTACTATGTTTTTTATTGACTTTTCTACAGCTTTTGTAACACATACAATTTTGGAATCTTTAAGCTTTTTAAGCCAAATTTTTTTAACCTTTTTATTAAAAAATTTATAATAAAATATTGCTTCATAATCATTTTCCCATTTATAATGAGATGTATGATAAATAAAGTTATTCTTGTTTTTTAATATTGAATACCAAATAAATCTAAAATCATAAGGAGCTGTTCCGTATATAATTGTATTATTTTTTAAAAAAGGAACTTTCATAAAAAAAATAAAATTTTTAATTACATTTTTAATATTACAAGTAGGACATTTCTTTCTTAAAATAATTTTTATAAGAGTTTTCAACCAATTTGTTTCTACATATTCAAGAGAAATTTTATTATTCTTAGCATAATATTCTACCGCTTCAAAATATGGCCGCCCATTTGTTGCGTGCAATATATAAATTTTATTTTTCATATACACCTTTCAAAAAATTTAGGTATCTTTTTTGTTGATATTTAAAAGATATTTTTTTATCTCTTTTCATCTTTTCTCTCATTTCTTCAATCTTATTTTTTGATAAATTTGCTAAATCTTTTTCAAACGAATCTAAATCATAAAAAAATGAATAATTTTGATATTCTTCAACTTCTTTAAAACTTTCATATAAAAACATAGGAACTTTAAAAGAAAAAGACATTGTAAAAGCTGCAGTAATTTTCGTTTTATGATATTTTTCAAAATTTTCTACATTAGGGTGAATCAATGGCATAATTAAATCTGAAGTTTTAATGATAGAAAAATATTTATCATAAGGAATAAATCCCTCAAATACTTTAACTTTATCTAATAAATTTGCCTCTTTTAATTTTTTAAAAACTTCCGGGCCATCATTTTTTAAAATATTTCCTAATAAAATAAATTCATATTTTTCTAAATCTACATTTTTAATTAACTCTATAAACCCAAGATAATCTCTTCTCGTTAATTCAATCAAACCTGGAATTACAATTTTTATTCTATTATCTATTATCTTGTTTTTATTCTTATTTTCATGCTCAATTAAGGGATAAAAATAAGAAATATTTTCACTTCTATATTTTTTAAGAGTGTTTGAAATAGTTTCATTTAATACTAAAATATTTTCAATTCCTTTTTTGTTTTCTTTTAAGAATTTATCAGCATTATGAACAATAGCTATTTTCTTTATATCTAAAAATTTTTTTAGTAAATTTACATATCTATCTTCATA
>JALVAK010000013.1 GCA_027011225.1 Nautiliaceae bacterium | reverse complement strand
TATCTCATTATCACACCTTAAATTTATTTACTTCTTGATTAATTTCTTTAGTAATTTCTTTAAGCTCTTTTGAAATTTTTTCAAGCTCTTTTGCTATTTTTTCTGTAACTTCAGAATCTTTTAATAAGTTATCAATCTCTTTAATTAAATATCTTACGTTATTATTGATTTTAACTGTTTCTTCTATAGCTTCGTTTGAAAGCTCAATGGTATCTACAAGCTTAGCATTTGTATTATCTGCTTTTTCTACTAATAAATTAGTAGATTCAGCAATTTGTTGAGAATTATTTGCAACTTCCTCAATCTCTTGTTTTGTAGTCTCTACACTTTGGATAATCATTTGAATTACACTATCTATCTCCCCTGCACTTTTTTGAGTTTTTTCAGCTAGTTTTCTAACTTCATCCGCAACTACTGCAAATCCTCTTCCATGCTCTCCCGCTCTTGCCGCTTCTATTGCAGCATTGAGTGCTAGTAAATTTGTTTGGTCTGCAATTTCTTTAATGATACTTATAATCTCTTTAATTTGCTCTGTCTGCTCTGCTAAAGATGTTACTTTACTTGCTGTTTCTATTTCTCTATTTGCAGAAGTATGAATTTCTTCTACTACTTTTTTAAGAGATTCAACCAAATCTTCTAAAACTTGTTGAGTTTCTTTAATATCCTCAGCTGTTTTTTTAACACTCTCCTCTGATGGCTCTAAATCATTTTTAATATTATCAATGTAACCTTTAATTTTTACAATTGTATTTTGTTGCTCTTTAACCGCATCGCTTACTACTACACTATTTTCACTAATTGTTTTAGATACATTATCTGCTACCTGAGAAGAATGTCTTAGATTAAGAATTATATTTTTCAATTTTTCAATAAAAATATTGATACTTTTTGCAATTTTTCCAATTTCATCATCTGCTTTTACTTCAATTCTTTTTGTTAAATCACCTTCACCTTCTGCTAAATCTTCCATTTTCTCACTTAAAACGACGATTCTATCAACAACTTGTCTTTTCATTAATAATAAAACTACTGCAATTAAAATTGAAGCAATTATAAATATGACAATTAAACTAGCTATAATAGATTTTATTGCTTCATCCATCCACTTATCTGATTTTTGAAGTAAAGTATTTGCTTTTTGTAATAGATTGTTAGAGTATTTATCTAATTCTTTTTTATACTCTTTTTCTTTTTCAAAAAACTTTCTAATCTCAACTAAATATTTTTTATAATTTTCCAAATATTTTGGAATGCCTGCATCTTCTTCTAAAGAGCCTGGAGTATTTTCAATATGATTTTGAAGAGTTTTTAAAAGATTTAAAATTTGATTATAGTACTTATCATCTCTATATAAAAGATAATCTTTTTCTTTTAGTTTTATCTTAGTTACTTTATCTAACAAAAATATTTGGTCCTTTAAAGTAGCTATATCCTCTTTTAAATTACCTTTTAACTCCTCTAACCTTTTTAAAGCTTGCTCTCTTAGCATCTGAGATGCTTTTTGGGCTTTATTTAAATTATTATGAGCCAAAATTTCATATTTATTTTCCAAATCTACTGCTTGGGTATATTTTTTGAAATATTTTTTAAATTCTTTAATATCATTAGGCATTCCAATATCTTCTTCTAAGGTACCTTGAGTATTATCAATATGATTTTCAATTTTTTTAATATATTGCCATACAACATTTTCAGTTACTTTATCCTCTTTTAAAAAATAATCTTTCTCTGCCAAATCAAGATTATAAACCAAATCTTTTAGCCTAACTTGGTCATTAAAAACTCTTTTTGAAGTCTCAATCTTTTTAACTCCAAAAAATACACTAGCAAATATAAACAAAAAAATAAAAATAATACTTCCAAACCAAACTACAAATTTTTTAAAAAGACTCATCGATTAAAACCTTTATACGTCGATATTTTCTACCTCTTTTGCATTTGCTTGAATAAATTCTCTTCTTGGTCCTACTTCATTTCCCATAAATAGCTCAAACTGCTTAGCAGCATTTTCCGCATCTTCAAGAGTTACTTGAATAAGAGTTCTATTTTCAGGGTCCATTGTCGTATCCCAAAGCTGCTCTGGATTCATCTCACCTAGACCTTTGTATCTTTGGATATGAGCACCTTTTCTAGCTTTTTCAATAACTTCATTTAGTAATTCTAGATAATCACCCTTTACTAAATCTTTGTATTCCTTAAGTTTTTCATAAACTTTTTTAGCTTCAATAAATAATGGGTGATTTAATAATTTATCGTCAATTGTAATTTCTTCTAAACCCCTATTTGTTTGAATATAGTAATGATTGTCATGTTTTGAAACAATATTAAACCCAAATTTTTTAAGATACTCTTCCATTTCATCAATATTACCATTTTCAATTAAAAATCTAATCACTTCAGGAATATTAAATCTATGTGTAAGTTTTTCAAGAAGTAATTTATAATAAGCTGCATTTTTAAGTAGCTCTTTTAGCTCAGGTTTTCCAACACCCTCAATATCGATATAGTTAATTCCCTGCTCAATTAAAAATTCATTTAATTCTTTATCATCTTTTAGGTATTTTTCTACTTTTCCTTTTTTATATCTATAAAGTGGAGGCTGAGCAATATATAAATAACCTCTCTCAATAAGTTCTCTTAAATGATTAAAGAAAAATGTCATAATAAGAGTTTGAATATGACTACCATCTACATCGGCATCTGTCATTATTATAATTTTTTTGTATCTTACTTTATCAGCATCAAAATCTTTTCCAATACCAGTACCAAGGGCTGTTATTATGTTTTTAATCTCTTCTGAGCTAAGAGCCTTAGCATCGCTTGATTTTTGAGTATTAAGTATTTTTCCTCTAAGTGGCAGTATTGCTTGAAAATATCTATCTCTTCCTTGTTTTGCACTACCTCCTGCACTATCACCCTCAACCAAATAAAGCTCTGCTTCATCTGGATTTTTAGTTTGACAATCAGCAAGCTTTCCTGGAAGTGTCCCAACTCCTATTTTTGTCTGTTTTCTTGTAAGCTCTCTTGCTTTTTTAGCGGCAATTCTACTTTTTGCAGCTGCTATTGCTTTTTCTGCTATTATTTTTGCAGTATTTGGATTTTCTTCAAAATATCTTGTTAAGTATTCATAAGTTACTTTTTGAACAATTGGTTTTACATAAGAGCTTCCTAGCTTTCCTTTTGTTTGCCCTTCAAATTGAGGCTCACTCATTTTAACACTAACTATTGCATTAAGCCCCTCTTTTACATCATCGCCTGTTATTTTTATATTATCTTTTAACTTCATACTTTTGTTTATATAATTAATAATAGCCTTGCTTAACCCTGCTTTAAATCCACTCTCATGTGTTCCACCCTCAGGTGTGCGTATATTATTTACAAAACTTAAAACTTTTTCATCATATCCACTATCATAACAAAGTGCTACCTCAACATCAAGAGATTTTTCCTCATCACTGTAATGCTCATTGTAATAAATAACATCAGTTATACACTCTTTATTTGTTAAAGTTTTTACAAAATCCTTAATACCACCTTCAAAATGATAAACTTCTTTAACTCCGTCAATTTCGTTTTCAAAATAGATTGTAATATTTGGATTTAAATAAGCTAGCTCTTTTAGTCTTTTTCTAAGAATTTCACTTTTAAATTCAGTCGTTTCAAAAATTTCTTCATCAGGCCAAAATTGAATAGTTGTACCAGTTCTATTTGTAGTGCCTATTACTTCTAAATCAGTTACAGGTTTGCCTCTTTCAAACTCTTGTCTATAAATTTTGCCATCTCTTTTTATGGTCATTATAAGTTTTTTGCTAAGAGCATTTACAACAGATACACCAACTCCATGAAGTCCACCAGATACTTTATAAGTTTTATTATCAAACTTTCCACCAGCATGTAAGACAGTAAGAACAACAGTAGCAGCTGGTATCTTCTCTTCTGGATGTATATCAACAGGAATTCCTCTTCCGTTATCAGAAATAGTTACACTTCCATCTTTATTGACTTTTACTTTTATCTCAGTAGCATATCCTGCCATTGCTTCATCAATAGAGTTATCTACTACTTCATAAATTAAATGATGAAGCCCTTTAACTCCGGTATCTCCAATGTACATACCAGGTCTTTTTCTAACAGCTTCAAGTCCTTTTAAAACCTTAATGTTTTCTGCACCATATTTTGCCATTAAGTTCCTTTTTTTTAATATTATATCAAATATTAAGAGGCATTACTATTGTTATAAATTTATCACTTTTTAACTCAAATGGAATGTTTGGCTCGTTTAAGCAAAGATTAAAGTCTTCATTATTTATTGTATTTAAAAAATCTATTAAGTATTTGCTATTTACTGCAAATACAAATTCATCTATATTTGTATCTATTTTAAAACTTGTTTTTGCCTGTATTAAATCATCTGAGAAACTCTCAAATATTATTTCATTTTTTCTTATTGTAATTTTTACTTCATTTGATACTATGCTAATTTGTTTTAGATGAGATAAAAATTCATTTTTAGGCAAAGTTATTTCATATTTAAAACTTTGAGGAATTATTTTTTCATATGCTGGGTATTTTCCATTTATTAGCTTTGTAAAGAACATAACATTTTCATCTTTTAATATTAAATAAACATCATCATAAAATATTTTCATATCCTCATTAAAAATTCTTTTTATTTCACTTATGCTTCTTTTAGGCACAATTATTTTTGCTTCTTTACCTTTTGCGTCTGAGTAGTATACAGCAAGTCTTCTTGTATCAGTTGAGACAAAATTTGTATTCTCTTTAATATCAAAAAGTGCTCCATTTAATTCATATTTTGGATTATTATTATCAATTACAGGAAATATTTTTTTAATAGCATCAATAAATTCTTCATTCTTAATTTCTAGCTCATTTAAATCATTTGGATTTGGAAATTCTGGAAATTCATCTGCGTTAAATGTAGATAGTTTATAAATTGATGTATCTTGTGTTATGATAATATAATCATCTTCTTTTTTTATCTCAATTTCTTTGTTTTGAAGAGCTTTTATAATATCACTTAATTTTTTAGCATTTATTGTTATTTTTCCTTTTTTTAAAATTTCAGCTTCAGTTTTTATTTTGATTCCTATTTCTTTATCTGTGGCTTTAAGGATTAAATCATCATCTGCAATTATTAGTACGTGAGAAGTTATTTGGGTATTATCTTTTTTTTCTGTAAATGGCACTACTTGGTTTACTATACTTTCAAATACTGGTTTTTGAATTTTGATATGCATAATCTCTCCTTTATTTTAAATTCTTATAGTAGTAATAGTAGTTTATCGTGAATTGTTGAAAATTGCTAAAAAAGCCCGAAATTTGTGAAAAATTAACGTGAATGTGAAAAACTTTTTTATTCACACTATTCACCTTTTCTAATTAGTATTTTATTTTTAAGCTCTTCAATTTTCATTCTAAATTCATTATCTTCTTTTAGTTTTTTATTAAATGCTTTTATTGAGTGACTAACTGCGCTGTGGTCTTTAAGTCCAAAATATTTAGCAATACTTGGGGTTGATTCTTTTGTAAATTCTCTTGCAAGATATATTGCTGTTCTTCTTGCTGCTACAATATTTTGATTTCTACTTTTTGAAGTTATCTCACTTGGTTTAATGTTAAATTCTTTAGCTATAAGCTCTATGATATTCTCAAGTGTAATATTTTCTTTTTTATCTTTTATATGCTCTTTAAGTGCTTGTTTTGCAAAATCAATTGTAATTTCATTGACACCAAGAAGTTTTGCAAGAGCATGTAATTTTACAATCATTCCTTCTATTTCTCTAATATTGCTATCAAGTTTTGTAGCAATAAATTCAATTACATCATCAGGCAAATAAATCCCATTTATTTCGCATTTTTTTCTAATAATTTCTATTTTTGTCTCAAGCTCAGGTGGCTGAATATCTGCAATAAGACCTGCTTCAAATCTATTTCTTAATCTATCCACTAAATCGTGAAGTTTTTTAGGAGGTCTATCAGCAGTTAAGCATATTTGTTTTTTTTGGTTATATAATTCATTAAATGTATGGAAAAACTCTTCTTGGGTTTGTTCTTTTTGAGCAAAAAATTGTACATCATCGATAAGCAGTACATCGCAGTTTCTATATTTTTCATGAAATCTATCCATTGTATGATTTCTTACATTTTCTCTAAACTCATTCATAAACTGCTCGCTTGTGACATAAATGACTTTTAGTTTATTTTTTAAATAATTTCCTATTGCTTGGATTAAATGGGTTTTTCCAAGTCCAACACCTCCATAAATAAATAAAGGATTATAACTTTTTCCAGGATTTTCGGCTACACTTTTTGCAGCTGAGTAGGCAAATTGGTTTGATGGACCTGTTATAAAACTTTCAAATGTGTATTCTGGAATAAGTACTGATGGAGTTGAGATTATCTCTTCATATTCTTCTAGTTTTTTTGGTTTAATCTCTTTAGTGGTAATCTCAATACTAGCTTCAAGTCCTGTTTCTTTTTTATAAAGCTCTGCTATTTTTTTGCTATATTTTCTTTTTACATAGTTGGCAATATAAATATTTGGAGCTTTTATTACAAGTCTTGCAGAGTCACTTGCATCTTCGTCAAATTCCAAATTTTTGATAAATTTATTATAATTCACAGGATTTTCACTTTTTAGCTCATTTTTTATTTTATCAAACAGCAAATTATATATCCTTTGTGAATAATTTATTTTTCACATATGTGAAATTTTAGTGAATAGTTATGTGAATATTATTGTATCATAACCAAATTTAAATGTCTATTAAAGTTATTCACAATGTGAATACAATGTGAAAAAAATATTGAAAGAGGTGTGAATGAAAATACTCGGAATTGACCCTGGAACTATTAGATGTGGATATGCAATAATTGAAACTACTCCTAAAATTCATCTTATTGATGCAGGATTTATAAAAATAACTGAAAAAAAGCTTCAATACCAGTTAACTCAGCTTATTGAAGGGCTTGATATTATTTTAACTGAAGATATTGATGAGGTTGCAATTGAGGATATATTTTATGCTTACAATCCAAAAACTGTACTTAAACTTGCTCAGTTTCGCGGAGCTTTATCTCTTAGAATTTTGCAAATTTATGGAAATTTTGCGGAATATACGCCTCTTCAAGTTAAAAAAGCAGTAACAGGTAATGGTAAGTCTAAAAAAGAACAGGTGGCTTTTATGGTTAAAAGAATTTTAGGTATTAAAGGTGAAATTAAACCGCTTGATATTACAGATGCAATTGCAGTTGCACTAACCCATGCTCAAAGAATTAAGAGCTAAGCTCTTATTTCTTTTGCTACTCTATCTAAAATTCCATTAATAAAGCTTTTTGCTTTATCTTCTGAGAAGTTTTTAGCAATTTTTACGGCTTCATCTATTACTATTTGAAATGGAGTATCTGTATATTTAAGCTCATATACTCCAACTCTTAAGATTTGTTTATCAATTTTATCAAGTCTATCAAAATCCCAATCTATTAAATGCTCTTTTATAATTTTATCTATTTCATCTTTATGCTCAAGCACACCTTTTAATAATTTTTTTGCAAATTCTGCTTTTTGATTTTTAATTTTTTTTTCTTTAAGCAGCTCATCAAATTGCTCTATTGCTTTGTCATTGCCTTGCTCTAGTGCATATAAAGTTTGCACTACTGCTTCTCTTGCATGTGTTATTGTTGCCATTTACATCCTCCATATTTTATAAGCTATTAATCCTAAAAGGATTAAAGTCTCTGGTATTAAAATCAAAGTAATTTTTTCAAGCTCTAATGGTGTGAAAAAATATTTAAAAAATCTCAAAAATGCCCCTGTAATTACCCAAATAATAGCTACTATTAGTATAGCTAAATCAAGTCTATTTTTTAAATCAAATTTCATAGCACTTTATATAGATTAATCATTTCAATAAGTCCTAGCATTGCTTCAAAGCCTTTATTTCCTGCTTTTGTTCCAGCTCTTTCAATTGCTTGCTCAATTGTATCAGTTGTAAGCAAACCAAATGTAACAGGTGTATCAAATTGAAGTGTTGTATTTGCAATTCCTTTTGTAGCTTCTGCTGCTACATAATCAAAATGAGGTGTTGCTCCTCTAATAACAGCTCCAAGACATACTATCCCATCATAAATATCTTTTTTTAGTGCTCTTTTAAGCGCAAAAGGTATCTCAAATGCACCAGGTACTAAAATTAAATCTAAATTTTCTTCATCTCCTCCATTTCTTAAAAATGCATCTTTTGCACCTTCAATTAATCTATCAGTGATTAAGTGATTAAATCTGCTTGCAATTATTGCAACTTTTTCACTGCCTTCAAGTTTTAAATTTCCTTCTAAAACTCTCATTAATTCTCCTTATTGCATTTATTTATACATTCAATATCTTTTAAGATATTATCTAGCATCTCAGGAGTTATCATATTAGGACCATCACTTAAAGCCTCATCAGGATTATAATGAGTTTCAAAGAAAAATCCATCAACTCCTACAGCTGCTGCAGCTTTGCTTAAATATGGAACAAACTCTCTTTTACCGCTACTTTTGCCTCCAGCTCCTCCTGGCATTTGAACGCTATGAGTTGCATCAAAAATAACAGGTGCAAATTCTCTCATAATTACTAAACTTCTCATATCTACTACTAAATTTCCATATCCAAATGTAGTGCCTCTTTCAGTTAGCCATACTCCATATTTTTTAGAATTTTCATAATTTACTTCATTACATCCTCTAGTTTTAAGGACTTTAAGTACTGAGTATTTCATATCAGATGGATTCATAAACTGACCTTTTTTAATATTTACAATTTTGTCAGTTTTTGCCGCTTCTACTAATAAATCAGTTTGACGGCAAAGAAATGCTGGGATTTGAAGTACATCTACAACCTCAGCAGCTTTTTTTACCTGCCATGTTTCATGAACATCAGTTAAAAGTTTATATCCAAATTTTTCTTTTACTTCGTTTAAAATCTCAAGCCCTTTATCAATTCCAGGACCTCTATATGAATCTAGACTTGTTCTATTTGCTTTATCAAAACTTGCTTTAAAATAAAAGTCATATTTTTCATTGTATGGTTTTAAATATTCAGCAATTTTAAAAATTTGCTCTTTACTCTCAATCACACATGGACCTGCTATTAAAATCATTTGTTGCCTTTTTTATTATAATTATATCTAAAAAGGTTAGTAATGATAGTTTCAAAATATTCGGCTAGTGGAAATGATTTTGTAATTTTTCATACTTTCAAAAAAGAAGATAGAAGTAAGTTAGCTAAAAAACTTTGCGATAGATTTAATGGAGTAGGGGCTGATGGGCTTATAGTGATACTTCCACACACGAAGTATGATTTTGAGTGGCAGTTTTATAATTCTGATGGTAGTATTGCAGAGATGTGTGGAAATGGAAGTAGGGCAGCTGCTCATTATGCTTATACTAATAATTTAGCTCCTAAAAAAATGAAATTTTTAACTTTAGCAGGAGTTATTGAAGCTGAGGTTGATGGTGATATAGTAGAAACTCAGCTTACTCCTCATAAAAAATTAAATGATTTTAATGAGTGGAGTTTGTTTGATACAGGAGTGCCGCATCTTGTAAAACTTGATAAATTAGAGAATTTTGATGTGAATGAATGTAGAGAGCTTAGATATAAACATAATGCAAATGTAAATGTAGCAGAAGTAAAAAATGGAAAACTTTATGTAAGGACTTATGAAAGAGGTGTAGAGGATGAGACTTTAGCATGTGGGACAGGGATGTGTGCGAGTTTTTTAAAAGCAAAAGAAGCGGGGCTTATAGGAGATAGTGTAAAAGTTTATCCAAAAAGCAATGAAGAGCTTGTTATTACTATTCGTAACAATAGATTATATTTTAGAGGAGGGGTGAAAAATACATTTGATGCAATAATTAAAGATGTGTAAAAAAGTAACAATTTAAGCCAAAGAAGATAAATTTAATCTTTTTTTAATTATATATCTGATATACTGCAAATAAAAAAAGGAGCTTAAATGCCAGTAACAACAAAATTAAAAGGAAATGAAGTAGCACTTTATGGAAATCAAGTAAATGTTGGAGATAATGCACCTGTTGTAACTCTTCCAAATACTGCACTTGAAGAAATAACAATTGGTGGAGCAAGCGATAAAGCACAACTTATTATTGCAGTACCAAGTCTTGATACTCCTGTATGTGCAACTGAGACTAGAAAATTCAATGAAGAAGCTGCAAAAGTTGAAAATGCAGCAGTATGTGTAGTTTCAATGGACTTACCATTTGCAGCAAAAAGATTTTGCTCAACTGAAGGAATTGAAAATCTTGAAGTTCTTAGTGATTATAGAGAAAAATGCTTTTCAACTCAATATGGTACTTTAATTGCAGAAGGAGCATTAAGAGGTCTTAGTGCAAGAGCTATTTTTGTAGTAGGTAAAGATGGAAAAATCGCTTATAAAGAGTTAGTTCCTGAAATTACACAGGAGCCAAATTACGAAGCGGCTTTAGAAGCTCTTAAAGAAGCGGCTTCTAAATAAGCCTTTTTTTCTTTGATATAATTCCCTTTAAAAAGGGAATTTATGAAAAAATTTATTTTATTTACTTTTTTATTTTTATCATTAAATGCTAAAATAGTTGATAAAGTTGTAGCTAGTGTAAATAATTATCCAATAACTTCTTATGATGTAGAAATTGCTTCTAAAAAATTAGGGATTTCTCCTAACAAAGCTTTAAACTATTTAATTGATCAAAAATTAATTGAAAGTGAGATTAAAAAAAGAGGAATTAGTGTAGATGATTTTGAAATAGATGAGGCGATGGATAAAATTGCAAAAAGAAATAATCTAACACTTTTTGAATTTAAAAATATTTTGATGCAAAGAGGAGAATATTATAAATTTAGAAATGAAATAAAGCAAAATTTATTAAAACAAAAACTTTTTGCAAGTATTATAAATTCTAAGCTTAAAATTTCACCTGATGATATTAAAAATTATTATCAAACTCATAAAGATGAATTTTCTACATTTGATGAAATTCAAGTAGTTAAATATTCATCAAGAAATCCCCAAATTTTAAAACAACTTTTTACTAATCCATTTTATAATGATAAAAATATAGTTTCTCAAACAAAAATTTATAAATGGAATGAGTTGCCTTTAGATAAATTATATCTTTTTAAAAATACGAAAGTAGGGCAATATACTCCTATAATAAATGAAGGTTTAACTTACTCTACATATTATATTGCAAATAAACAAGGAAAAGTTTATTTGCCATTTGAAAAAGTTAAGAATATAATAGCAAACAAACTAATTGAAATGAAAAGAAATCAGATTTTAAAAGAGTATTTTGATAAAATAAAAAATAGAGCTGATATTAAAATTTATAACTGACAAGTTTTAGCTTCAATCTCTCCTTCAATTTTTTTAAATTCTTTTTCTTTTATCCAAATTTCATATTTGATATTGTTTTTATCAAGAATTGATTTTATTTTTTCTTTTTCTTTACTTAATATTGCTACTCCGCAATCTTTAAATATTTCATTAGGGACAGGGATTGATTTGATATTCTCGTTTTTTAGTAGTTTTTCAGCTTTTAGACCTGTGGGAATATCTTCGAAATGAAAATAGTAATATTTATCTAAATTATCAGTAATTTTATAAAAAATCTCTTTTAAATGAAGTCTAATCCCAGCTGGGAGATATTTAAGCTCAGCCATTTGTATTCTCCATTTTCTCAATTTGTTTTTCCCTAAGCTGTCCACAAGCAGCTGATATATCAATTCCTTTGCTTTCTCTAATAGTGCAAGTAATTCCTTTATCAAGCAGATATCTTTGAAATTTTTTCATAGTTTCTTCATCTGGTCTTTTATAAGGGCTTCCTGGATATGGATTAAAATAAATTAAATTTACTTTACTTGGAATTCCATTTAGCAATTTTACAAGTTTTTTAGCTGAAGCTAAGTCATCATTTACATCTTTAATAACTAAATATTCAAACATTACTTTTTTTCTTTTATCAATTGGATATTTTTTTATTGCTTCAATTACGCTTTTAATATTATATGCTTTATTTAATGGAATTAACTCTTCTCTTAATTTGTCATCAACTGCATGTAATGAAATAGCAAGCCCAACTCCAAGATTTTCTTTTCCAAGTCTCTCTATCTTTGGAGCAATTCCAGAAGTTGATATAGTTTGGCGTCTAGTTGAAATATTTAATCCATCTTGATGAGCTATTATTTTTATTGCTTTTATAACATTATCATAATTATCAAGTGGCTCTCCCATTCCCATATAAACTACATTTAAAGCTTTATTTTCACTAAAATTTTTAAATTTTTTCATAAACCATACTTGTGCTACAATCTCACCAGCACTTAAATTTCTTACAAATCCTCCCTTAGCAGTTAGACAAAAAGCACATCCAACTTTACATCCTACTTGAGTTGATACACAAACTGTATATTTTGCCTCTTTTTTCTTGCCATTTTCAACTCTTTCATCTTTCATTTTAATTAAAACTGTCTCAATCGTATGATTATCATTTAATTTAAATAAAAATTTTTCAGTTCCATCACTTGCAACTTCATGATTTATCATTTCAAGTGGATTTATAATAAACTCTTCTTTTAGTTTTTCTCTTAAATCTTTTGGTAAATTACTCATTTTATCAAAATCATCTACGTATTTTTTATATACCCAATTATAAAGCTGTTTTACTCTAAATTTTGGCTTTATTCCCATTTCTTCTAATTCTTCAGGTAAATAATCCATAAAAACTTTTTTATCCATTTTTTTCCTTTATAATATTTTTTTCTATTAAATATTTTATTAATCTCTCTTTTGCATTATTTATATTTTGCATATATTCTTTGTGTGCATTTTCATAGCAATAATTTGTAACAACAAAAATACCTTTTACTGCTATATTAAATTCTTTTGCTACTTTTACAACAGAAAAAAACTCCATATTTTCTGCATCGATATTGAGTTTTAAAAATGCTTTTGAAATGATTTTACTTTGAGTAATGTAGTTGGATGAATTTATAATTGTTTCACGTGAAACATTTGCAGAAATTATATTATCTATTGGTGTATAGCACTCTTTTCTTAGCATACAATGCTCAATATTGCTAGCAGTAGCACTTTCAATAATATCAAAAATATTTAATCTTCCATAACTTCCAGCAGAGCCTATGAATAAAATTACATCTGGTTTGTCAAACATACAGATACGAGTGAGATTAATAGCGCTATCAATAAGACCAATTCCAATAGGAATAGCAAAAGGAAAAATTTCTTTATTTCCGCTACTTATTATTTTTATGTTCATATTTTTCATTTGCAATCTAAAATTATTTTATATTTATCTTCAATAAGCGTAGGTTTTAAAATAATTTTTTCTTCATCAGGAGTTAAAAAAATAACTTTTTTAATATTACATTTTTTATATATTTTTTTTATTTTTTGTATTACTTTGTATTGAATTTTATCCATATCTATGATTGCAATTTTTATTTCTTTAAATTGGGCATCATCTGGTGCATAAAATTCATTTTCTAAATAATAATTAATTTCTCTTATATCACCTACTAAAATATAACCATCTTTTATTTTATAAAATTTAAAAGGAAATGTTAAATTATTTTTATGAGTTTTAATTAAAATGGCAGGAGTTTTAGGCACTACATATTC
>JALVAK010000012.1 GCA_027011225.1 Nautiliaceae bacterium | reverse complement strand
TGCCAAAAGTTGATTTTAATTTGCAAGGTGGATTTGCAAAGGCTGGAAGATTTAAAAGTGATGTAGTAGATGTAACATATAGATATTATAAAGCTGCTTTGGTTCTTACTCAAAATCTATTTAATGGCTATGCAAGTGAAGGTAAGCTTAATTTTCAAAAAATTAAAGCCATTGCTTTTGCATTTAAATATATAAATACTGCTAATAATATTACTCAAAAAGGTATAAAAGCATATTTAGATGTTTTAAAGGCGAATAAATTATATAAAAATGGATTAGAAAATTTAAAAATTACTAAATCTATACTTGAGAAAGTAAAAGAGTTATACAAAGGTGGTATGACTACTAAGTCAGAAGTGACTAAAATTGAGTCTCAATATTATCTTGCAAAATCAAATGTATTAATTTTAAAAAACAAACTCAATCAAGCAATAAATAATTTTGAAAAAATATTTGGATTTAAACCAAATAATTTGAATTTTGATTTATCTTTGAATTTGCCAGCTAATTTAAAAGATGCTTATGAATTAGCAATGCAAAATAATCCTGCAATAAAAAGTGCAAAATTTAATATTAAAGCATTAAATGAGTATCAAAAAGTAGTAGATAAAAATTTTTATCCAACTTTAGATTTTCAATTAAAACAAAATTATAATGATGTATCTGATAAAAATCCATATGATAGCGCAGATGATAGATTTATTGCGAGTTTAAATTTAAATTATAATATTTTTAATGGTTATAAAGATAAAGTAAATTCTCAAATTAATAAAGTAAAAATAAATACTGCAATAAATACTTTAGAGAAAATAAAAAGAGAAATTAAAGCAAATTTATTTAATGCATGGGATTTGAAAGATACTTTATCAAAAAGGCTTAATGACTTACAACAATATGAAAAATATTCTCAAAAAACATTAGAGCTTTATCAAAAAGAATTTAATATGGGAAGAAGAACACTTTTAGAATTACTTACAGCTCAAAATGATTTATACAAAGCAAAAAATGAGATAATAAAAACACATTATAATTTGTTATATACTAAAGCTCAAATTTTAAATTTAACAGGTAATTTGGTTGAAGAAATTTTTGGAAAAAATATTTTTAAAGGTTTAGTTAAATAAGTGAAAAGTTATAATGATTCATTGCTTGATTGCTTAGTGCTTTTTGCAAAGCTTTATAATAAGCCTATTTCTAAAGAGAGTTTAATAGATGGAATTCCTCTACAAGAGGAAATTTTTTCTATTAATAATCCAAAATCTCTTTTTTCTCGTATAGCAAGTAGAGCTGGATTTAAATCTACTTTAGTTAAAAAATCAATTAACGAAATTTTAAATGTACACCTTCCTATGATTTTGCTTTTGAAAAATAAAGAGTGTGTTATTTTAGAAGAAATAAAAAATAATAAAGCAAAAATAATTTTTCCAAACGCTCTTAGTGAATGGGTTGATATAGAAAAATTACAAGAGGATTATCTAGGATATGGTTTTTTATTAAAAAAAGAGTATGAATATAAAGACTCTTTTAATACATTAAAAATTAAAGCAAAACATTGGTTTTGGGATACTTTAAAGTTATCTTTTCCTTTATATAGAGATGTAATAATTGCTTCTATTTTAATAAACTTATTTGTATTAGCTATTCCTCTTTATACAATGAATGTATATGATAGAGTAATTCCAAATAATGCACAAGAAACATTATGGGCTTTTACTATAGGTATTGTATTGGCTTTATTGATTGATTTTTTGTTAAAAAATATAAGAGCATATTTATTAGAATTGGCTGGAAAGAAAAGTGAAATTATAATGTCTTCTATCATTTTTGAAAAAGCAATGGATTTGAAAATGTCAGTTTATCCAAAATCTGTGGGCTCATTTGCTAATAATTTAAGAAGTTTTGATGTTATTAGAAATTTTTTTACATCTGCTACTATTGCGGCTCTTGTAGATATTCCTTTTAGTTTATTATTTTTATTTGTTATATGGTATGTAGGGGGAGTTTTAGTAGTAGTACCTATTATTTTTTCTTTATTTATATTGCTTTATGCCTTTTTTATAAGAAAGCCTCTTGAGAGAGTTCTTAATGAAACTCATCATGCACACTCTTATAAAAGCTCTGTTTTGATAGAGACGCTTCAAAATATAGAGACAATTAAAACTCATAACTTAAAATCACTTCAGCAATATAAATGGGAAGAAGCTACGGGGAATATAGCAGAAAAATTTCTAAAATCAAAAATTTTAAGCGCATCTATTCCAACTTTTACTTATTTAATGACTCAACTAAATACTGTGGTTATTGTTTTAGTGGGAGTTTATCTAATAGCTGCTCATCAGCTGACATTAGGAGCTTTAATAGCAGCTGTGATTTTAGGCTCTAGGACGGTTGCTCCAATGGGGCAAGTTGCAGCTTTGATTACTCAATATTCAGATGCAAAAGTAGCTTATAATGCAATTGAAAATATTATAAAACAAGAAAAAGAGCATGATAGAGAGTTTTTACATATAGAAAATTTAAAAGGGAAAATAGAGTTTAAAAATGTATATTTTAAATATCCAGATAGTGATGTTTATTCTTTAGAAAATGTAAGTTTTACTATAAATCCTGGAGAGAAAGTAGCTATAATAGGAAATATCGGCTCTGGTAAAAGCACAATTGTAAAATTGTTATTAAAATTATATGAGCCTACTCAAGGAAAAATTTTAATAGATAATTTAGACTTATCTCAAATACATCCAGCTTTAATTAGAGAAATTATCTCTTATATGCCTCAAGATATTCATTTATTTAGCGGTACTTTGCAAGATAATATTACTCTTGGGAAAAAAGTTGATGCTTCTAAAATTGTGGAAGCTACAAAACTATCAACTTCTTATGATTTTATTTCAAAACATCCGTTAGGGTTTGAAATGCCAATACAAGAGAGAGGATTAGGGCTTAGCGGAGGACAAAGGCAAACTATTGCATTAGCTAGAGCATTGCTTAAGGATTCAAAGATTTTTATTCTTGATGAGCCAACTAGTGCAATGGATAAAAATACTCAAAAAGAAGTTATTAAAAATTTAAAAGAAGCTTTAAAGGAAAAAACTCTTATTTTAATTACCCAAGACCCTACATTGCTTAGTTTAGTTGATAGAATAATTGTTATGCACGAGGGTAAAAAGATAATTGATGATAAAAAAGATAAAGTTTTAGCCGAGCTTAACAAATTAAGGGGATAGATGAAAAATAAACTCTCAAAAACTGATTATGAGTTTATGAATGCTTTGAGTGAAGCAATTCTTAGAAAAACTCCTACTAAAATTAGATTAATTTTATTTTTTTGGTTTATAACTATTATTATTTTTATAATTTGGGCTTCTTTTACTAAAGTTGATGAGATAGTAAGAGGAGAAGGACAAGTAATTCCTAGCGGTAAAAATAAAATAGTACAAAATTTAGAAGGTGGAATTGTAGAAAAAATTTTTGTAAAAGAAGGAGATTTTTTAAAAAAAGGAGAGCCTCTTGTAAAGATAAAAAATCAAAAATCTCTTTCTTATTTAGAGTCTACAAAAGCAAAAATAATATCACTTAAAATAAAAATTAAAAGATTATTAGCTGAATCTAATGGAAGTGATGTTTTAATTTTTCCAAAAAAATTTTATAAATTAGCACCAGATATTGTTAAAAATGAGCTTAGTCTTTTTAATACTCATAAACAGGAGTTAAATTCTAAAGTTTCTCAATTAAAAGAGCAATTAAAACAAAAACAACAAGAGCTAAAAAATGCAAAAGTTTCTTTAAAACTTACAGAAAATTCTCTTAATATAATCAATAAAGAGTTACAAATGACTATCCCTATGGTAAAACAAGGAGTAAAATCAAAAATTGAGCTTTTAAAATTAAAAAGAGAGGTTAATAAATTAAAAAATAAATATGAATCTACAAAACTTTCTATTCCTAAATTACAAAGTAATATAAAAGAGATAAAAGATAAAATTAATACTTTGAAATTAAAATTTCAAAATGAAGCTAAAGATAAATTAACTGAGGTAATGACAGAGTATTTATCTTTAAAAGCTCAAATACAATCTTTAAAAGATACTATTAAACGTACTATTGTAAAATCTCCTGTTGATGGAGTGGTAAAAAAATTATATGTCAATACTATAGGCGAAGTAATAAAACCTGGAGGGAATATTGTAGAGATTGTTCCAGTTAAAAATACGCTTTTGATAAAAACTAAAATAAAACCTAAGGATATAGGCTTTTTATATCCCGGAGAGAGAGCTATTATAAAATTTAGTGCGTATGATTATACTATTTTTGGAAGTATGGAAGGAAAAGTTACACTTATAAGCCCAGATACTATAGAAGATAAAAGAGGGGATATTTTTTATATTGTATATGTAAAAACTAATAAAAATTATTTAGAAAAAAATGGCAAAAAGTTTAAAATAAAACCGGGAATGATTGCAAATGTAGATATTATAACAGGTAAAAAAAGTGTAATGGATTATATTTTAAAACCGATTCTAAAAACAAAAACATATACTTTTACGGAGAAATAATGTATATTTTGACAGATGATTATAGGTATATATTGTATTGGCAAAGTATTCTTGATGCTGAGAGTATATTGTTTGATGCAATTGATTATTTAGAAGATGAGATAATTATTACAAATTATTCTTATATTTCTAAATTTGATAATTTAAATGAGTTATTTAAAAGAAATAAGTTTTTAGTATTAGATAAAGTGCCACATATTAATAAAGCTAAAATATTATATAAACTTGGGGCGAGAGGATATGGAAATATTTATATGAAAAAGGAGTATTTTTTAAGTGCAATTGAAGCTATAAAAGATAATAATTTTTGGCTCTCTCCATCTTTAATAGAGAATTTTTTTAATAAACAAAATGTTAATTTTGATAATTTAACATCTAGAGAAAAAGAAATAGCTACATTATTGCTTGAAGGATTTAGTTATCAAGAAATAGCTGATAAATTAAATATTACACTTCGCACAGTAAAAGCTCATGCTTCAAACATATATAAAAAATATAATGTCAAAAATAGAGTTCAATTTATGACTAAATTGTCCTAAAGAACAATAGAAAAAAATATTAAGAATTAGTATTATTAAAAAAAAGGGGGTAATATGGCTTTTGTAGTTAAAAGTATTAAAAATGGTAAGTTTTATATGCAAACTCCAGATGGTGAAATAGTAGAATTAAAACCTGGGATGAAAATATTACCAGATTCTATTGTTTTTGGAGCTGATACTAATAGCATTAATGCAGAGGTAGTTATTGAGGGAGGAAATGCTCCTATAATAATTAGAGGCTATGAAACTCAAGTTTTTGATATATCCATGTTTGCAAATAATGAAGTAGAAAAGCATAATATCCATAAAAATGTACAAACTACTACACATACCACTACTCATGTGACTCATAAAGCAGTAGAACATGCTAAAAATGTTACTCATAATCCAGAAAAAATAGTAACGCAAGCAGGTAATAATGTACAAGCAAAAGATTTATTAAGTAGTGATTTTGAAAGTATTGAAGTAAATTTTAATAATGTTGATGTTAATGTAGATGTATCTATTCCAATAGTAAGCACTATTATTAGTAATAATGAAACTATGGTTGTTCCAGTGGAAATTATAAAAGAATTTTTAGGAAATGCTCAAAACGATACAGGTGTAGTATATGAAGCTGGTTTAGCTTATGGTAGTGAGAGCTCAGAAGTGCCAACTACATTTAAAGGTAATATTTTTTCAAATGATAGTTTGTATACAAATGTAAAAATTTTAGATGTAAATGGAATAACTCCTAATGAAAATGGGATAATAGATATTACTACTAAAGAAGGGAATCACTTTTTATTAAATGCTAATACAGGAGATTATACTTATGAATTGTTAAAGCCTTTAAAACATATAGTTGATGGTAAGCCAGTAGATGTGTTAACTCAAAATTTTAATGTAAGATTAGAAGATAGCTATGGGCATGAAACAATAGAGAGTGTTTCTATTAAAGTAATAGATGATACTCCAAAAATTATAGGAAATGATATAAATATTTCAATGAGTGCACAAAATTTACCTCATATATTAGCTGATATAGATATTAATGCTCAGATGGTAAAAAAAATAGGATTAATTTTAGATAATTTAACACCAGATAAATTTAATCAGTTAAAAACGTTTTTTATTGATAATTTAGATGCCATTACTAATACTTTAAAAAATTTAACTGATATAAATACAGATAATGTAGATTTAAATAGTTATGAGCAAAAATTAATAAGTTATCTTCAAAATTTAGATATGAATGAAAATGGAGATATTATTTATCATTCATCAAATGGAGATTTATTAATTTCAAATATTTATACTCATTATGTTAATAATGATGCAATTAATCTAATACATGATAAATTAGATACATTTATCCAAAATCATCCATCACTTCCTCAATCATATTTATTAAAACAATTTGTAGATACTATTTTAACTCCTCAGGGAATTGATAATTTAAAAACTGCTATTGCAGAAGATAAATTCGATATTCATTTAATAGTAGATGGAATGAGATTAGAAGATGGCAAGTTTCATGTAGATAATATTAATTTAGATGCTTTAGTGGGTAATGAGCATATAATAAAAACTATTAATGTTTCTGAGCCTCTTGTAACAGATATAGAAATTAAAGGTAAACTTTTTGATTTCTTTGGACATGATGGAGTTGTTTATGGAGCAGATTTAGGACATATTGATTCAATAGAAGTAGATAATAAAATATATAATTTTGAGCCTAATAATCCTATCCAAACAATTCAAACTCAAAATGGAGATATAACTATAAACTTTTTAAATGCAGATGTTACTTTTAAGTATAATGGAGATATAATTCAGCCATTGGATATAACTCAGAATATGAAAATTACTTTAGTAGATACAGATGGGGATATTTCTTCTAAAGAAGTTACTTTGCATTTTGGATTAGATGAAGCAGTACCTGTATTGCCAAGCCAAATACATGATATTGATTTAGGTGCTGGAAATGATTCTATTTTGCCTATGGATTTAGCTCATATGCCAGATATGATAAAAGAAGTTGCAAATCTTTTAGGAATTAATGAAATAAATAAAAATATAGATTTTAATAATATTGAAAATTTAAAAAATATTGAAATATTTAATTTAGATAAAATTGATAATGCGAGCATTAACAATCTTTCTTTAGATGATGTATTAGAGATAACAGATAATAGAAATCATTTATTAATAGTAGGAGATAATGATATTGTTAACGAAGTAGATACACAAGGATGGAGTAAAGTAGGGCAAAAACATATCACTTTTAGTGATGGGGAAGGTAATTCAACAGAAGCTACAACTTATATATATACAAATGGTCACGATTACGTAGCACTTAGTGTAAGCGAGCAAATAGACCATACAGCTCTTTAAATTTTTTCTGTTATCTTCCCTTGAATTATATAAATTCCTTTTTTTTCTAAAATATTTAGCTCTTTTTCATTGTTTACACCAGTTGCGATTAAATCACTCTCTGTAGTAATAGCTATATTTTTTAAATGAATTAAATTTTCTTTGGATTGATTTATATAAAAGTTTTTATCTGATTTAATGAATTCTGGAGATAGTTCAATTATGTAATTAAAATTTTTACTTTCTGCAATGAAATTGTAAATACCAAACTTTATTTTATTTTTATTAAAAATTTCTACTAGTTCTTTTGCGGCATTTATGTCTTCACTTATAAATTTTTCAGGAATTTCTAATATTAATTGATAATTGGTTTTGATATTTTTAAAAGTTTTTTCTATATATAAAAAATTGCTAGTTTTGTTTATAAATTCAAAAGGCAATTTAAAAGAATATTTTTCTCTCAGCTTTAAAGAAATAAGCTTTTTAAGAGCAATTTTATAAATTTCATCTAACATATCTAAATGTATAGCTGCTGGTATAAATTCTGAGTATTTTAATATTTTATTATTTAGTTTTAAACAAAGGCTTAATGTTTTATGATGTATTGTTTTGTTTTTAATATTAATAGCTTTATATTCTAAAAAATCAAAATTATTTTCTTTTATTGCTTGTGTTAGAATTTCTTTCCATTTTTCTTTAGAATATAAAACAGGCTCTTTTGAATCTATAATTTTAATTTTATCTTGTGTTATTTCTGCTGCTGCTAAGGCTTTATCAGTGTTTGAGAGAATTGTTTCAAGAGAAGTTTTAGGAGTTACTACATATGCTCCAATTACCACTTCAATTATATTTGTATATTTTTTAACTATTTTTTCTATGCGAATTTTTAAAAGTTTTATTATTTTTTCACTTTCTTTTTTATTTATGTTTGGGATAAAAATTGCAAATTCACTTCCATTTAATCTTGCAAATATAAATTTGTTTTTGTGGTGTGATAGTACTTTATCTTTTAAAAAGTTTTTAACTTCATTTGTTATTTCTTTTAACATTTCATCTATTTTTGTTCTTCCTAATTTTTTATTTGCTTCTTCTAAATTTTTAAGCATTATAAAAATATTAATTCCTTCTAATATATTCTCTTCATGATTTATTAAAGAGTTTAATTTTTCTATGTAATATTTTCTATTATAGAGTTTTGTAACTGGCTCTATATATTCTTTTTGTTTTAATTTAATTATTTCTTTATTTGCACTCTCAAACATTATTTGTAATTTTTCAACCATTTTGTTAAGAGCAATAGTTACATCTCTTAACTCTTTTATAAATGGTAGCTTTTCTATTTTTACGAATTTTTTATTTATAATATTGTTTGCTTGCTGTTTGATTTTATTAAGAGGTTTTAAGATATGAGTTAAGATTATTTCTAAGATTGCAATAGATAGAATTGCTGCAAATAAGTATATAAATATTAAGCTTAAAAATATTTTATAAAGTTTAAAATATGCATATTCTATATCATTTTGGACATATATGATTCCAAATGGTATCCATCCATTTGATACATTTGCATTAGCTACAGGTGCTTTTAGAGTTATTATTTGTTTAAACCAGTTAGGAATTTGATATTCATGAATTTCTTTTATTCTTTTATAAATTAAATTATTATTTTTATCTTTTAAGATTATTTTGTTAAAGTGTCCTCCATCAAATACTGCATTTATCATTGTTTTCATTAAAGTTTTATCTCCATGAGCGTTTGATAGACTAAGTGAGAGAGATTGAGCTACATTTTTTGAATTATTATATAGCTCGGTTTGGATTTCATTTTTTTCATTTTTGAATACTGCTATAAAAGTAGCACTCCAAAGTATTATTAATAACAAACTTAATATACTAAATAGTAAAGTTTTTAATTTCATATGATACCCTTTTTTATTCTTTTTATTAAATCATCCCATTTTCTATAAACTCCATTTTTTTGTTTTAGAGTTTTTTCTAAAATTACAGGATTGAACATATAAACTGGTATTAAATCTTTTCTTTTTGAGGCTGGAAATATTTTATTTGTTAAGTTATCTAGTATAAGAGGTTGAGAGTTAAGGGTTTTAAAATAGGCTAATACCATATGAGGAGTATTTGTTTTTTTGACTCTTACATATACAAAATATAATTTTTTAGGATTTATTTTTAGATATTTTAAAGCAAAATATTTAGCTATTGCATAATCTTCACAATCTCCTGCATCTTTACCTAAAAATTGATATGGAGTTGCCCAGTAATCAATTTTATGATATAAAATCATATCGGATAGATATTTTGACTGATTATAAAAAATATTAATTTTATTTAGTTTTATCATTATGTCATCATTTTTATTAATTAAAGATTTTAATAAATCTTCTTGGAATAAGAATCTATTTTTCGCAAATATTCCATATTTTTTAGCAACTTTTTGAATTATTTTGTAATCAACGTATGTTTTTGAATATAAAAATAAAATACTAAAAAAAAGCATAATTAATTTTTTCATAACAAAGATTATATCATAATTTTAATGCAGAATAATTATTAAAATTTTGCTAAAAATATGATTGACATTGACTAAAGTTTTGTTATATAATTAACTAAATAAAATTAAAGGAGGGGAATATGGGAAGAATATATGGAAAAGTAGAAAGTGCTGAAGATATAAGAAGAATTAATTGTATTATTAGAGATGAAATGTTAAAAGTTGAAAATGAAGCAGAGCTTACTGAGCTTAAAAAAAGAAGTGATTATTTGTGTACTTTAACTTTTTCACCATTTTGGCAAAAAAAATTCGGAGATAAAATAGAAGAGCTTAGAGAAGTTGCGCTTGAAGAAAATAGGGCAACCGTTAAAACTGCAAATTATATAGCAAAATATAAAGGTTTTAATAAAGAGTATGAGCCTTGGAAAAAAGAGATTAATATTGAAGAGCAATTAAAACAAATTCCTCAAAGAGTAATTGAAGAGCTTACTAATTCAATTTTTAGTTTAAAATTAAGTGTAGATATTTTAGAAGAATTAAGAAGAGAATTTTGTGATATTAGAAAAGCAATGGTTTTTTGTGAAAATGTTGAATGTTTGGATAAATTAAAAAGAGCAGTGGATATTTTATCAGTTTTACCATTTTTAGAAGCGTTTAGCGAGCATTTTGATGAAGGGCTTTTAAGTGCTATTGATAAACTTATAAATGCAGAAAAAGAAAGAAGTGTAAAACTAGCTAATATAATTGCTGAAGTAAATGGATGGGATAGATATTATCAATCAATTAGTGAAGAAGATTTTGAAACAACAGCTGAAGAGTATTTGAAAAAATTATTAGAAGAAGAAATCAAATCAGAAACTTATATACCAACAGAAGCAAAATATAAAGGTGGTGCAAAAGTATTATGGCTTGTTTATTATTTGCCAAGAAGAAAAAGAGAATATGCAAAAAGAATTTATATTCCAGCAGGTGCATTTGATATAAAAGTAGAAGGACCTGGAGTATTCAAAAATAGATTTGGAAATGAAGTATATGGTATAAGAATTACATATAAAATAAAAATCAAACCTACAACAATTCATGTAAGAGGTAAAGAAATTCACTTGCCTGAGAGAGTTGTTACTAAAACAAAAGTAGTTCCAATCCCACAAGATGCTACAAATATTAGACTTACAGATGAAAAACCAAAAGTAGCGATGGATATAGCTTAATCTATCGCTGCTTTTGCAAAATATGCGCTAAAAAATGTAAAATAGCTTAAAATTGTAGAAATTGCTACGAAAATAGGTATTATTAAAAGAGTTAAGTCTGGATTGATAATAAGTTTAGGGAATATATCTACAATATAAACAAAAGATATTATTGAATATACTAAAGTGATAATAATACTCCAGACAATATAGATTAAGAAATATTTTAAATTAAAAGTTTTTACCCAAAACTTGAAATCAAATAAAGACATTATCATAGATAAAAATGCATCTTTAAAATTTTCTTTACTTAATGCTTCTCCAAATTTTCCTAAAAAAATATAGCTATAAAATAACAAATATACTAAATAAAATCCAATTAAAATTTTTGCAAGCATATTAGCACTAGCTAGAGCATTTAAAAAATTATGCGGGTTTGCAAGGATATACATAGATGCGCTAAACTCTAATATTAAAATCAAAAAAAATAACCAAAACGAAAAAATTAAAATTAATGCAAGCAGTATTCCACTAGCACTAGGTATAAAGTGAAAAAGAAAAGTGGATATTTTATTTTTTTCTAGATTTTCGTAAAATATCTCAGGTGTTGAGGAATGTCTTAGTATATATATTAAAAATACTCCTACACTTAAATAAATTAATTTTTCAAATAAAAATGCTGCAATGCTAATTACAGGAAAAGCTTCTAGAAGTGTTAAAATTGATACTAATAATACTAAAATAAAAAATTTTCTCCACTCTGCTATACTTAAAAATGTATAGGTAAAAATTTCTTTCATTTATTTCCTTTTTTGTAAAATTCTATCAAAAAAGGATAACTTTGTGTGCAATATTTGGGATTTGTGAAATTGATTTTAATAAGGTTAATAAAGCGCTTGATTTGATGAGTCATAGAGGAAGAGATTTTAGAGATATTAAAAGTAATTCAAAAGCCACTTTTGGATTTAATAGACTTGCAATTGAAAATGTTAATACAAATAATCAGCCATTTTTAAAAAATGATGTTTTGGTTGTGTTTAATGGAGAGATTTATAATTATAAGAAGCTTATTAAAAATTATAATTTAGATGCAAGAAGCGAAGTAGAGGTAATTTATGCATTGTGGAAAAAATTTGGAGTAGAGTTTGTAAAAAAACTTGATGGTATGTTTGCTATTGCTATTTTTGATAAAAAACTTTTTTTATTTAGAGACGAATTTGGTAAAAAACCTCTTTATTTTACAAAGAATGGAATATTTAGCAGTGAGATAAAGGCAATTTTGCCATATATTAATAAAGAGATAAATTTTGATGCGCTTAGTGAATATCTTGCTTATAATTCTTCTATTGCACCAAATACTATTTATAAAGGTATTTTTAAACTTCCAGCTGGTTGTTATTATGATGGAGAAATTAAAAGGTGGTATGACTTTCAAAGAATTGAAAATTTAAGAGTGGAGAATGCTAAAGAAGAATTAGAAAAGTTATTAGTAGCTTCTATAGAAAAACGACTTCAAGGAGAGGTTGAGATAGGCTCTTTGCTTAGTGGGGGAGTTGATAGTTCTTTAATTGCTTCAATTCTCTCAAAATATAAAAGAATAAAAACATTTAGTATTGGATATGAAGGGTTTGAAAACTATGATGAAAGAAAATATGCAAGAATAGTTGCCAATCACATTAATTCAGAGCATTACGAAATAAATTATACAAAAAAAGATTTTTTTTCTCATTTTGAAGAAGTTTTGTTTTATATGGATGAGCCAATAGCTGATAGCAGCTTTTTCCCAGCTAATTTTTTAGCTTCAAAAATTCCTTTAAAGGTTGTAATGAGTGGAGAAGGGAGTGATGAGCTTTTTTTAGGATATAGAAGATATGAAGAGTTTTTAGGTTTTTTTGATGCATATTTGCCAAATAAAAAATGGCTTAAAAAGTATCTTGAAAGACATCCAGAAGATATTAAAGAGTGGGAAGTTTTTAGGAGATTTTTTGCAGATGAGCCAGTGTTTAGGGGAATAAATGAAACTTTTTTTCAAAGGCAGATTAATAAAGTATTAAAAGTCAAAGCTAAAGAAGTGGATTTCAAAAGATTTTTAAAAGGATGGGGAAGTTTTGATTTTACATATTTTGATTTGAAAGTGTGGATTGGAGAAGTTTTATTAATGAAACTTGATAAAATGTTTATGGCAAATAGTATTGAAGCAAGAAGCCCTTTTCTTGATAAAAATTTGGTAGAATTCGTTTTTTCTTTACCAGAAGATGTTAGAGGGAGTAAAAAGTTTCTTGTAAAAGAAGTAGCTAAAAAATATCTTCCAAGTGAAATAATAAATAGAAGAAAAAAAGGATTTGCCTATCCTTTTTTGGAATGGTTAAAAGAGAAGAATGAATTTAGAATAATTGTGGATATAAATAGAAAAAGTAAAATTTTTAATGAAGAATACTTAAAAGAGATAATTAAAACAGGACATAAGAGATATAAACAACATTTATGGACACTTTATCTTTTTAGTCGATGGTATGAAAAGGAGTTTTTGTGAAATTTGTAAAAAATAAATTTTTAATTGATGA
>JALVAK010000011.1 GCA_027011225.1 Nautiliaceae bacterium | reverse complement strand
AAGATGTAACGGCTAAATGTTATGGTGGAGATATTAGTAGAAAAAGAAAACTGCTTGAGAAACAAAAAGAGGGTAAAAAGAGAATGAAAGCAATAGGGAAAGTAAATATTCCTCAAGAAGCATTTTTAAGCGTATTAAAAATTAATTAATTCTCTTTTACCTTAATTGCAAAGATAAGAGAAACTATCAAAAATACAAATGATATTATTCCAATATTATCTAATCCCGCAATATCACTAAATATTCCAATCAAAAAAGTAACCAATGCCGGTATTAAAAAAGCAAGCATCATATATACACCATTTAGGGCTGTTGAATTTTCTTGATGATGGATGATTGAGAGCATTACCGCACCTGTGCTAAAAAGACTAAGTCCAAGAAGTATTAAAGGCAGATAAATCCAATGAAAAAATATAAAAAGTGGCATTGAAAATATGGCTAAAATTGTAGAAATTACAAGAGTTTTTTTATTTCCTATTTTATCAGCTATGTTTCCTGCAAGGAAAGTGCCAATAATTGCAAAAAATTGAAAAAAAGCTAAAGAGATATTGGCTTTTGTAAGACTTTCGCCCATATGAGTTAAATATAAAGGAAGATAAAAAGCAAAAAATATTTTTGCAAAACTTTGAAAAAACATAAATCCAGCTATAATTAAAAAGAAAGTTTTGTATTCTATAAATATTTTAAAATCAGCTTTTTGTTTTGATTTTGGGGTAAAATTTCCTTTTATTTTACTTAGTTGCCACCAAAGAAAAAGTGAAGCAAAAACTGCAAAAAATATGGTTTTGTAAAGCCCCTCAATTCCCCATATACTAATAGTAGCAGTTGCAATTAAAGGAGATATAGTTCTGGCAAATTCACCTCCTACCATAAACATACTCATACCAAAGCCCATTTTAGGCGTTACCTCTTTTACTATTGCAGGAGTTGCGATATGGAAAATTTGAGCTGAAATTCCAGCTAGGAAGAGTAGAATAAGCAATATAATATAATTTGGAGCAATGCCTATTAAACTCATAAAAATTGCAGTTGTAATAGGAGAAATTATTGTAAAAAGTCTTACATCTTTTCTTGAGATTATTAGAGCTAAATAGGGATTAAAAAGAGCTGGGATTCTTCTAATTACATCAAGAATTGAAGCTTCTGTTACACTAAGACCTAATCTTTGAATAATTATTGGCAAAATAGGTGCAAGAAAAGAAGTATAAATATCATGAGTTAAATGAGCAAATGATAATAAAAAAACATTAAATTTGCTTTTCATATTGTGCCTTTTTGAAGCGAAGTTTAACACAATTAAATATAGGATATCAATTTGAAATTCTCTAAATTAAAGCAGTGATTTAATATTGGGATTTTAATATAGTGTCAAAGAGTATTATGAGCTAAAACAAATGGCGGAGCCGACGGGACTCGAACCCGCGACCTCCGGCGTGACAGGCCGGCATTCTAACCAGCTAAACTACGGCTCCACTTGGCATTATAGGTGGTGGTCGCTGCAGGGCTCGAACCTGCGACCCCCAGCTTGTAAGGCTGGTGCTCTCCCAGCTGAGCTAAGCGACCATATTAATTTTTGGTGTCAAGTGTTAAAATGAAATAATTTTGAAGTGGCATCCCCAACGGGATTTGAACCCGTGTCACCGCCGTGAAAGGGCGGTATCCTAGACCACTAGACGATGGGGACAGATGGTGACCCGTGCTGGATTCGAACCAGCGGCCCTCTGCTTAAAAGGCAGATGCTCTACCGACTGAGCTAACGGGTCATTTGTGGATAAAATTATAGATAAAAAACCTTTTAAAGTCAAGCGATATTAGTCATTTTTAAAGGGTTAAATTTAAAAATTTTTATATATTCTTCAAAAAGTTTTGGATAATGAGTTTTTAGTGTTTGAGGTTTTAAAAAAAAGTATTCTGTACTTACAGCAAAAAATTCAGCTTTATTACTAAAAGCATATTCATCTAATATTCTATCTTTAGTTGCTTTTTGAAAAGTTTCATTAAAGATTTTTTTGAAATGCTCGTAATCTTTTATAGCAAAGATTGGTATTCCATCAATTATCCCTTCTTCAAAATCAAGCTCATGAGCAAATTCATGAATTATTACATTCCTTTTTTTATAATGATAAATTTCTCTTTTTACTTCATCCCATGCAATTATTACAGCTTCTCCAATACTCTCACCACTTATTAACATCTCTTTTTTAATAATTCCATTTTGATTGGTATGCTCTTTAATGATGGTATGAGGATAAATATAAATATATTTTAAACTTGGATAACAAAAGTTTTTGTAAGCAATTGTAGGAAGGCATGCATAAAAGGCTATTATGCATTTAATTTCATCATTTATTTGCATGTATTTTGGAATGAATTTTTTTTCTCTTATAAATCTTTTTATTTTAAATTCTAAAATATTTTTTATATGAATGGGTAATTTTTTGTAATCTTGAAGTTTTTCAAGGTATTTTTTGCATATACAAGGTTTATTTTGCAAAGATTTTAAATATAACTTGAATTTAATATAGCTAAATATTTGATAAATGAAAAATAAAAAGAAAACTGCCCAAAGTGCGATGATGAATTTTAAAAAATTATCCAAAAATTGCCTCTATAGATTTATATCCAGCCCCTGCTAAAATTATTGAGCCTATTACATTTAGTAAAATATATACAAGGCTTTCTATAATAAGACCATTTTTTATTAAAAAAAAGCTCTCAATAGCAAAAGTGGAAAATGTAGTAAATGCACCCATCATACCAGTTGTAAGCAGTGATTTGAGATAAGGATTTTGAATGATTTGATATTGTATTAAACCTATTAATACTCCTAAAACAAAACTACCTATTAAATTTACTGCCATAGTCCCAAAAGGGATATTATGTTTAAAAGCATGATTTATAATTCCTGCTGTATACGCTCTAAGGATTGCTCCAATAAACCCTCCAATTCCTATTGCTAAATAGGTATCAATTTTCATTATTATACTCCTTATCTAATATCTCTTGCATTTTAGCACGTGTTTCTTCAAACCAATTTGGTTTTTCTTCTGGATAAAAACTATCAAGAAAAATAACTTTTATTGGGACCTTTTTGATTAAAAACTTACCTTCAAATGCGTATGGGAGATTAATTATTACAAATGGTTGAATTTTTGGGTTTAATTTCTCACCTAATGCTTTTATACCTTTTTTCCATGGAAGCATTTTTTTAGGATTTTTTTTGTTTCTAGTTCCTTCAGGAAATATTACTACTTTTTCACCATTATCTATTCTTTTTTTTACCTCTTTTATCATTTGAATAATAGAGCGTTTGTTGTTTCTATCTATTAAAATCATATCGCTTTTTGTTACCATGTATTTTATAATAGGTATATCACCAAGCTCTTTTTTAGCTACCCAATATAATTTTTCATCAAAAATACTTTCCATTAACGAAATATCAAGATTATGAGTGTGATTGCCTATTAAAAGCTGGGCGCTTTTATCAATTTCTCCCTCAATAATTACTTCACTTGCAATTAAGTTAGTTAATATTTTTGAAACTTTTTTTCTATATTTTAATTCATTTTTGGAATCTATCCCGCACATAATAGAAGCATATAAAATTGCACTGCCGCCATAAATAATTTTAGAAATTGAAGTTATATAATCAATTATTTTCATATACCCATCCTATTTTGTTATTTATTTTTACTTTTATGTATTTGCCTCTTTTATTGAGAATTTTGGCTTTTTTTTGAGTTTTTATTATATAAAAAGTAGTAGAATTTTTAGTAGGTAAAATTTTAAGCTCCATTCCTGGTTTTAATGTAATTTCTCCTTTTGGAATAAACTCTACTCCTATAAAAATTGCAAAAATGATAGGAAAAATTAAAATAAATATTTTTTGAAAAATTATAAAGATTAATAAAGTAATTGCAATTAAAACAAGCAGCAATATATTTAGTGGAGTAAAAAATTTATTTTCATTTGGAGTTATTTGGGTTTGAGTGCTTATAGTCTCTTCTTTTAGTATTATTGGAATTACTATTTTTTTAAACTTTTCTTCTTTTAAATTGTAATAAAAAAATGTAAGTTTTTTTTGATTTTTTGGCAAAATAATATAATAACTTGCCTCATTAGATGAGATAAGGGTTAAATTTTGTTCATTAGTTAAATTAAAATCTTTAATATTGCAATTTGTACATTTTATAGTAAAGGAAAGGATAGTAT
>JALVAK010000010.1 GCA_027011225.1 Nautiliaceae bacterium | reverse complement strand
ATAAATCCTGGCAAGATTGATGCAAAGTCAGGAGAATATTCATATAAATCTTTCATAAAAGCCATTGAGCTTGCTAAAGAAAATAAAGTTGATGCTATAACTACTCTTCCTATAAATAAAGAAGCTTGGAATAAAGCAGGGATAAAATACAAAGGTCATACAGAAGTATTAAGAGATATTTTTAAAAAAAATGCAATAATGATGCTTGGATGTGAAAAGTTATATGTAGCTCTTTTTACCGAGCATATTCCATTAAAAGAAGTCCCAAAAAAAATAAAAAAAAATGATTTAGTAAAGTTTTTTTTAGATTTTTACAAAAGCACAAAATTTGAAAATATTGGAGTTTTAGGATTAAACCCTCACGCTGGAGATGGCGGAGTTTTAGGGGATGAAGAGATAAAAGAAATAATTCCAGCAATAAAAGAAGCCAATAAAGCTTTAAAAAAAGAAATTTTTTATGGAGCTCTTGTTGCTGATACTGCTTTTACTTCAAAAAAAGGAAGATTTATTGCAATGTATCATGACCAAGGATTAGCGCCTCTAAAAGCTCTTTATTTTGATGAGAGTATAAATGTCTCTTTAAATCTTCCTATCCTTAGAACCTCTGTAGACCATGGCACTGCTTTTGATATAGCTTATAAAGGTATAGCAAAAACTTTGAGTTACGAAAATGCAATAAAATATATATTTCTACATAAAAATTGATTTATATCAAATTTTTATTATCTTTTTTTGTTATACTTAAAATAAAAAGGAGAGAAAATGGATTATCCTACTTTAATTAAAAAACAACATGAAAGTTTTATAAAATTTATATACGCAAGTGTAATGGTAAAAGAAGAAGATGTAAGGCATAAATTAAATGATATTGCTTTATTTAAATATAGACACATGGTTTGGGTAATGCAAGATGCAGTAAATAAAAATGCTAAATTTAATATGGATTTTGATTATGATGAAATAGCAAAAATAAAAGTAAAAGAAGAAGATGAATTAATTGAAGTGCTAAAAGATGATTTAAACCAAAATATTGCACTTTATGAAGGAATTGATGAGCCTACTATTAACAGATTAAGAAGTGATGATGAATTTTTTCTAGAAGAGATGAATTTCTTTGATGTAGAAGGAGAGATAACTGCATTCGATGAGCATAAAGAGCTTCCAGGTATTGAGCTTGATGAAGAGTCAAAAACTGCATTAGTATTTTTCTTAATGGAAGAGACATTTAAAGAATATGAATTAATTACAATTTATAGTTATTTAAAAGTTCATACAAATATTGCAGTTGCTAGTTGCGCATTTACAGATTTAGCATATGATTCAATTTATCATTTAAAAAGATTTGCCGACTTAGCAGCTCAAATGGGAGTATTAACACTACCTAGACCAATTCCTCATGAAAAATATGAAAATATCGGTATAGTAGAATTTCTAAAAGAAAATATTGAAGAAGAGATGGATGCAGAAAAACAATGTTTAATTTTAGCTGAAAAAATTGGAGATAAGTATTTAAAAGACTTCTTATTGTTCATATCTCGCCAAGAAGTATATCATGGAGAATTGCTTCAAAGAGCTCTAGAGGCTTTAAAAAACTCTTAAACCTTCTTGGCTCTATACAAAACCTCAACAAATACCTCTAATAAAATCATTAAACTATTTTAAAAAGATTGATTTAAAAGTTAGTAGGATTAACATAATATTTTCTCTATCCAATCATTAGGAAGTTAGAAGAAAAAAAGAAGCTTAAGAGTATTTAGCTAATACTTCTTCTGCCTCTTGATATCCAAGCTCAAAAGCTTTTTTATTTACTTCTACAGCTTTTGGAGGAACTGTTTGAATCATTGTTTCATATACTAAATCTTTATCAAGGTTATTCATTCTAGTAGCAATTGCAAGTGCTACAACTGATTGAGTAATAACATTTCCAACTTTTTCTTTTGCTATTGTAATAACTTCAATAGGGAACATTTTCCATCTTGCTTTATCATCTTCACTCGGATAAACCAAGTTTGGCTCATATACAATAATTCCACCTTCTTTTACACCATCTTTAAATAATTGATAAGATTTATCAGCAACACTTAACATAAAATCAATCTCTCCATCTACTGCATAAGGATATAAAATTGGCTCATCATCTAAAATAATATCAACTTTTGTAGGTCCGCCTCTTACTTGTGAAGTATAAGTACCAACTTGAACTCCATATTTTCCAGCTCTTACATATGCTCTTGCTAAAATTTCACCAGCAAGTAAAACACCTTGTCCTCCAACTCCTGTAAATCTAAGTTGTTTTCTCATTTCCCTCCCCTTACTCTATCAACTAGTTTATAATACTCTTCACAATACTCTGGCTCTTCTTTGTGATATAAAACACCTCTTGGGAATTTTCCTTGTTTTTTAAGCTCATATTTCTCTTCTTCGCTTAATTTATCCCATTTTGCTTTTGGAATTAAGTTCTCTTCAATCCAATCCATATTTTGTTTTGCTTGAGCCATTTTATTTTTTCTACCAAGGTTAACATGACAGTTTGAATGAATATCAAAGAAACTAAATCCTTTATGTTGGAATCCTTTTACAAATAATCTCTCTAATTTTTGAGCTTCAGCAACACTTTCTCTTCCTACAAATGTTGCTCCAGCACCAATAGCAAGCTCAGCTGGGTCAAAAGTTGGGTCAATATTTCCATATTGAGTTGTAACTGTCCACATTCCTTTTGGAGTTGTAGGAGATACTTGAGAGTTTGTTAAACCATAAATAAAGTTATTAATTAAAACAAAATTTAAATCAATATTTCTTCTACATCCATGAATTGTATGATTTCCACCAATAGCAAGCCCATCACCATCACCTGCTACAACAATTACATGCTTATCAGGGTTAGCAAGTTTGATACCAGTTGCATATGCTACAGTTCTACCATGAGTTGTATGAACAGTATTTGCATCAATATAACTTGAAAATCTTCCACTACATCCAATACCTGAAACTATACAAATATCGTTTTTATCCCATCCAAGCTTTGCAAAAGCTCTAATCATAGCTTTCATAATAATACCATCACCACATCCCCAACACCAAAGTGTTGGCATTTTCTCAGTTCTTAAATAATAATCATAATTAAATGCCATGTTCTCTCCTTACACCATTTCTTTTATTTTAGCTTTAATCTCAGCTGGGCTAATTGGTCTACCATTAGCTTTAAACAGAGTTTCAAATTCATGCGCTTTTTTACCGCTTGCTCTTTGAATTTCTTTAAAATATTGACCTTTATTCATTTCTGTTACAAGGATTTTATCAAATTTATTACATAATTCATCTATTTTTTCTTCTGGAGATGGCCAAAGTGTAATTGGTCTAAATAATCCTACTTTAATACCCTCATCTCTTAGTTGCTTAATAGCTTCTTTTGCTGCTAAGCTTACACTTCCATATGCAATAATCATAATATCTGCATCATCTAGCATATATTCTTCATAGCTTTCAATCTCATCTTTGTGAGCTAAAATTTTGTTAAATAGTCTATCAATTAATTCTTGCGAAAGTTTCGCATCTTCTGTTGGGAAACCTGTTGGTCCATGATGAAGCCCAGTAATGTGATATCTATATCCTTTAAAAAATGGATTAAGAATTGCTGGCTCATCTGCTCCTACTCTATATGGCTCATAAGTTAAAGGGTCACCCTCATATACTCTTCTATTTACTATATTTTTTTGAACTTCTTCTAAATCAGGTAATACCGCTTTTCCTACCATATGCCCAAGTGTTTCATCTAGTAACACAAATACTGGTGTCATAAATCTCTCAGCCAAATTAAAAGCTCTAACCACTTCAGTATAACACTCATCTAAACTTCCCGCACATAAAGTAATTGATTGATAATCACCATGAGTTGGTGCTTGAGCTTGAAGAATATCACCTTGTTGAGGTCTAGTTGGAAGCCCTGTACTTGGTCCTCCTCTCATTACGTTAGTAATTACAAGAGGAATCTCAGCCATAAATGCAAGACCGATTTGCTCTGATTTCAAACTAATACCAGGACCAGAAGTATTTGTCATAGATTTAACTCCACTCATACTAGCACCAAGTGCTACAGCAATTCCTCCAATTTCATCTTCCATTTGGATAAACACTCCACCAACTTTAGGAAGTAATTTACTCATTTCATGTGCAACTTCGCTTGAAGGTGTAATTGGATATCCTCCAAAAAATTTACAACCTGCATCAATAGCTGCTTTTGCTGCAAGTTGGTTTCCTGTAGATACTACTTCTCTTGGCATTATTGCTCTCCTTTAAGCTTTTTAACTTCATTAAGTTTTTTAAATTTATATTCATCTCTCTCAGCTACAAAAATACAAAAATCAGGACATTCAAGCTCACACTCTTTACATCCGATGCAATATTCCGGATGAGCTACTTTTACCATTTGTCCTAAAATATTATGAGGATCTGGTACCATTACAAGTACACCTGTTGGACAAAAATCAACACATAATTCACAACTTTTACACTTTGCTTCATCTACCCAAACAGGCGTATTTTCTGGTGCTTTTAATCTAAAATCAACATTTAAAGCCATTTATTCTCCTTTTACTTTTCTTTACATATATATGATACCCAAATAAACACTAAATGTTAGTTTAAAGAAGCGTTTTTTAAAATAATTGTTACAAATAGTAATATACTCCAGCAAAGTAGTAAGATAAAAGTGCCTGAGATATTATTTTTACAAAAAAATAAAAAAAGAGAGTTTTATTTGTTTTTTCTCTCTTTTAAAGCTTTTGCAACAGTAACTCCAATATCAGCAGGAGATTCAACTACATAAACTCCAGCTTCTCTAAGTGCCTCCATTTTTTCTTGTGCAGTACCTTTGCTTCCACTTACAATTGCACCAGCATGCCCCATTCTTTTACCTTTAGGAGCAGTTTGTCCAGCAATAAAAGCAATTACTGGTTTAGTTATTTTTTCTTTTATAAGTTTTGCTGCTTGAATTTCAAGGTCTCCTCCAATTTCACCAATCATAACAATTGCTTCAGTTTCATCATCTTCTTCAAACATTGGCAAAAGCTCTTTATAACTTAATCCAATAATAGGGTCTCCTCCAATTCCTACTGCTGTAGTAATTCCAAGACCTTCTTTTACAACCTGATTACTTGCTTCATAAGTAAGAGTTCCAGATTTTGAAATAAGTCCAACATTTCCTTTTTTAAAGATATTTCCTGGCATAATTCCAATTTTACACTCTTCTGCTGTAATAATTCCTGGGCAGTTTGGTCCTATTGTTTTCATGCCTTTTTTTGTTGCATAATGTTTTGCATACATCATATCCCTAACTGGAGCACCCTCAGTAATAATTACTGCAAGCTCAATACCAGCGTCAGCTGCTTCCATAACAGCATCTGCAACAAATGCAGGCGGAACGAAAATCATACTAACAGTAGCTCCTGTTGCTTTTACTGCTTCTTCTACTGTATTAAATACAGGTTTCCCAAGATGAGTCATACCGCCTTTGTTTGGAGTTACTCCTCCTACAATTTGAGTACCATAATCCATACATTGTTGCGCATGAAAAGTACCTTCTTTACCAGTAAAACCTTGCACTATTACTTTTGTATCTTTATTCACTAAAATACTCATTATAACTCTCCTTTCGCAGCTGCTACAGCTTTTTTAGCTCCATCTTTTAAATCTTTTGCTGGAATAATATTTTTAATATTTGCATTTTTAAGTATTTCAGCGGCTTCTTTGGCATTAGTACCATCAAGTCTAACAATTACAGGAACATTTACTTCTACTTTTTTTGTAGCTTCTAAAATACCATTTGCAACCCTATCACATCTAACAATTCCACCAAAAATATTTACAAAAATACTTTTTACATTTGGGTCACTAAGAATTATTTCAAACCCTTTTGCAACTGTATCAGGATTTGCTCCACCACCAACATCTAAAAAGTTTGCAGGCTCTCCGCCTTCATGTTTGATAATATCCATTGTAGCCATAGCAAGCCCAGCACCATTTACCATACATCCAACATTTCCATCAAGTTTTATATAACTAAGCCCATATTTTTTAGCTTCAATTTCTGTTGGCTCTTCTTCATCTAAATCTCTCATATCTGCAATATCAGGATGTCTATAAAGAGCATTATCATCAAAACTCATTTTCGCATCAAGTGCTAAAAACTTACCTTCTCCTGTTTTAATAAGTGGATTTATTTCAATTAATTCCGCATCATTATCCATATAAACGTTATATAAAGCATTTGCAAATTTTATAAATTCTTTTTGCTCATCTTTTCCAAGCCCTAGTCCAAAAGCAAGTTTTCTTGCATGAAATGGTTGAAATCCAATAGTTGGGTCAATTGCAACTTTTATAATTTTTTCAGGTGATTTCTCAGCAACCTCTTCAATTTCCATTCCACCCTCAGTACTTGCCATCATAACTGGCATTTCAAGTGCTCTATCAAGCACCATTCCAAGATAATACTCAGCCTTAATATCAGCACCCTCTTCTACATAAACTTTTTTTACTATTTTACCCTCAGGTCCTGTTTGATGAGTAACAAGCTTCATACCAAGCATCTCTTCTGCAATTTTTTCTACCTCATCAAGACTTCTTGCAAGCTTTACTCCTCCTGCTTTTCCTCTACCACCTGCGTGAATTTGAGCTTTTACTACCCACAAATTTCCGCCAAGCTCTTCTGCTACTCTTCTAGCCTCAGGTCCAGAAAATGCAACTCCTCCTCTTGGAGTTGGAACTCCATATTTTCTAAATATCTCTTTTGCTTGATATTCATGTATATTCATATATACTCCTTTAACTGAATTAAATTATTATATCACACTTAATTTTAAAAAATAAAAATTTATTATTAAGCAAATATTAATTGTGAGAAAAGGTAACAAGCTACGCTTGTTCCCACTGTTTTCTACCTTCTTCATATAAATCATTTCCATATACATCATTTACAACTACCACTGGAAAATCTTCAACTTCTAATCTTCTTATAGCTTCTGGTCCAAGCTCAGGATAAGCTATAACTTCTGCTTTTTTAATAGCTTTTGCTATAAGTGCTGCTGCTCCTCCAACTGCTCCAAAATAAACAGCTTTGTGTTTAGCACAAGCATCTCTTACAGCTTTATTTCTTTTACCTTTTCCAATCATCCCTTTTAAACCATGCTCAATTAAAATTGGAGCATATGGGTCCATTCTATAACTTGTTGTAGGTCCAGCACTTCCAATTACTTCTCCTGGTTTTGGAGGAGTAGGACCAACATAATAAATTACCGCTCCTTTTAAATCAAATGGAAGCTCTTTTCCTTCTTTAATTAAATCAACAAGTCTTTTATGTGCTGCATCTCTAGCGGTATAAAGTGTCCCACTAAGATATACAATATCTCCTGCTTTAAGTTTTGTTACATCTTCATCGCTTAAAGGAGTTGTCATTTTATATTCTGCCATTTTACATCCTTTATATAGTTATATGAGCATGTCTAGAGCTATGACATTGGATATTAACCGCTACTGGAAGTGAAGCTATATGACACATTCTACCAGGCTGAAATGTTTCAATATGAACAGCTAAAACCGTTTCAGTTCCACCCATTCCCATCGCACCAATTCCAAGTTTATTAAGCTCTTCTTTTAATTCTTTTTCAAGCTCATTTAGCTCTGGGTCTGGATTTTCTGTACCAATATCTCTAAAAAGCGCATGTTTACTCATAACCGCTGCATAATCAAAACTTCCTCCAATTCCAACACCTACTACTAAAGGAGGACATGGGTTTGGTCCAGCATCACTTACAACTTTTTTAACAAACTCTTTAATTCCTTCTTTTCCAGCAGCTGGAGCTAAAACAGTCGCACGAGATACATTCTCACTTCCACCACCCTTTGCTGCATACTCAATTTCTATTTTATCTCCAGGCACTATATCAAAATAAATTACAGGTGGTAGGTTATATCCTACTTTATCTTTTAAATTTTCTCTTGTAAAACAATCGCACGTAGAAGCTCTTAAGTATCCTTCTTTATACCCTTTTTCAGTTCCTTCATAAATAGCATCTTTTAAACTTCCACCCTCAACCTTAACATCTTCTCCTACTTTTACAAAATAAATTGCAAGCCCTGTATCTTGACATAGGGGTTTCCATTCACTCTCAGCAATTTTAGCATTATCTAAAATTTGCTTTAATACTGCTTTACTAACTTCACTTTTTTCATTTTTATATGCTTCTTCAAGCGCTTTTTTCATATCAGGTGAGAGGTGAGTAGTTGAGTAAATTATCATATCTTTAATTGATTTAACTATATCATCATATTTTACTACTCTCATTTTACATCCTTTAAAAAGTCTTTTTCTAAAATATCTATCATCTCTTTTACAGCTTCAGTTGATTTCCTAAACTGCTCTCTCTCACATGGGTCAAGTGTTACTTCTATAACTTTTTCCGCTCCATCTTTACCAAGCATTACCGGAACACCATTTACTACATTGTTAACTCCATATTCACCTTGCAATAAAACTGCACATGGAAAAATTTGTTTAGAATCTTTAAGAATTGCTTCTACCATTATTGCAGTTGATTTTCCAGGAGCAAAATATGCACTTCCAGTTTTTAAATAGCTAACAATCTCAGCCCCAGCATGACGAGTTCTCTCAACAATTTCATCAATTTCTTTTTGAGTTAAAAGGTCACTTAGTGGCACTCCTGCTACAGTAGAATATCTTGGAAGTGGCACCATAAAATCACCATGCCCCCCAATTACACTTGCTCTAATCTGACCTGCTCCATACCCTAGTTTCTCATAAATAAAATAAGCCATCCTAGCACTATCTAAAATTCCAGCCATTCCAACAACTTGATTTCTTGGATATTTTCCAACTTTAAGCGCTACATAAGTCATAGCATCAAGAGGGTTTGAGACGGTAATAACTATAGCATCAGGAGCATTTTCTCTTACATTTAAAATAACTTCTTTCATAATCTCAGCATTTTTTAAAAGTAAATCTTCTCTACTCATTCCAGGTTTTCTAGGAAATCCTGCAGTAATTACTACAACTTTTGAATCTTGTATATCTTTATAACTCTCAGCTGCTCTTACAATGGAATGGCTTCTCACAGCACTTGCAGCATGGCTCATATCAAGCGCTTTTCCTTTAGCTCTATCTTTATCTCTATCTACTAAAATAATTTCATGAGCAAGCCCTTGCATTGCAAGAGAATAAGCAACAATACTTCCAACATTACCTGCACCAATAATTGATACTTTATTACTCATTATCTACCTTTAAGAAAAAAAAGAGCAATTAAGCTCTTAGAGCGTCTATGATTTTATTGAATGTAGCACTTGGTCTCATATATTTTTCTACTAAAGTTTCATCTGGATGATAGTATCCTTTAATATCAGCTGGTTTTCCTTCTACAGCTCTAATCTCAGCTAATATTTTTTCTTCATTTTCTCTAAGCTCTTTTGCTACTGGTCTAAATTTCTCTTCAAGCTCTACATCACCACAATTTGCAAGCTCTTCTGCCCAGTATCTTGCTAGGTAATAATGACTTCCTCTATTATCAAGCTCACCTACTTTTCTTTTTGGAGTTTTATCATTTTCAAGATATTTGCTAACTGCTCTACTTAAAGCATTTGCAATAGTTTCTACTTTTTTGCTTCCACCTTGTTTTCTAGCAAGTTTAAGTGATTCAACAGTTGCTAAAAACTCTCCTAAAGAATCCCATCTTAAATGACCTTCTTTTAAGAATTGCTCAACATGTTTTGGAGCAGAACCACCTGCACCTGTTTCAAAAAGCCCTCCACCAGCAAGTAATGGAACAATTGATAAAGTTCTAGCACTTGTACCAACTTCAATAATTGGGAAAAGGTCTGTTAGATAATCTCTTAAAATATTTCCTGTTACAGAAATTGTATTTTCTCCTGCTCTAAATCTTTTTAGAGTATATTTCATTGCTTGCTCTGGTGCCATAATATAATATTCAACATCGCTCAAATCATATTTTGGAAGCTCTTCAAGTACTTTTTTAATTAAATTCGCATCATGCGCTCTATTGCTATCAAGCCAAAATACAATTGGATATCCGCTCTCTTTTGCTCTATTTACTGCTAGTTTAATCCAATCTTTTGCTGCATCATCTTTTACTTGATAAGCTCTATAAATATCTCCAGCTTCTAGCTCATGAGACATTATTACATTTCCATCTTCATCTATTACTTTAATAAATCCATCTTTTGGTGGGAAAAATGTTTTATCATGACTTCCATACTCTTCTGCTTTTTTAGCCATAAGACCAACATTTTGAACAGTACCAACTTTTGTTGGGTCAAATTGTCCGTGTTTTACTAAATCAGCCACAATTTCTTTATACATTCTTGCATAAGTTCTATCAGGAACTACAATTTCACAATCTTCTGTCTCACCTTGAGGTCCCCATCCTTGAAGCCCATTTTTAATAACTGCAGGAATTGATGCATCAATAATTACATCATTTGGTTTATGAAGGTTTGTAATACCTTTATCAGAATCTACCATATAAAGTCTTGGTTGTTTTTTATAAATCTCTTCAATAGTTTCAAGAATTGCTTTTTGTTTATCTTCTGGCAATCTATCAAGTTTTGCATATAAATCAGATAAACCATTATTTGGATTAAATCCAATTTCTTTTAATTCTTTTCCAAATTTATCAAAAAGCTCTTTGTAATAAACTCTAATCGCATCACCAAACATTACAGGGTCACTAACTTTCATCATTGTAGCTTTTAAGTGTAAGCTAAATAAAATATCTTTTTCTTTTGCTGCTTCAATTGCTTTTTCATAAAAATCTCTAAGCGCTTTTCTATTAAGAAAAGTAGTACTTAAGATTTCATTTTTTTCAAGAGGAAGCTCTTTTAATACTTTTTTATTTCCTTCATAATCTTCAAATACAAAACTAACAGTTTGATTTTTTGGAGAAATATAGCTTTGCTCATGTTGATAAAAATCTTTTTCATTCATATGATTTACAAAAGATTTGCATCCCTCTTTTACATCTCTCATTCTGTGAGGATGTGCTTTTGCATAATCTTTTACAGGTCTTGCAAGTCTTCTATCTGAGTTTCCTTGTCTTAAAACTGGGTTAACGTTTGAGCCTATACATTTTGAATATTTAAGTTTAATTTTTTCTTCTTCTGCTGTTTTTGGCTCTTCTGGATAATCTGGCAGAGGATATCCTTGGCTTTGAAGCTCTTTTACAGCATTTTTAAGTTGCACTACTGAAGCTGAAATGTTAGGAAGTTTAATTACATTTGCTTCAGGCTTATTTACAAGCTCTCCTAAATATGCAAGCTCATCTGGCTGTCTTAAATGCTCAGGCAACATATCAGAAAATTCTGCAATAATTCTTCCTGCAAGTGAAATATCTCTTAGCTCCCAATTAATATCTCCATCTTTTGTGAAAGCTTCCATAATTGGAAGTAAACTAAATGTTGCTAAATATGGAGCCTCATCAATCTTTGTCCATACAATTGTAGGTTTACTCATATAATCTCCTTTTTTTCTTAAATTTTATCAGCTTTTATACAAATTGTAACAATTTTATAAAATCAATAACATCATTTGTTACTTAATGTAACGACATTTTTTTATATTTCTAATATGAGCTTTATAAGAAGTGGCAAAAAGATGGTGTTTTCCACATTTTACAAAATATAAATACTTAACTTTTGCTGGGAAAATTGCAGCTATTATTGCCTCTTTACTTACTATACAAATTGGCTCTTTTGGAAGACCTTTATATTTATAAGTATTATAAAAGCTTTTATCACTTCTTATTCTTTGTGGAGTTATTTTAGTATGAGAATATTTCCCATAATTTAAGCTACCATCCATTTGAAGTTTCATATTATTTTTAAGTCTATTATAAATTACAGCCGAAATTAATTTCATCTCTTTAGTATTTGCTGCTTCTTTTTGAATAATTGAAGCAATTATTAGATATTTTTTATACTCTTTATAGTTCCACACTCCAAAAAATTTTTTAGCTATTTGTTTATGCCATTTTAATGATTTTTTATAAAGAAAGTTACAAACATCTCTTCTTTTCATTCCAATAGGCAATTTGTATGTATCTGGCTTTATAAATCCTTCATCAATCTTGCAATAAAAATTAGGTATTTTTAATTTTTTTTCAATTTGTCTAAAAACAAAATAGTTTGTCTCTCCTGGAATGATTACAATATCCCTAAGAGCCGCTTTATTATGAGTTAATCTATATAAAAAATCTGCTTTTGTAAAATAAGTACCTTTTAAATCAACCCATCCAGCTTGAGGGTAACCCATTAATTTTATAATGATTTTATCAAAATTAGTAATATCCATACCTCTTTTTTGCAAGGCATTTATAGTATAATTTGTATTGCCTTTTGGAATATATATAACTCTTTTAGTTTTAACAGGATGAGTAAAATATACAAGGAAAAAAATGAGCAATACCAGCAAAACTTCGATTGCAGCAATAATTTTTGTTAGTATATATTTTTTATTCATAATTTTTATTTCCCTTTTTAAAGGCATTCACCTTTATGATTTAAATTTAAATAAATTTCATATTAAACATCTATTTATAAAGCTTGATAAAAAATTAATTTTAAAAATCGATGATTTAAAAATTACAACTTCAAATAAATATAATAAAGAAGCTTTAAAGCTGCATCAAATATCTTTTTATGCAACTAAAATTTTACCTATTTTTCAAGAAATAACAATAAATAAACTTTATCAAAATAATAATCTTTTAGTAAATAAATTTATTTTAAATAAAGATAATTTCTATATCAACACTTCTATTTTTAGTGCAAATGGAGAATTTAACATATATAAAAATTATAGTATCATATATTTGCCTAATTTAAGATATAAAAACTATATATTTAAAAACACAAAAATTATCTCTTACTACAATAAAAAATATATTTTTTTTAATATAAAAACACATTTCAAAAACTCTCCTATATATCTTGCTATAAAAACTGATGATAATTACTTTTATTACTCTATAAAAACAAAAAATCTCTCATTCTCATACAAAAATAACAATATTGAGCTTAAAAACTTTTTCGCAAAGGGGCAAATAAACACATTTTTTACATATAATGACACTGATTTTTATATTGATAAATTTAAACTAAAAAACAAAAACTTATCAATAAACTCTAAACAAATAAAAGGAAAATTAAAAAATAATACAATAAATTTAAACACTAAATATACCACATCAAACTCAAAATATTTTAAAGCGCTTAAGTTATATAAACTAAATTTATTATATGACTTGAAAAATAAATCTTTATTAAGTGAGACTAAAAAAGCCAATATTTTATACAAAAAAAATATAATAAAACTAAAAAATTTAACATTCAATTATAATTTAACAGACAATACTTTTTTCATTCATTCTAAAAATGTAAAAATAAATAATGAAATAAATGCTTCAAGCAATGAATTAATAATTTCAAAACTACCAAATATATACTTTTATTTAAATGATAATCATATCATGCATAAATATTTCAACTTAAATAATAAAGCAATAAAAGGTAATAAAAAACTAATACTTTTATCTGATTTAATAGGAGATGTTATAGGATTTAACACTCTTATCAAATCCCCTTATATTGACTTAAACAAAAAAGAAGCTTTTTCTAAAAAAATTGTGTTTAACAAAATCAATTTTTATAATACTAAAATTAACTTTAATAAAAAACCATATACAATAATATCTAATAC
>JALVAK010000009.1 GCA_027011225.1 Nautiliaceae bacterium | reverse complement strand
ATAAAAAAATATCTTAAAAAAAAAGCAAAAATTTATTAAAAAAGCAGAGAAGAGTAGAATTAAATTTTTAAATCAAATCTCAATTCTACACTCTTCATTGTAAATATACACCTTATTTTCTTCTTCATCTTTTGTTTTTTTATGATGTCCATCGCAAAAAGGAAACTTTTTACTTAAACCACATTGACAAATAAAATAGACTTCATCTTTTCCTTCTATTTTTAAAGGTTTATTTTGTGTAAATTTTACTAATCTAGCCATTTTGAGCTCCTATACTACCTGCTTTTTTACTTCTCTCCATTGCTTGTTGTGCTAAGTATCTATCTCCAAATTTTTTGAGATTTTCATATTCAGTTTCAAATACATCAAAATGTCTCTCTTCATCTGCAATAATCTCTTCAAATATTTGTTTGGTGCCAGAATCTCGCGCTTCGCTTGCAAGAATAGCAAATTCATTATACATATCAATTGCTTCTTCTTCACTTTTCATTGCCCACTCTAGCATTTTTTGAGGCTCTTTTATATGCTCTATTTCTCTTGCTGGTTTCATTTCTATATCACCACCTAAAAATAGAATTCTCTCAGCAAATTTTTCAGTATGAAGCATCTCTTCAATTGCTGTTTTTTTAAAAATACTTGCTAATAGGTCATATCCTAAATCGTCTAAAACAAAGTGAAAATACATATATTGATGAATTGCGCTTAATTCCTCCGATACTGCTTTATTTAATAGCTCGATTGATTTTTCTTTTTTCATTTTATCTCCTTTTTGTTTATTATATAGCAAAAAATTATTAATTGCAAATATTTTTCCAATTATAATAAAAAGTTATAGTTTGATATAATTTCTATTAAAAAGGCTATTAATGAAAGCAGGGTTTGTATTAAAGCCTAAAAATACTTTAAAAATTAAAGATACTTTTTTAAAAATTAAATCTATTTTTGAGAAAAAAGGAATAGAAGTTTATCTTGATTCAATTTCCGCAAAAGCAATAGGACTTCTTGGAATTGATTTTGAGCAGATGTGCAAAAAAGTAGATTTTATTGTAGCTCTTGGAGGGGATGGCACTTTGATTTCAGTAGCTAGAAGAGCATATAAATTTGATAAGCCAATTCTTGGAATAAATGCGGGAAATTTGGGATTTTTAACGGATATTAATCCAGATAATATAGAAGATTTTTTAGATGATTTTTTAAAAGGAAATTATAGGATTGATGAGAGAATGGTAATTGAGATTGAATATAAAAATAAAAAATTATATGCTTTTAATGATGTAGTTGTTAGTAAAGATATAATATCATCAATGATAAATATACAAGTTGATACTAATGAGAGTTTTTTAAATACATATAGAGGAGATGGACTTATTATATCAACTCCAACTGGCTCTACAGCGTATAATCTAAGCGCTGGAGGACCTGTTGTATATCCTTTAACTGAGAGCTTTATACTAACTCCTATTTGTCCACATTCTCTCACACAAAGACCACTTGTACTTCCTAGTAACTTTATTTTAGAAGTAAATATAAAAGAGGATATGGCAAAGCTCATACTTGATGGACAAGAAATTTATACATTAGATGATAAAATTATATTAAAAAAAGCTAAAAAACCTGCTCGTTTGATTCATAGAAAAGAGAGAAATTATTTTGAAGTATTAAGAGAAAAACTGCATTGGGGTGAGGGTAAATGATTGAAAGAGTATATCTTAAAGAGTATGTGACTTTTGAAGAGGTTGAGCTAGAATTTTCTGAAGTTGAGATGGAGTTTTCAAAAGGACTTATTGTATTTACTGGTCCAAGTGGAGCTGGTAAATCAGTTTTGATGAGAGGGATTTTATCTATTTTTGGTTTTTTTGATGTGAATGCAAAAATTTCTGAAGCGATTGTTAATCAAGATATTAATCTTGAAAAATATGGATTAGAAAATGATGAGGTTATAATTTTTAGACAAATAAAAAAGAATAAAAATAGATACTTTATAAATAATCAAGCAGTAAGTAAAAAAATAATTAGAAAAATTGCAGACGAATTTATTGATTATTTATCTTTAAGAGAAATAAAAGAATTTGAAAGCGAAAATATTTTAAGTGTTCTTGATAATATGATTGGAGAGAAAGATTATTATGTTAAGTTAGAAGAGTACAAAAAATTGTTTGAAAAATTTATAGAAAAGCAAAAAGAGCTAAAAAACTTAATTCAAGCAGAAAAAAGTGCAAGAGATAGAATAGAGTTTTTGAAATACGAAATAGATAAGATTAATTCAATTAATCCAAAAGAAGATGAATTTGAAGAGCTTATGAAAATCAAAAAAGACCTCTCAAAAATAGAAAAAATCAAAGAAAAAGCTTATGAAGTAGAGCAAATTTTTGAATTTGAAAATAGGGTGTATGAGTTTTTAGATATGATAGAAGAAGATAGTGAATTTTTTTCAACTGCTATGAATGAATTAAGAGTTGCACTAGATAAAGCAAATGAAAAAGCAGAGTTTTTAGAAAGTGTAGATATTGAAGAAGTGCTTGATAGATTATCTAAGCTTCAAGAATTAATTAGAAAATTTGGCTCAATAAAAGAAGCAATAGAATATGCTAAAGAAAAAGAAGAAGAGCTTTTTAAGCTTCAAAATTTATCATTTGAAAAAGAAAATATTCAAAAAGAATTAAAAGATATCGAAACTAAATTATTAGAGCTTAGCGAATATATCCATCAAAAAAGAGTTGAATCTTCAAAACATTTTATTGATAAGTTAAATTATTTCTTAAAAAAGCTTTATATGCCAGAAGCTAAAATAGAGATAGAATTGAGTGAGTTTAATAAACTTGGAAGAGATAAAGCAGAAATTATTGTAAATGATATAGATATTAATACAATATCAACTGGAGAGTTTAATAGATTAAGAGTAGCAATGCTAGCAGCAAAATTAGAATATACTAATGAAGAAAAGTCTTTGTTTTTAGATGAGATTGATGCTAATTTAAGTGGTGAAGAGTCAATGAGTGTAGCAGAAGTATTAAAACTTCTTAGTAAAAAATATCAAATTTTTGCTATTTCTCATCAACCACAGCTTGCAAGTCTTGCTGATAAACATTTTTTGGTAAATAAAAAAGATAATAAATCTTTTGTAAAAGAGCTTAGCAAAAACGAAAGAATAGAAGAAATTGCAAGAATTATAGGCGGAAAAGAAAAATCTGCAAAAGCAATAGAGTATGCAAAAGAGCTTTTAAAGGTAGAAAATGATTAATATTCTTTTAAATAGAATTAAAGAGCTTGAAAATAAACTTGCTGAAGTATCAAAAAATAATGCTAAAGCAAAGAGTGAAATATTAAATCTTTTTAAGCAATGCAGAGTAGATAAAAGTATAAAAAATGATTTTAAAAAAAGACTCCTTGATGCTATTAATAAATTAGAAGTTAGCGATGATGAGAAATTTTTTAATAATAATTATTTAAAATATAAGACTTTTATAGAAATTGCTAAAAATTTAAATAATGGGTATTTAATAATTATAAATGCAGATTATAACGAAGAGATTAAGAGATTTATTTTAGGGTTTTTGCTAAATAAAATATCTCCGTTTTTTACTTTAGAAAATAATAAAATTATCGGTCTTATTGACAAAAAGCAATTTGAAGAGATAAAAAAAATAAATACTATTCCTTATTTTAATATTCAAACAAATGATTACCAAGATGTAATCTTAAAAAAAATGATTTTTGATGTAGAAAAGTTTGATTTTGATTCAATTGAAAAAGCAAAGAAAATTTTTGATGAATATCAAAAAAGAGCGTTTTTTAAAAATAAAACTTATATTGAATATTCTTTAATTAAAAATAAAGTAGTGGATTTTGAAAAGGAAGAGTTAAATAAACAAAAAGAAAAATATGCATATATTTATGATGAATCTTATCCAAATCTTGAATTTAAACTTAAAAGGGAAATTAAAAATATACCTTTTATTTTAGCATTGCTTGAGAGGATTGATAAAGAGCTTGATGAGATAAAGGAATCTAAAGGCACTATTAACGTAGTAAATAGAATTTTGAATTTTATTGAGATTAATATCCCTGAATTGCAGGATGAAATTAAAATATTAAGAGGAAAATTAAAAGAATAAAAGCTTTATTTTTTTGTATATTTTTGCTAAAATTTCATCACTTGCGGCGGTGGCGGAACTGGTAGACGCGCAAGATTGAGGGTCTTGTGGGCGTAAGCCCGTGGGGGTTCGAGTCCCCCCCGCCGCACCA
>JALVAK010000008.1 GCA_027011225.1 Nautiliaceae bacterium | reverse complement strand
AGACTAGGAGTTGATGTTAAAACTGCTCAGATTGATGCTATGGATGTAGATGCTACGGCTAAACTTATCAAAGATACAAATAGTGAAATTGTTTTAAACGTAGCACTTCCTTACCAAGATTTAGCTATTATGGATGCTTGTTTAAAAGCTAAAGCTCATTATGTAGATACAGCAAATTATGAGCATCCAGATGAGGCTAAGTTTGAGTATAAAGAGCAATGGGCAAAAGATGAAGATTTCAAAAAAGCAGGTCTTATGGCTTTGCTTGGTAGTGGATTTGACCCAGGAGTTACGAATGTATTTACAGCTTTTGCAGCTCAAGAGCTTCTAGATGAAATAGAAACACTTGATATATTAGACTGCAACGCAGGAGACCACGGATACCCTTTTGCTACAAACTTTAATCCTGAGATAAATATTCGTGAAATTACTCAAAAAGGCAAATACTATGAAAATGGAGAGTGGAAAGAGATTGAGCCAATGAGTGTTAAATTTGATTGGGAATATCCAGGAGTTGGAAAATATCCAAGTTACCTACTTTATCACGAAGAGCTTGAGAGTCTTACTAAAAATTTCCCTAGTATAAAAAGAGCTAGATTTTTTATGACTTTTTCTGATAAATATTTATGGCATTTAAGAGCTTTACAAAATGTAGGAATGACAAGCATTGAGCCAATTGAGGTATGTGAAGGGTGTAAAATCTCTCCTATGGAATTCTTAAAAAAAGTCCTCCCAGACCCAGCAAGTCTAGGACCTAGAACAAAAGGACAAACTCACATAGGCGTAGTAGTAACAGGATATAAAAATGGCAAGAAAAAAAGATATTATATCTACAATATTTGCGACCATCAATGCGCTTTTAGAGAAGTTGGCGCTCAATGTGTAAGCTATACTACAGGAGTTCCGGCAATGATTGGAGCTAAGATGATAGCTACTAAAACTTGGTTTGAGCCAGGAGTTAAAAATATGGAAGAATTTAAAGCTCGTCCATTTATGTATGAGCTAAACAAAAATGGGCTTCCATGGTTTATAAAAGAGCTACCAACTGATAATCTACCAATAGATGAGGAATAATTTTTCCTCTTTTTTAAAAAATTTTAGTTATCTTCACTCAAGCTACTTGACAAATTAAAATAAAAAGAGTTATAATTTCTTTGTCAAAAACTTTTAAGGGGGCGAAAATGTTTATTACAAACACAATTGACAAAGAAAAAATAAAAGAGTTTAGCACTCTTTCAATCATTAGTGGATTTTTAATGGCAGTTGCTGGATTTTTAGCTATTTTACATCCAGTAGCAGGAAGTTTGGCATTTGTTATTTTCCTAGGTGCATTATTTATAGCATCAGGTTTGGTGCAAGCTTACATTACATTTAAAGCTCACCAAAAAAGTGCAGGTGCATGGTTTAAAGTAATTTTACTTTTAATTACAGGTATTTTACTTTTAATTTGGCCAGCAAGTGGTATTGCAGCAGTAGCAATTCTTTTTGCAGCATACTTTTTTATTGATGCATTTGCATCATTTCAAATGGCACTTGATTTAAAACCACTAAAAGGTTGGTGGATAGCATTACTTAATGGTATTTTAAGTTTTATTTTAGGTATTATTATGATAATTGGTTGGCCATTTACTGCACCATTTACAGTTGGAATTATTGTAGGTGTGAGCTTCTTGATGGATGGTATAGTATTAATGTACCTAGGATTCTTGGCTAAAAAAGGAGCTTATGATAATTAATCCTTTTTAGGCCAAAACTTCACTATCGAGTATCCCTCGTCCTTATGACGAGGTGCATTCTCATCAAATTCATAATCTTCAAAATGGTCATTAAGTATAGTTGCAAGATATTTAAGTCTATCTTCAATATCCATATTAGGAAACTCTTTTTTTAAAAACATATACAAATCTTCATCTTGATTTTTACATTTTTCATTTAATTTTTTAATATTTTCTACACTTAAATCTAATTTCATCATTTATCCTTTGTAAATTTTGTCTCCAATTTGTTTATATCTTTGATAATAATATCTTACAAATTCATCTGCTTTTTTATTTAAAGGATAAAAATTTTTATCTTTATAAATAAACTTATCAAGAAAAATTTTAGCATCTTTTTTTTCTTCATATGTTTTTGCCAAATCAAGATATGTATTTTTATACCAGTTTTTTAGTTTTTCATAATTTGAATAATCATATTCAAGACTTTTGCCGTTAAAACTTATTACTTCATTTTCAAATAGCCCTGTTAGATGAATAAGCCCTTCAATGTAATATGGAAGTACCTCATCAACTTCCATCCAAGAAATAAGCCCAACTGCTCTTTTTATTGTATCATCTAAAATAGCTTCTACTAAATCAGCTTCTTCATTTTCAAAAAACGCCATAAGTCCGCCCGTTGTAGCTTTAAACTCTTCTACATTTTTAAACATACCTGAAATATTCATTTTACTCTCAGTATCAATATCTACCCACAAAATGTGCCCAAATTCATGCCCAATAGTAGTAATATCATATATTTTTATAAATTTTTCTTTATCTTCAAGCTCAGAATAAAACTTATCCATAAAATTTTTACCAAATATTTCATAAGCTAAAGACATTTTTGGTCTAGCTTTTATATCTTCATAAACTTTATCTACAAAAGCAAATATTTTTTTGCCTTTTTCTAAAGATACTTTTTCATCATTTGGTACAACCTGAGCTGAAAAAAGTCCATTAAATTCAGCGCCATAAAATGTAGCTGGAGTTGAGATATAAATTTGGGTTTTTTCAATATTATTTAGAGCAAATTCAAGAAGTTTTTTATTATCACAATATTTTTTATACATTTTTACAATATTATCTTTAACTTCACTTTTTAAGTATGGGTTTTTAATCCTTACATCAAGCTCAAGCGCTACAGCTTTACGGAATTTATCTTCATAATATTCAAGCGGATGACCTACTTGAATAGGTGATTTTATATCCATCCAAATTCTATCAACATTTGCCCATTTTTTAACAACCTCTTTTGGATTCCTCTCAAGTAAAGCTGTTTTTATAGCATTTAAATATAAAATCCACTCTATCTTATATTCATCTTCAAATTTTTCAAGATTAACAATTAATTCATCAATTGCTCTAACTGCCTCTTCAACTTCTTGAGTGAATACATCATAATAGCATTTATTAATATATCCACTCTCAGTCTTAATTAATGCTGAATAACATCTATCACTAACTTCCCCATCATAAAAATCAAGCAAATCTTTTTCCAATAAATAAGCCATAATCTTAGCTTCATCTCCACCAAATTCAAGTGATAGATTTTCATTAACAGTATAAATTATATGCTTTACCCAATGAGGTTGCCATTTGCTAAAAGCAATTCCTATTTTATGAATGCCTCTAATGAGCTCACAATAAAAACCTCCTACATATAAACAAAGCTCCTCTATTAATTTTTCATGCTCTTTAAGCCAAAAGTTTTTTGTAAGCTCGTACAAATCCAGTTGAATCTCTTTTATATCATTCTCAGAGAAATTACCCTTTCTTAATAAATTCATAATAGCATCTTCTCTTAAATGAAAAAATCTTTTTTTAAGTGCTAAAAGATTATCTTCATTTACCTCTAAATTTAAAGTTTTTAAAATTTCTTCAAATAACGCTCTTAATTCATCAGGACATTTTTTAAAATAACTATTAATTCTCTCATCTCTTTTTCTAACAACCTCATAAGCTTTTTCTAAATTCATTTACTTCCTTTAAAAATCATTCCAAGAATGAACTTTTTTTATAATTTGCCATTCATCTATTTTTGAGATTGCACTAAAACCTATATCATTTAATAAATTTTCATCATAATGAATTTTAGTAATTAAATACCCTCCATTTCTAAGTGCTCTAAATAATCTTTTTATATCTTCATCTCTATCAATTACAATAAAATGAAAAAATCTTTTATAATTAAAATCTCCTTCAATTTTTTCAATATTATAAGGAGTGTTTTCAAAAAGTTTTAGATTAGTAGTAGCAATATTTAAATTCTCTTCATCATTTATACTTTTTATGATGTTTATCACACTCTCCATTATTAATTCTCCTAAATACTTCCATAAGAGTAAAGCTCTCTAAATAAAAATGCTTCAACTATCTCAGCTATATTCATCTCCCCTCTAGGTGTCATAAGTGGCTCAGCTCCAGCTTCTAAAAAATCAAATACATATTCTTCTTTTGGGGTTATAAAAAAATGGACCATTCCTACTAAATCATCTCTATTATCAACATATTCAATATTTTTAACTTTTCCTTCATCTATAAATACTTTAGCAAATTTCTCAGCCTCATTTGAAGGAACACATATTTCATTTTTTATAGGAATTCCTAAAATAAACATTTTACTCCTTTACTTTATAAGCTCAGCACCAATAATCTTATTAAAAAACATTTCATCGCTTTTATACCAAATAAATCTTGCTTTTAAAGACCTAAAAAAAGGTCATTATCCCCTCTCAATATCTCCATAATAACTTGCAATTCCATAAGTTAAGTTACCAACCTTATCAAACCCAAGCTGCTGCTGAAGAGCTCTTTGAAGATACGCACTTCTACTTCCTACATGGCAATAGATAATAATTCTTTCATCTTTAAGTTTCATCCATTCATCTAAATCATATTGCACTCTACTAATTGGTAAGAGTTTATCTGTCCCTTTAATTCTTGCCATTTGATGCTCAAACGGCTCTCTTATATCAATAAGTTTAAAATTAACAAGCCCTTTTTCACGAGCTTTTAAAAGAATTTCAAGCTCTTCACCTAAAATTTGTTCTTTTTCTAATATTTTCTCAAGCTCAGCTACACTTAAACCTTCTATTTCTTTATGCTCATGTTTTTCTTTATTTTTAGCATTTTTTGCATACTCTGGTGAGCAAAATATACCACAATGACAAACTCCATCTTCTGGAATCTCTTTTTCAATAGCTGGTTTACAAGGACATATTCTATTATCGCTACTTACATATTTTCCATCTTTTTCTTCTACTACAAAACAAGGACAAAATCTTTTGCCATAAAGCAATTTATTATTTGTAAGCCCTTTTAATACTCTATCTACTACCTCTTTATCAGGATTAAAAGTCCAGCCAAACTGCTCACATACTTTATGTGCAAATTTTTCTGTTTTTACAAATTCCTGTTGAAATTCAGGGGAATTGATATCAACTGTTTTCATTAAGCACCTTTTAATTCTTTTTCAATCTCTTTACATTTCTCAGGGTTACAAAAAATCCCACAATGACAACATCCCTCAGCTACCTCATGCTCAATTGCAGGTTTGCAAGGGCAAATTCTATCATCTTTATCACCCATTGGAATAAAACAAGGGCAATATCTTTTACCATACATTAATTTATTTCTTGTAAGACCCATTACAATTGCATCATATACTTCTTTATTTGGATTTATACACCAATTAAATTGCTTTGCAACTTTTTCAACAAATTTTTTAGTTTTTTCTTCTTCTTTTTTAAACTCTTCACTATTTAAATCTACATCTGTTCTTTTTGGCTCAAGCATAGCATCTCCTTTTTTTATTTCATTTTATCAAAGCTAAATAAAAAAGTCAAAAAAGGATAAATTACATCTTTATTGAATTAACAATAAACATAAAATGATTAATTTTTAATCAATTTTTAAATAAACTCTTACTACATTTTAAGTTACAATTGCAACAACAATAACAAGGAGGATACATGAAAAAAATTGAAGCAATAATAAAACCATTTAAACTTGATGAAGTTAAAGAAGCATTAGTTGAAGCTGGAATTACCGGTATTACAGTTAGTGAAGTTAAAGGTCATGGAAGACAACAAGGACACACAGAGCTTTATAGAGGAGCTGAGTATGTGGTTGATTTCTTGCCAAAAGTAAAGCTTGAAATTTTTGTAAATGATGAATATGTAGATATTACAATTAATACAATCTTAGAGCATGCAAGAACTGGAAAAATTGGTGATGGTAAAATTTTTATTTTACCTGTAGAAGATGCAATAAGAATTAGAACTGGCGAAAGGGGTAAAGATGCTGTTTAAAATACTAAGTTTATTAGGTTTAGCAAGCTTAGCATTTGCAGATAAGCTAGATACTGGTGATACTGCATGGATGTTAACTTCTACTGCATTAGTGCTTTTTATGACACCTGCTGGACTTGCACTTTTTTATGCAGGTATGACAAGAAGTAAAAATGCACTTAATACTACTGCAATGGTAGTTGGAGCTTTTGTTGTTGGATTTACTGCTTGGATAATTGCTGGATACTCTCTTGCATTTGGAAATGGCGGAAGTTTGCAAAAATTTATTGGAGGATTACAACACATATTATTAAATGGAATTAGTTGGAAAGATTTAAGTGGTACATACCCAGCTTACGTATTTGTAGCATTTCAAGGAATGTTTGCAGCTATTACTATAGCAATTGCATCAGGTAGTGTAATTGAGAGAATGAAATACTCAACTTGGTTAATTTTTGCATTTATCTGGGTAATTTTAGTATATGCTCCTATTGCTCATATGGTATGGGGAGGAGATGGAGCTTTACTTTTTGATGCAGGGGCACTTGACTTTGCAGGTGGTACAGTTGTTCATATGAATGGAGGTTTGGCTGGTCTTATTTTAGCAATCCTACTTGGCAAAAGAAAAGGATATGGCAAAGTTGCATTCAAACCAATGAGCGTAATGCTAACAAGTCTTGGAGCAGCTATTTTATGGTTTGGATGGTTTGGATTTAACGCAGGTAGTGCTTTTGGAGCAAATAATATTGCTGGACTTGCACTCTTAACTACAGCTTTTGCGCCAGCAGTTGCGGCAATTACTTGGATTTTACTTGAGTATATGGTTTATAAGAAAATGACTTTACTTGGTCTTGCATCTGGAATAGTCGCTGGACTTGTTGGAATTACTCCAGCAGCTGGATTTGTTGATATGGTTGGAGCAATTATCATTGGGCTTGGCTCAAGCATTATAGCATTTTGGGGAGTAGTTTGGCTTAAGAAAAAACTTGGATATGATGATGCACTTGATGCATTTGGAGTACACTTCTTAGCAGGGCTTTTTGGAGCACTTGCTGTAGCATTTTTAGCAGTGAAAGATAATGATTTATTATGGGATGGTCCTCTAAAAGAGAGTGGTGATAGATTTGCGCAATTTTTAGTACAACTTGAGAGTGTAGTAATAGTGGGACTTTATACTGCTATTGGTACAGCAATTGTATATTTTATTGCTTCATTAATTACTGGCGGAGCAAGAGTAGATGAAGACACTGAAACAGAAGGTCTTGATGAAGCAATCCATGGAGAAAGAGCTATCAATCTTTAATCTTTCTCCCTAAATTATGTTATAATCTATCCAAAAAAGGTGTAAATGTTTTTAGCAAAATCTGAATACCTTCAAAAAATCAAAAATATTGCAGACATGGCAAGAGAATTAAATCTTAATGTTTATATATGGGGAGAAAGAGGAGTTGGAAAAACTTTCTTAGCTAAATATATAGCACCTAATGCTATAATTAATCCTCAAATTTCAACTATCAATCCAGTAATTATTGAAGATTTTGATAAATTAAACTCTTTTCCAAGTAAATATTCTCTTTTAATTGCAACCGGCTCAAAACCTCTTGATAAAACAATATTTGATAAATACTTTGATTTAGATATCGAATTAAAACCTCTAAAAGAGCATCCTCAAGATATAGAAGAGTTTATCAAACACTTCATAAATCAAGCACAAAATGAATTAAAAATATATGAAAATATAACTATAAAAAACCCTGATATTAGTGAAAATCTAAACTCATTAAAAAGACAAGTTTATAAAAATTTATTGTTTGCAAATGATAAAGATGCTATCTTAAAAGAGCTAGAAAATTATTATCTTAAAAATCACTCAACCTATGAAGAAGAGATAAAAGATTTTGAAAAGACATTATTTAAAGCTATGAGAAAAAAATACAAAAGTAAACTAAAAATATCAGAAGCGCTAAAAATAAATAGAGTAACCCTAACAAAAAAAATGAAAGGTCTTAATGTTTGAATTTTTTATAGAATATGATATTAATCCCGTCATATTTTTTGATAGTAAAGGAAATGTAAAATATTGCAACCAAGAAGCAGAGATGTTTCTCTCTTATGTGAATGTAAAAGATATTTTTAATTTTACTTTAAATAATGCCCCAAAAGACAAAGGAATAACTACAATTTTTAAAGAAATTAAATTTTTAGATTTTAATTTTAAAGGCTACTCAATTGGCTATAAAGATGATAATTTAATTGGGATTAGATTATTTATAAATACTGAGAAAAATCATATCACTATTGATAATTTAGAAAAAACAGATATACTAAAATTAATTAATTTTGCAATTGAATACATAAGCTTAAAACAAAAGAATACTAAATTTAAAATATATCCTGATTTGTCTTTTAGTGAAGTATATATAAACAAAAAAGAGCTTTTACATATATTACTTGAAATCTTTGAAAAACAATCAAAAGTAGAAATACACACTCATCTTAAAGTAGGCGAATATCTAAAAGTTGATAAAAAGAAATATCCAATTATTGAAATTATTATAAAATGCCACCCAAATAAAAAAATAAATTCAAAATATTTTGAGATTTTAAATGAAAATGATAAATATATTATAAAAATTCCATTTATTAAGGAAAAAAATGAAAATAATAATTCTTGATACCGAAACTACAGGAAGTAAAGAAGAAGATAGAATATGCCAATTAAGCTACCTTGTATTAAATGAAAATCTAGAAATTGAAGAGATACATAATGAATTAGCAAAACCTCCGGTTGATATCAGTTATGAAGCAATGGCGGTACATCATATAACTCCAGAAATGGTAGAGGATAAACCAAAACTAAAATTTACAAAAGCTTATAAAAGACTAAAAGAGCTAAACTCTCCTGATAATTTAATAGTTATTCATAATGCAAAGTTTGATTTAGATATGCTAAGAAAAGAAGATTTTAACCCTCATTTAAAATTAATTGATACATTTAGAATACTAAAACATCTAATACCAGATGGAAAATTCTCCCTTCAATATAATAGATATGCTCTAGGGCTTTATAAAAAAGAAGATGAAATATGCAAAAAATACAACATTGAAATAAATGCACATGATGCACTAGGAGATGTAGTAGTTTTATATTTGTTATTTAAATACATTCTAGAAAACTTAGAAAGCGATATAAATAATTTAATAGAGCTTACTAAAAAACCTGTCCTTCATACAAAATTTTATCAAGGAAAATATAAATTTGAAAAAATTGAAGATATTTTAATAAAAGACCCAGACTATATTGAATATATGCTAAGCTTAACTGACTTAGACCCAGATGTAAGATATTCAATTGAGCATTTTTTAAATAATTTAGAAACTGAGCCAGAATTTAGATTTAAAATAGGAAAATATAAAGGAATGCTAATTGAAGATGTAGCTGAGATTGATATCCAATATCTCTCTTGGGCATATCATAATATGAAAATGGGCAAATGGATGAGAAAAAAAATAGGAGAAATTTTAGGAAAATATTAATCAATTCCCAAATATTTTTTCTTAATCTCTTCACTTTTTAAAAGTGCTTTTGCATCATCTTCTAATACAATTTTTCCATTTTCCATTACATATCCTCTATTTGCAATCTTCAGCGCTGCAGCTGCGTTTTGCTCTACAAGTAGAATAGTTACATCATCTTCTTGATTTAACTTTACTAAAATCTCAAAAACTTCTTTTACAATTTTTGGTGCAAGACCCAAAGATGGCTCATCAAGTACAAGCATTTTAGGCTCACTCATTAAAGCCCTTGCAATTGCTAGCATTTGTTGCTCACCACCGCTAAGGTTTCCTCCATAAGTATTTCTTTTTTGTTTAAGTCTTGGGAAAAGCTCATACATTTCATCTCTTAATTTTTCATAATTTTCATCGTTTATATAAGCTCCAATTCTTAAATTCTCTTCAACCGTTAAATTAATAAAAATTCTTCTACCCTCAGGCACAAGAGCCATCCCTCTTCTTACAATCAAATGAGTTGGCAAATCAGAGATATCCGCTTCTACAAATTTAACTTCCCCTTCTTTTTTTACTAAGTTAAAAATTGCATTTAATGTTGAAGTTTTACCAGCACCATTTGCTCCAATAATTGTTACAATCTCTTTTGCTTTTACATCAAAACTAATTCCTCTTACAGCCTCAATTACTCCATATTTTACTTTTAAATTTCTAACCTTCAACATCGATATCTCCTAAATATGCTTTTATAACTCTCTCATTTTTCATCATATCAGCAGGTTTTCCTTCAAAAATAACTTCTCCATAATCAAGCACTAAAACTCTATCTGCAATTTTTTGAACAAATTTCATATCATGCTCTATAAAAAGAATAGTCTTTTCTTTCTCTTCTCTTAATCTAAAAACCGTATCAGCAAGCTCATCTGTCTCTTTTGGATTCATCCCAGCAGCTGGCTCATCTAAAAGCAATAAATCTGGCTCAGTGGCAAGCGCTCTTGCAATTTCTACTTTTCTTTGATTACCATAACTTAAAGATTTTGCATTATAATCTGCATACTTTTCTATACCTAAGTATCTTAATATCTCAAATGCTTTTTCTTTGTGTATTCTCTCTTGCTTAAAAAATCTTGGAAATCTAAACATAGCTTCAAAATAGTTATACTCATATGATTTTTCAAACCCTATTAACACATTTTCTAACACACTCATACTATTAAAAAGCCTAATGTTTTGAAATGTCCTTGCAATACCTTTTCTTACAATTTTTACAGGGCTAAGACCTGTAATATCTTCTCCTTTAAAATACACTTTCCCACTAGTTGGCTTAATAACTCCTGTAATAATATTAAAAAGAGTAGTTTTTCCCGCACCATTTGGACCAACAAGCGCAAAAATTTCAAGCGGTTTTACTTCAAAACTAACATCTTTTATAGCAACAACTCCGCCAAATTTTTTAGTAACTCTATCAACCTTTAACATTTTTTTCCTTTAAGATATTTTTCACCCTCTTTCCTTGCCCATTTTATGAAAAGTCTAGTAGTATCAATTTTACCTAAATTTGCATTATTTTTTATGTGATTTTTTAACATTTTACCACAAAGATAGGCATTTGAAAAACCTCTAGCCCCCATACCATTTATGATATAAAGACCCTCAATATATTTAACTTTTTTTGGAATCTCACCTTTTACAATCTGAGGATGCAAAGATAAAGTAGCATCAACATCAATTATTTTTCCTACAACTGGGAAATAATCAACACTTCCAGCTCTATATCCGCCTTTTATATCTTCAATTTTATATTTTTTGATATCAATTACCTCTTTTGCTTTTTGTATAAGCTCTATTGCTTCTTTTTCATTTTCCCTGCATCCTAAACAATCTCTTTTATGAGTAGCTCCTATTCTTAATCTATCTTTTATCTTTGCAATAGAGCATTTTTTGTGATAAAAAATATCTAAATCTCCTTCCCACTCTCCACTAATTTCTATTCTCTCTCCCCAAATACCTCTAATATTGATATAAGGAATTTCTAAAACTTTTTCATATCCACTTGCAAGTATTATATTTTTTGCATACAAATCATTAATTTTCCATAAATTATTCTCTCTTTTAATACTCACAACTTCTTCTTTTAAAAAAGGCACTTTTATTTTTTCTCTAACCTCATCTACTTCTATAAATCCGCCATCTCTAAAAAAAAATCCATTTTCTCTTTTTTCAAAAGGAAGAGTAATATACTTTTCATATTCTTTAAATTTTTCTATATCTTTTTCATCTCTTGGAAGTATTAAAACACCTTTTTTATGAGTATCAATACCTATATTTTCATAAAATTTAAATGCTTCTAAAATAGCTAAATTTATAAACTCAGTATAAGAAGATTTTGTGGAAATTTTAGGGAACAAAAAAGCCCCAGCAGCTTTACTTGCACCCTCTAAAATCCCTTTTTTATCTATAACTAAAGTTTTATATTCTTGTAGAAAATACGAAGTTATAACTCCTGCAATTCCACCACCAACTATTACAAAATCAAAAGGTTTCATTATAGAGTTTTTCAAAATCTTTTATGTTTAATTTCTCTTTTAAAAATTTTTTAAATTCATCCTTATCAATACTAGCTTCTACATATAAAATATGATTTTTCTTATCAAACCAGGTATTGCCTTCAATTGCATTAATTATTACAAAATTTTTAATATCCTCTAAAATCTTTTTATCATGAATATTTGCTTTTTGAAGTAACATAGCAGTTTTATTTTGAAGTTTGTGTATTAAATCATTTACAGCAACTGAATAAGCCTCTTCTTGTTTTAGCCTAGAAGGTGTTTTTGTATAAACTTTACCTACACTCATAAAACTTGATTGATAACATACCCAAAATGGAGCAGGGATTTTATTAATATAGCATTTAGAAAAATCTCTTACTTTCTTTGCACTCTCTCCAACTGCACTACAACCTGCAAAAAAAGCAATAATTATAAAAAATAAAGCTCTTTTCATAAAACATCCTTTTAAAAAAAGGAGAAAAAAATTATCTTTTTGAAAATTGAGGAGATTTTCTTGCTTTCTTTTTCCCGTATTTTTTTCTCTCAACTTCTCTTGCGTCTCTTGTAAGAAGTCCAGCTGGTTTTAAGATGCTTCTAAACTCAGGCGCATATTCTACAAGTGCTTTTGAAATACCATGTTTAATAGCATCAGCTTGAGCTGCAAAACCACCGCCAAGCACTTTTACTTCAATATCAAAATTACCTTCTTGTTTAGTAAGCATTAAAGGCCATTTTACTCTAAGTTTAAGCGCTTCTCTTCCTCCAAGAAACTCTTCTAAAGGTTTACCATTAACTATGATATTACCACTACCACTTTTTAGCCAAACTTTAGCTACAGCCTCTTTTCTTTTACCAGTTGCATAAATTCTTCCGTGCATTTTCATTTATTACCCTTTATTTGAGCTGTGTGTGGATGATTTTCACCAGCATAAACTTTTAATTTTTTAAGCATTTTTCTTCCAAGTTTAGTTTTTGGAAGCATTCCTCTTGTTGCAAGTTTAAAAAGTTTCTCAGGATTTGTTTTTAAAAGTTTTTCAACAGTTTCTTCTTTTACATGACCAAAATATCCTGTATGTTTATAATATTTTTCATTAAGCTTACTAGCTTTTGAAAATTTAACTTTATCAGCATTAATTACAACAACATAATCACCACAATCTACATGCGGAGTATAGTATGGTTTATGTTTTCCTCTAAGAAGAGTAGCTATTTCTGTAATAACTCTACCAAAAGTTTTATCTTTTGCATCTATTAAAATCCAATCTCTTTTAACCTCTTCAGGTTTTATTGATTTAGTAAATTTCATTATCACACCTTTTGTGAATTTTTTAGGTGTAGAATTTTAGTCTACAAACCTTAAAAAAACCTTAATTTAAGCAAACTTTAAGCTAAAGAAGAGAATTTCAAAATCAACTCTATCTCCCCTGCTGGAATTCTAAGCTCTCTTGAAATTTCCTCAATTGAATACCCATTTTTATACAAGCTCACTATTTTTTCTTCATCATTTTTATTTATTAAGCTATTAATTTGAGGAAAATTATTTTTTTTCGATTTTACCTTAATCTCTTCTATTTCTTCTTTTAACTTTTCAATAATCTTAAGATTTTTTTGCTCAATCGCTCTTACATCATCTACAATTGACTCTATAATTCTTTCAATTTTATCAAGCTTATCTTTTTCTTTTTTTAACTCGTATATCTCTTTTAATAAATCCTCTAAAGCAATTTCAAAAGCTTTAAATTTTTTTTCAATTATTTTATCTCGTTTTATAACATATAAAAAAAGCAAAAACATAAAAAAGCTAAGCCCTAAAAATATTATAATAACAATTTCTCTACTCATTTTTTGATTTCATCTCCCTAATAATTGCTCTCTCTCTTGCTGTAATGAATGAATTATAATCTTTAATATCTCTATCATGCATATGTATAATTTTACCAATATTTTCGCTAACTCCTTCAAAAATTACCGGCACTTTTCTCTCAGGAAATACTGGCAAATCAAATCTTCCATAATATTTAACCCCTTTTTTTAACAAATTATCTTTTATTTTAAAATAATCAAAGTTAAGCCCATCTGTCTCGCTTTTATATTTAAGAGGAATAAATTCTTTTTTTTGATTTTTTATATATGCACTCAATTCATCTACTTTTCTATGAAGCGCTACTAATAACTCTAACAATACCGGGTCAGTCTCTTTTGTCTCTCCTCTTGCTTTTGCAAGTTTTATATACTGCCCAATAGGGTCATCACTCTCACTTCCAAGCTTATCAAACTCTTCTTTTAATCTCTCATTTAACTCTTCAAATTCAATAGGCACATAAGCACTTACAAACCTCATTTTATCATCCTATCTATAATAATTAAAATCAAAAATATAATTCCAAGATATCCATTTATATCAAAAAACGCTTTTGGAATGTTTCTAAAATCCTTGCTAACTAATTTTTGCTCATAATAGAGCATAACTGCTGCAATAACTACCCCAAGCCATGCGAAAAACCCTAATCTTGCATAAGCTACAAATAAAGCCCAAAAAACTACAGCTAAAAAATGAAACATTTTAGAAATAAAAAGCGCTCCTTCAATTCCAATTCTTGAAGGAATCGAATAAAGACCTTCTTTTTTATCAAACTCCATATCTTGAATTGAATACAATATATCAAATCCAGCTACCCAAAACATAACTCCAAATGCTAAAAAAATACTCCAGCAAGGAATTGAGTTGCTAACAGCAATCGCTCCTGCTATAGGAGCAAGCCCTAAAGATAACCCTAATATTAAATGAGCAAATTCACTAAATCTTTTAAAATAAGAGTATGCAGCTAAAATAATCAAAATAGGTATACTCAATTTAAATGCTAAATCATTAATTAAATATGAGCTTCCTATAAAAATCAAAGCATTTGCTAAAATAAATAGTTTTATCTCATTTTCACTAACCTCTCCAGTTACACTCACTCTATCTTGAGTTCTTGGATTTTTAGCATCTATATCTTTATCTACAAGTCTATTTACTGCCATTGCAAAGTTTCTTGCACTAACAGCTGCTAAAATGCCAAGTAAAAACAATTTCCATCCAAACCAGCCATTAGCTGCAACAATCATAGCTATTAAAATAAAAGGTATACTAAATATTGTATGAGAAAATTTAACAAGCTCTAAGTATTTTTTCATCCAACCTCCTATTTTAGTATAATTGTAACAAAAAAGGAAAAATTTGTTTGCCATCATAGGTCCAACTGCTAGTGGTAAAAGCAATTTAGCAATTAATTTAGCTAAAAAATTAAATTATGAAATACTCTCACTTGATAGTTTAAGTATCTATAAAGAAATAGACATAGCATCAGCAAAACCTTCTAAAGAAGAGCTAAAAGAAGTAAAACATTATGGAGTAGATGAAATTTATCCAAATGAAAAATTTGATGTAACAAAATTTATTGAAATTTATAAAAAAATACCTCATAAAAATATTATTATAGTAGGAGGAACCAGCTTTTATTTAAAAGCTATGATTGATGGAATATCACCTATGCCAAAAATTTGTGAAAAGATAAAAAAAGAAGCTAAAAAATTTAATTATGAGCAACTACAAAAAATTGACTCTTTATTTGCATCAAAAATTTCACCAAATGATACTTATCGAATAACTAAAGGCGCTGAAATTTATCTTGCAACAAATTTATCTCCAACTGAATACTTTAAAAAAAATCCTCCAAAACCAATTTTGCCCAAAATTCCTATATATGAAATTGATGTAGATAGAAACACTTTAAGAAAAAGAATAATTAAACGCACCAAAAAAATGTTTGAAATGGGATTAATTGATGAAGTAGGATATATTGAAGCAAAATATAAAGATAGAAGATTACCTGCTCTAAAAGCTATAGGAATTAGAGAGGTTCTTGATTATTTTGATGGAAAATACAATAAAAATGAATTATTTGAAAAGATAGTAACAAATACCGCACGCCTTGCTAAAAGACAACAAACATTTAATAAAACTCAATTTACTACTATAAAAGCACCTCTTGAACAATTAGAGGAAATTATATTAAAACAAATCTAAAGCATCTTTACATAAACCTCTCCAAAGTTTAGAATCTTTAACTTTTAAGCATTCATCAATATATTTTTTATTATGTGTTAAATTTGCAAGCATAAATAAAGCTCTTGCTTTATCTTCTCCTCTAACCCTATTTAAAAGCTCTTTTAAGATTTTTATAGCTTCTTTTTTATTTTTAGAATATTTTGCATAAATAAACTCTACAAAAGGAGAATATGGATAAACTCTAAACTCATTTTGCAAATCAATAATTTTTTTAGCAAATGTAGCTGCTAAAAGATAATTTTTATTACCTAAAGCCCATTTTACTATCTTAATATAAGCATCTGCATTTTTGATATCTTTAATTTTAAAAGATTTAGCAACTTCTAAAGCTTTTTTATATTCTCCTAAATTCCATAATGCAAAAAATTTATACAATTTGTATTTATGGCAATTTTTATAAACACTGCATAAATCATCTATAGCAATTACTAAATTTTTATAATCTCCCATTTTCCAAAGTGCTTCAATTTTGCGCTTCATCCATTTTATAAACACTCTATCATCAGGAGAAGTTAAATATTTATTACATACAATTGATGCTAATTTATAATCCATTGCTCTCATAGCACATTCATAAATTTTATCATCATATTTTTTATCTATTGAGATATGATATTCTTCTATTAATTTAACCGCTTTGAAACACTCATTTTTCTCTAAAAGCATAATTAAATACTCTTTTTTAACTTCTTGTAAAAATTTATTCTTATCTGGGAAAATATTTTCACTTAAACTTTTTAACTTATTTTCCATTTTTAATATTTCATCATATTTTTTTAATTTTCTTAAAATTTTTGCTTTCTTTACAAGAGCTTTTAGAGCAATTTCACTTCCTTTATACTCTTTTATAATTTTATCGATATACCTTAACTGCTCTTTTAAATCTTTACTTGGTAAATTAAATAAGACTTTATCTCTTAAAGATTTTAAATTATCGCTATAATCTCCAAATGGAAATTTTTTAAGATAAAAATCTATATATTTTAAAGCTGCTTTATAATTTTTAGCTTTATAATTCCAAAGTGCAAGATAATACAAAAGTGGCTCATACAAATCATCTGTATATTTTAGTTTTTTTAATAATTCTTGTGCAATATCTATTGCTAGAGAATACATTTTATGAGATGCTAAAAGTTTAGCAAGCTCATAAGCTTTTTTCTTGTTTTTAAGCAAAAATTTTTTATTAGCTTTATATATTTTCAAATAATATTCATAAGCTTTTTTAAACTCTCCTTTTTCAATATACTTTTTTGCAAGGCGAGATGCAGCTAAAGAAGCAATATCAATATTATTAGTAGAAAATAACACATCCTCATAAAGTTTCATAGCTTTTTTAACATCACCAGTAGAGTATAATAAATCTGCTAAATAAATTTTTGCTAAATAAGCTTCATTGCTTCCTTTATATTCAGTAATAACTCTATTAAAAAAATAACTTGCATCACTTAAAAAGCCCATTTTAAAATAAGCTTTACCCATTAATAATAAAACTTTTGGCAACTTATCATCATATGCATATTTTTTAATCCATTTTTTCCCAATCTCTACTAAGCTTTCAAAATCTTTTTTTCTATCAAGCAATACCATTTTTAAATACAATACATCTGGAATAAAAACAGAATTAGGATAATTTTTAATAAAATCATCTATATTGACATCTTTTTCTTTTTTAAATGCTTTTAATATTTCAAAATATTTAATAACATCTCTTGATTCATTAGAAACCTTAATAGGATTTCCCTCATCATCAATAGCACCTATATAAATATCTACTGGATGTTTAAAATAGAATTTAAGACCTCTTTTAGAATTTTTACTTAAAAATGGCTCTTGTTTAGCAATAATTATCCATTTTTTTGATTTTTCTAAATTATTTAATGTAATTAGAGGATTTTTATATAAATTATCTTCTCTTGAAATTACAACACATCTATCTTTGCATTTAATATCTAAAAAAAATTTATTATTTTTGTAATAAGGATTAAATCTAAAAAACACACTCTTAGCTTTAAACACATAAGTAGAAGGAAGTTTGTCAAATTCACAAGTTACTAAATCTTTTTTTGTTTGTTTACAAGTAAAATTAAAATCATTATATAAAGTTGCAATTTCGTTTTTAATATTGTTATTTTCATAATAATCTACATTAATCTCAAGAGAAAATAATAAAAGAGGTAAAAAAAGAAGAAGCAATTAAGCCTCTTTAAAAAGATACAGTTGCATTTATTACATCTGCTGCTACAATACCAAAATAAATTGTACCAGCAAGTAAAATCAGCTGACCTATTAAACTACCTGGAGACATTTTAATAACTGCATTATGTTTTGCTTCATCAAAATAGATATGTTTAATAATCCACGCATAATAAGCTACTGCTAATGCAGAATTGAGTGCTGCAATCAACACTATCACCCAAAGACCTGCATCAACCCCAGCATAAAATGCTACTGCTTTTGCCAAGAAACCTGCAAGAAGCGGAATTCCAGCAAGTGAGAATATTTGAATTGTAAAGAAAAACGAATGAAGTGGTGCTCTTTTCCCAAGCCCTTTTAAATCTTTTAAATATTTAATACCAGCTTCTCTTCTAAGGTCATTTAAAATTAAAAATACACTTGTTTGCATAAAGATATACGCAATTGCATAATAAAGCACCCCTGCATAAGAATAGATACTTGCTGCTGCTGCAAAAGGAATTAGCGCATATCCACTATGTGCTATTGATGAATAAGCAAGTATTTTTGATACTCTTTTTTGAAAAAGAGCCATAAAGTTTGCAAGAGTCATTGTAATAACTGCAAAGAAACTAAAAATCAAAATTGTAGCAAGAGGATAAGCTATCATAAATTTATAAAATGCTTTAAATGTTGCTACTAAAATAACACTTTTAATAACCCCACTTAAAATTGCAGCTGCTGCGTGATTTACTTGAGAATAAGCATCAGCTGCCCATCCATGCATTGGAACAATTGTAAGTTTGTAAAAAATACCAGCAAGCATAATAGCTACTGCAATTAGTGTAAATTTGCCACTAACATTCATTTGAGCATAATTAAAACTATCTGTTGTAAAACTAAAAAGCGCAAACCCAAGTAAAATAATACCACTAGCAACTGCACCTGCAATAAATGCTTTTATTGCACCTTCTGCATTATTAAAATTCCTTATATTTGCTACTAAAATATATGAAATTATTGCAATTACTTCAAATAATACAACATAAATAAAAAAGTTATTTGTCTCAAGCAAACCTAAAGATACACCTGCTAAAAATAGCATTTGAGCAATTAATGGTCTCTCAAATCCTGTAAGTGCTAAAGATACCGCACCAAGAGTTGCAAGAAGTGCAAACTCCATAAGCTGTGTCGCTTTATCTAATACAAAATATGGGAAAATTGCATTTAAAGAATTCCCTTGATAGATAAAATATGCTGCTAAGATAAATGCAATAACAGCAATCATCTTAGCAATAAAAATATTGTTTCTATAAAAAATCGGAACAATTAATCCTGCTGCAATTAATACTACAAAGCTCATTACATACCTCCAAAAAAGCTAAATGCTTTATTTGCTATATCAAAAATTGGTTGCGGATTAACTCCGAAATATACAATTAAAAATGCATATACAGCTAATGCAAATTTCTCAGGAAAACTCATATGAAATTCAGAGCGTTTTACAACTTCACTTGGCTCTCCATGGAATACACGTCTAATTGACCAGATAATATAACCTGCACTAATCATTCCTGCAAATGCAATAATTGCAATCCACCATCCAAATGATTTAACAGCTGAGATTATAATAGTAAGCTCTCCAATAAATCCCATTGTACCTGGAAGCCCTAAAGCCGCCATACCAGCTAAGATAAATATTGCACTAGCATATGGAGCATATTTCATAATTCCACCCATCTCATCCATATACCATGTATGAGTTTTGTGATGCAACCATCCAGCTAATAAAAATAGTGGTGAAATTACAAGAGCATGCCCTATCATTTCATAAAGCGCTGCACTTAAACCATCATAACTTAAAGTAGCTGCAGCCACTACCACAAGCCCCATATGTGAAATTGATGAATAAGCCACCATTTTTTTAATATGTCTTTCATAGATTGCAAGAAAACCTGCATAAAGTGTTGTAATTAATCCTAAAACAACCATCCACATTGCAAATCTTGCAGTAGTTACTGGCATAAGCTCTATAATGAATCTAATAAGACCATAAGCTCCCATTTTAAGTAAAACACCTGCTAAAAGCACTGAAATAGAGCTTGGTGCTTGTACGTGTGCATCTGGAAGCCATGTATGAAATGGAAATAAAGGAAGTTTTGCTGCAAAACCTAAAAACATCAACCACCAAATAAGTGCTGGTGTTACAATTGCTGCTTCTTTAATTAATGTAAAGTCCCAATATCCAGTTTGTTTAAATAGCAAGAAAAACCCAACAAACATAAACATTGCAAATACATGAGTATATAAGAAAAATTTTAAAGCTGCATATACTCTGCTTGGAAGTTTTATTTCTATATTAAATACTTTTTTAACTTCCACTCCTTCAGCTCCCCAATATCCTACTAAGAAAAGCATAGGCACTAAAGTCAATTCCCAAAACATAAAAAACCATAAAACATTAGTTGTCATAAATACACCAAAAATTGGTCCACTAAATAATATAAGCAAACTAAAATAAGCTGCTTGATTTTTTTCTTCCCATGATGTAAATACAACCAAAATTAAAAGTGCTGCTGTTAAAATAAGCATTGCAACACTAAGCGCATCTATTTGAAGAGTCAAACTAAATCCAAAAGCTGGCACTCTTAAATATTCTCCTAATGGTAAAAATCCTGTTGCTTTTATATAATTAATTATCTCTGGCGGAAATGCATAGCTTTCTGGATGCATAATTTGATTTAACCAATTTAGAGAAATTATAAACAACACAATAAACCACGCAAGTGCTACATATTTTGTTAAATGCTCTGCTCCTCTTGTCAGAAAATAGACAAGGGCCGATAAAAATATCGGTGCAAAAATAATATCTACTGCTACCATTTTATAGCCCCTTTACAATTATTAAGATTGCTACAACTATAATTGCAACTCCAAGCACCATTTGTCCCATATAACTTCCAATTCTTCCAGTATGTCCAAGTTTAAAGAATTTATACGTATAAAGCGCAAGCGCAACCGTAGCATTTACAATATAATCAACTACATATGTATCAAACCATTTTGCCGCTCTTGCAATTGAATTTACAATAATGTTTTTAGAAATCCAAGTAATCATAGCTTCTACATAATATCCATTGTATAGTATTTGATGAATTGTTTGTACAAAATGATGTGATGCAATTTTATAGAGTAAATTAAGCCCTTTGAGATAAAGCCCTACAACTATTAAGAAAATAATAAACATAGATGTAAGCATAAATACTGTTAGACCTTCTACATGAGGCTCTACAAAATTATCTCCAACTATATAATGAATAATATCATCTTGCCAAAGTGATAGTGCAAGTGTTAAAAATGCCAAAATAGCAAGAGGTAATCTCATCCAAAGTGTACTTGGTTTTTTAACGCTTCCTGCAATATCTTCATTTCTTGGCTCACCTAAGAAAATTAAAATCCAAAGTCTTGTAATATATGCAATTGATAAAAGTGCTGCAATAGTTACGAATGTTTTTACAAATCCATTACCCCACTCCCATGCACTAGCAACTACAAGCTCTTTTGAGAAAAATCCACTAAATGGAGGAACACCTGCTAAAGAAAGTGAGCCCATAGCAAAGAAAATTGCTACCCACGGAGCTGTTTTAATAAGCCCTCCTAGCTTCCATGCATCTTTTGTATGGTGAGCAATGTAAATAACAGCACCTGCTGCTAAGAATAATAAAGCTTTAAATACTGCATGGTTTACAAGATGCAAAATACCTGCTGCAAGAGAGCCTACTCCAAGCCCTACAAACGCAATTGATAAGTGAGACATTGTAGAATATGCCAAGATTTTTTTAATCTCTTTTTGCACAAGTGCACTAGTTGAGCCAATAAATGCTGATAAAGCTGCAACATTTGCTACTACAAAAAGTGCTTCTGTATATGCAAAGAAATCAAACATTCTAGCTACAATATAAATACCACTATTAACCATAGTAGCACCGTGAATAAGAGCTGAAACAGTTGTTGGACCTTCCATTGCATTCATAAGCCATGGATATAGTGGAAATTGTCCAGATTTACCAATAGCACCCATAAATACAAATAATGCTACTACCAGTGCTAATGTTTTATTTATCTCCCCTGCATCTGCTAGATGATTAAGCTCTACTAGATTTGTAGTACCTACAAATACCATTAAAAGCGCAATAGCTGCTAATATGAAAATATCACCAAATCTAGTGTACAAAAATGCTTGCATACCTGCATTTGCTGCAGAGTTTTTAAAGTACCAATAACTAATTAATAAATAACTTGCAAGCCCCATAAATTCCCAACCAACAAATGCACCTATTAAATCTTTTGTAACAACAAGCAAAATCATACCACCTATGAAAAAGAGTACTTTTGCATAATATCTTGGCTGGTCTGGGTCTTCTCCCATATAATCATGAGCAAAATGAATATCCAAAAATCCAAGACCTGTAGCTACTAAAAGCATAATAATTGATAAATGGTCTATATAAATCCCAAATGGGATAGTTATATTCCCATAATGAATCCAATTTAAATCAAAATTAATTGGAGCATCTGAATATTTTAGAAATATCACTACACTTGCCAAAAACAAAATAGCACCTGTAATCTCCGCTACCCAAAACGCAAGAGGCTTTTTCATTTTTCCTAAAATGTATGCTAAAGCTGAGCCTATAAAAGGCGCTAATAGTAATACATTTACTGCATTATTCATCTTCCACCGCCTTATTTAAGTTATCTGGAATAATTTCACCAGTAATTCTGTTAGTTAAGATAAAAATCAAAACACCAGCTGCTGCTTCTAATGTTGCAATCACTATAATTACATAAGCCACTGCTAAACCTCTTGTAAAACCAAAATGAAATGCAGCACTTGCTAAAAGAAGTATTACTGCATTTAATAACATCTCAAGAGAGAAAAAGATTTTTAAAAAATCACTCTTGCTTGTAACTCCATAAAGCCCTACACCAAAAAGAATCAAAGCCGCAATTGCATCTATATAAAACCCTACCATTTTTATTCCTTTCCATGTTTTAGGGTATGTAGCATTCTAATACTTCCATAAAGGATACTTGCTGCTACAACTCCCATAAATATTGCAATAAGTGAGTAAAAATCTGTAAATATTTTTACTTGGTCTTTTAAAGGAATTGGTTTACCTGCAACTGGAATATCAGGAAGTAAAAATGGCACTATTAAAAGCCCAATAATTACAATAGTTACAATACTAACCGCCCATGGTCTAATTTTAAAATCTGGAAATTTAGCCCCAATAACTGTTACACCAAATAGTGTTAAAACAACAATACCACCGGTATATACAAATATTTGAAAAAGCCCTAAGAGTTTTTCGCCTAAAAGGATATAGTAAATCCCAAGCAAAAACATCATACTAACAAAAGCAATAACTGCTGGCACTGTATTTTTTTGAGCTAAACTCATTACTGCTAAAATAATAGCAAGCGCTAAAATCAATACACTCATTTTTCATCCCCTTTTTGTGCAGGAGCACTTTTTTTAGATTCATTTTGAGCTTTACTTGCTTGAGCTTTTTTCTTAGCTTCTGCTTCAGCCTTTTTCTTAGCCATCATTTCAGCTTTTTTTCTTGCTTTTTCTTCTTCTTCTTTTTTCTTTTTCTCAATCCACTCCTCTGGAATCTCAACTCTTACCCAAAAATTCTCTAACGCTTCAGGAGTACCTTCTGTAATCATTTCTATATCCCCACCTGATAGTTTAATGGCTTTTGGTTTTGTAGGGCATACATCTTCACAAAGCCCACAAAAAATACAAATAGCCAAATTCACTTCAGGTACTTTATTTGGTTTTTTAAGTGGTAATGGTTTCATTTTAATTGCATCAACAGGACATATTTTATTACATGCATCACATCCAATACATACATCCCATTTAATTTCATGTCTTCCTCTAAAAATAGGAGACTTATGAGCTGGCTCTTTTACTATATCTTTTGTAGCAATCCTAGGCTCAGTAAAAGCTTTTAAAACTCTAATCATCTTTTCTGAAATCTCAAATAACATCTTATACTCCTAAAATATATAATTTTGCAAAAATAACCCAAACAAGATTTAAAATTGCAAGTGGAGTTAACCAACTCCATGTAAATTTAAGCATCTGATCAAGTCTAAGTCTAGGGTTAGAAGCTCTAATAGCTACCATTATAAGCGCAAGAATTGCAATTTTTAAAAATAGCCACCAGAAACTATCAAAAAATAATCCTCTATATCCTCCAAAGAAAAGCGTAACAGCTGCTGCAGAAACTACTAAAATTTCTGTAAATTCTGCAAATTTAAGAAGTGTATAATTTGTACCTGCATACTCTGTATAAAACCCATATACAATTTCTTGCTCAGCATCTGGAATATTAAATGGAGGTTGCTCCAAAATCCCAAGCATTGTAATAATAAATATAATTGCACCCGGAAGCAAAATAAGAGTTGTTAGCCAATTATTTGAATACATAATTTCATAAAGATTCATTGTTCCAAATAAAAGAGCTGGTGAAAGTGCCGCAAGGAAAAATGGAGCTTCCATTGAAATCATTTGAGCTAATATTCTCATACCACCAAGGAATGAATATTTATTATGACTTCCAAAACCTGTAAGGAAAAGTAAAAATGGCTCAACTCCAATTAATACAACAAGACCTAATACACCATAATCTGTATCAAGAATAGGTCTACCTCCATTAATTGCCGGAGACCAAGGAATTAATATCACAGGCAACGCTGCTACAAGTGGTGTAATAATTGGAATGATATTAAATAAATACGGGTCAGCACTTTTTGGAGTAATTGACTCTTTTGTTAAAAGTTTAAAAACATCCCAAACAGTTTGAAGAGTCCCTGCTGGACCATTATAATGAGGTCCTACCCTTTTATGAATATAAGCAAGCGTTTTTCTTGCAAAATAGAATACAAAAAATGTCCAAGCAAGTAAGAAAAGTAAGCCCGGAAAAACTAATATATAAAATAACATTTCCCATACACTCATTCTCGCCTCCTATCTATCTAAGTCACCCTGACAGATATGCATACTACCATATAGTAGCGGAATATCTGATAGGCTATGACCTGGTATTAATTTCTCAAGCATTCTAGTATGATTTACACTAGGTGCTTTTATTTTAAGTCTATATGGATTTGTTGATTTTTCTGTAGTTACAAGATGCATAAGCATCTCTCCCCTTGCCCATTCTACTCTACTTACAGCTTCACCTGCTGGCATACGGCGCGGCATTTTTACTAAATGGTCTTTTTTAGGGTCCATCTCACCTTTTTCAATTCCTTCTTCAATCTTAACCATAGCTTGTTTAATCAAATCAATTGATTGATTAATCTCTTTATAAATAATTTCAAGTCTATCTCTTGCATCTCCATTTTCACAAGTTACATAATCCATCTTAAGCTCACCATAAGCAGCATAAGGCTCATCAATTCTTACATCAGTTTTTACTCCACTAGCTCTTGCAATTGGTCCTTGAAGATAATTATCTATAACATCTTCATGAGAAAAAATACCTTTATTTTTTGCTCTTGTTGTCATAAGAGGGTTTTTTAAGAAAATATCTTCAATGTCTGGTTTTGTTTTTTCCCATTTTTCAATTGCTTTATTAATCTCTTCAAACCACGCTTTATAATCATTAAGAGGATATCTAACACCACCTGGCTCTATACATGCTGTTGCAATTCTAGCTCCAGAGTAATCTTCTAATGCATCAAGAAAATATTCTCTTACATCCAAACACCACATTAAGAAAGTTTGAAGTCCCATTGTACCAAAAAATCCACCCATAGAAATTAAGTGGCTAACAGTCCTTCCAAGCTCTCCTAAAATAACTCTCATATATTTTGCAAACGGAGTTATTTCTTTTCCTGCAATCTCTTCAACTGCTTGAGCGTAACAAATCATTGGATTTGTATTATCCATAAAACAAACTCTCTCAACTGCTACAATAGTCCCAATAAAATCTTTTCTCTCAGATAATTTCTCTAAAGCCCTCCAAACATACCCTATATCAGGCTCTACTTTTTCAATATTTTCACCATTTGTATAAACTTTAAGTCTAATAGGTCCACTTGCTGGATGAGTTGGTCCCCAGTGAAGCACAGTTCTACTATCTTCATGACCTACTGTTTTTTCATTTTCCTCATACTCTTCAAAAAACTCTTCTGCAATTGCATTTACATTTTCAATTAAATGCTTCTCATGCTCTTCCCAATCAAAATCTTTTCTAAATGGAAATTTACCATAATAATCTCTACTTATTAAAAAGTATCTTAAATTTGGATGCCCTTTGAATTTTACTCCAAAAGTTGAATAACTCTCAAGCTCATGATAATCTGCACTTTCTAAAATAGGAGTTATTGAATCAATCTCGCATTTGTCTAAATCTCTATCAATATCCACTTTTAGCCATACATTTTTTTTATTAACAATATCTTCTAGAAAATAATTAATCTCCATTCTATTTTCTTCAGGAAAATCAGTAGGAGACACTGTAGAGCAACTTCTAATACCTACTTCTTTTAAAGCTTTAACTACTTTTGTAATATCATCTTTATTTTTAAGTTTTGCTTTAACCCAAGTAGGTTTATAATCTTCAACATACTCCATATCAAAATTATTTAAAACTTCTTTTATTCTCTCCATGCCCATCCCTTAAAATTTCATTTGTTTCCAAAGACCGCCTTGGCTAGATGCACTCGGCTCGCCTCTTTTTATTTTTTCTTTAAGCTCTTCTAGTCCTGCAACAATTGCTTCAGGTTTTGGAGGACATCCAGCAACAAATACATCAGCTGGCAATATTTCAGTCATATTTTTTATAACAGATGGAGACTCATTATAAGGTCCTCCATCATATGCACAAGCTCCAATTGCCACTACATATCTAGGCTCTGGCATTTGCTCATAAGTTCTAAGAAGTGCTGGAAGAATTTTTTTACTTACAAGCCCTGTAATAAAAATAATATCAGCTTGTCTTGGAGTTGGTGTCATCATATATCCATATCTCTCCCAATCATATCTAGGACCCATTGCTGCTAGCATTTCAAGAGAGCAACATCCACTACAAAAATGAACAATCCATGGAGATTTACTCCTTGCATAGTTAAAAAAATCAAGTACCTTTAGCATTTCTATACTCCTTCATACTAATAGTAATTGCCGCAAATAATAACAACCCAAACATCATTGCCCAATGTAAAGCTGTAGGATTATCTGCAAAAACAAATAAACTAAAAAATAATCCTGCCATATCAAATACAATAAAAGCAATCGCAAAAATAAAATAATTAAAATTTGCTTTCATTGGTACTTCAGAGCTTGGCGGAAGCCCACATTCAAAATGGTCATTTTTAATTTCACCTGGATTATAAGGTGCTACTATAATACCTAAAAAATACAAAAGCAATACACCTGCTAGTATACCAGCGGCATATACTAAAATAATTTCCATAACACTCTCCTTTTTTAAAATATTAGCAAAAATATCAAAATGACTAATTTTAATATAGCGTATTATAAGTAAAAATTATAATAAATTTTGTCCTATTTTTTAATTTCTAATTAATGTGTTACGATTTGTAATACTATAATTTAAAACCAACTTCTTTTTCATTATCAAACGCATTTTGCATCTCTTTTTGTATCTCATTTATAAAATCTTCCATCTTAAAAACAGGATTATCTCTCATAGCAACTTGCAAAGCAGTATTTTTAATAACAAGCTCAATTTGTGCTGGAGTTAGCTCATATTTTGCTAATTGTTTTATATCAAACTTTTCTTCAAATTCTGCGTTTTTAGGAAGTTTCATTTTCCATAACTTAACTCTATCCTTAAAAGAAGGCTTTTGAAATTTAATTTTTTTATCAAATCTTCTAGAAAAAGCATTATCTATAGTCTCTAATAAATTAGTAGTAGCAATTAATACTCCATCAAATCTCTCAAGCTGCTCTAAAAAGATATTTTGCATCTGATTGTGCATTTTATCTGCACTAGAAAAACTTGCAGTAGTTCTAGTTGAGAGAAACTGGTCTGCTTCATTTAGTAACAAAACAGGTTTTAATTTTAATTTTTCTGAAATTTCTGTATATTCATCAAATATTCTTCTTACATTTTTTTCACTCTCACCTACATACATAGACAAAATCTTACTAGCATCAAGACTTAATATAGGCTTTTTAAGCTCATTAGCAATTGCTATTGCAGTTAATGTTTTGCCAGTACCTGGGGGACCATAAAATATAATCTTGGCACTAACATCATTATCTGTTTTAATTCCCCAGCTTTTTAATCTTTTTATAACTTTTTTATCAGTTTGTTTAAGCAAAGCATTTATCATATCTTTTGTGCTCTTTGGCAAAACCACATCTTTTAAGCTTTTATTAGAATCAATCAAATCAAAAATTGTATCTTTTATAATATGCTCTATTTTATGTTTTTTCCTTGGATGAATTAATTCATTTAAAATCTCTTCTCTTATAAAAAAAATTTTTGTATATCCTCCAAACGAGCCAAAAATCTCATCATAATCTAAAATACCCTCACTAAGAAGCTTTGCATTATCATCTAAAAGACTTCTATTTTTAATTCTATCTATTTCATCTGTGCTTACTAAATTTAAAAGATAATTCATCTCTCTTTTATTTTCATTTGAAGAGGTATACTCTTCTTTAAGCAAAGCTAAAAAAATAATCTCTTCTTTTTCATTTAATTCATACTCTTTTATAAAATTAAGTACTGGTAAGTCTATTTTAGTTTGCTCAATTCTGTCTTTAATATTATTTTCAATTAATTTAAGCTTGCTTTGAAGTCTTTTAATAGAAGAAGATTCATTTGAATAGTTGTTTTTTAAAGAAGCTAGTTGCTCATATATCTCTACTCTTAAAAACTGGTCTTGAAGATATTCTAAATAATCTTCATAAGGCTTTTTATCTAAAACCATTAAATCAAGAGAGCCTTTTTCTAAAAGTTTCAAAAACGAAACTGATAGAGAAATTGTAGAATTATAAAGCTCTAATATACTAATTTCAGGCACTTTTACACTAAAAGAAGAATTTACAACCCATCCTTCATCAATTAAATGTTTTATAAATTTAGTATATTCAAGGCTTGAGAGTTTATCTGCTTTAAAAATTTCACTTATAATCTCTTTAACATTTATATCTTCTTTTCCTTCTAAATATTTATCAAGCAGATATTGAAGGATTTTTATCTCTTCATCGCTAACATTTAAAAACTTGTAAATCTTACTTTTTTTAGGATTTTTCAAAAAGTCTGTTATATTTTTTATCAATCACTCTCCTTTTTATATAATTTTATCAAAAAAAGGTAAAAAATGCAGTTTTTATATTATCCTGATACAAATACTACTATTACTTTAACAGGAGAAGAGCATAAATATCTTTTTAAAGTAAGAAGAGTTAAAAAAGATGAAATAGTAAAAATTAGAAACTTAAAAGATGATTATTTGTATTATTACAAAATTCAATCTATTAACAAAAAAGAAGCTATTTTAACTTTAGATAAAAAAGAGCTAAAACCAAATAAACCTGAAAAATTTTTTCATCTTGGATGGTGTATAATTGAGCCAAAAAACATAGAAAAAACTCTACCTACTCTAAATGAGATAGGAGTTAGTAAGATAAGTTTTATTTATTGCGATTTTTCTCAAAAAAATTTCAAGCTAAAACTTGATAGAATAAAAAAAATTTTAATCAATTCAAACCAACAATGTGGCAGAAGCGATTTAATGCAAATAGAAATAATAAACTCTTCAGAAGAATTTTTTGAAAAATATAAGGATTTTATAGCAGTTGATTTTGATGGGGAAGAGATACAATGCCAAAAAGAGTATAATATGCCATTTTTAATAGGAGCAGAAGGAGGATTTAGCAAAAGAGAAAGAAAATTTTTTAAAAATAAAGTAAAATTAAAAGGTTTTATACTAAGAAGTGAAAGCGCAGCATGTGCCATCTCTAGTAAAATTTTATTATAATTTACATTAAAAAGGACGTATTTGAAAATTGCTATCATTGAAGATGAAAACTTAATAAGAGATACATTAACTGAGCTATTATCAACCGAATATGAAGTAAAAAGCTTCAAATCTATTAAAGAATTTTTAACAAATGATACTCATTTTGATGTAATAATTGGAGATATAAATCTACCAGATGGGAACTTATTAAACGAAATTAGCAAACGTCCAAAATTAATAGAAAACTCATTACTAATAGTAATTTCTGGAATGGGACATATTGAAAATATAAAAAAATCGTTTGAGCTTGGAGCTGTAGATTTTTTAAAAAAACCATTTGAATTTGAAGAATTATTAATTAGAATCAACAGATTTACCAAAAAAAGAAATATAAAATTAAGCGATAATATTTATTACTCTCCTGCACAAAAATCTTTAATTGTAGATGGAAAAACGATTGAATTAAGCGCAAAAGAAGCTAAATTTTTGGAATTACTAATTGAAAAAAAAGACTCATATGTATCTTTTAAAGAGATAGAAAATAAAGTCTGGAATGAGCCAATCTTACCAAATACACTTGCAGCTCTTGTAAAGAGACTTAGAAAAAAAATAGGAAAAGATTTAATTGAATCAAAAAGATATTTAGGATATAAACTTACGTCATCTTAATGTCATTTTTATAGATTAAAATATTCGTCTAGATTTTTATAAAAAGGGGAGGCGATTTTCAAAAAAAATGTAACAAATTTAGCTAAAATTTTTCTTCATGATTTAAAAAATAAGTTATTAGGAGTTAAGCTAAGTTTAACTATTCTAAAACAAAAACCATTTAAACTAAACGAATTACTCCCTAAAATTCAAAGAAATATAGAAGATAGTTTAGATTTAATAAATGAATATTTTAACTTAGAGCAATATCAAAACACAAGATTTTTAAAACACTCCTCTTTTTTTTTAGATGAACTAATTTATGAAATAATACAAGAGCTTGATAATGAAATAACAATAAAAAACATTAAAGTAGATTTGCAACTTCCAGATAAAAAATTAAAAATAAAAACAAATAGAGAATGGCTAAAAAAAGCTTTATTAAATGTAATTCACAACGCTATAAAATACAACAAAGAAAATGGCTCTTTAATTATTAAAGTTGAAATATTAAAAAGAGGCTATCTTTTAATCATAAGAGATACTGGAATTGGAATAAAAGAAAAAGAGAAAATTTTTAGCAAATACTATACAAAAGACAATATTTACGGAACAGGAATTGGGCTTAATTTTGCAAAAATTGTAATAGAGAGTTTTGGAGGCAAAATATATTTTGAATCAGAAGAGAATGTAGGGACAATATTTTATATATATCTTCCAAAAGTTAGTAAAAAAATAAAATTAAAAATATTAGCAAGCGCATTTGCTGCTGTATTAATTATTGCATTTTTTGTAATAGATTATTTTTATTGTCTAATTCCTCAAAAAATAAAAATAGAAGTTACTGATAATCTAAAAATTATTAAATTTGAAAGCGGAATAATAGCAAGAGCAAATAGAAATGATGAATTGAAAATAATTGCATATAAAAATATCTTTAATACTCGTACAAGAAATGAAATTATTGCAAAAAAATCTGATATAGAAGTTGCTACAAATGGTAATAAAATAAAAATTATAACTCCTAATACTACTTTTACAAACTTAGGAACACAATTTGAAACTATAGCAAAAAACAAAACTGCAGTTAGTGTATTTAATGGGGAGATTAAAAGCAAAAATATAGTGGTTGCTAAAAATGAAGGTTTAATTGTTGCAAAAACTATACAAAAATTGCCTCTTCCTAAAAAAGTATCAGATATAAAAATACAAACAGAGCCTAAATTAACTATTTCATGGAAAAGCCCATATAAAGAATTTAAAATTTTAATTTCAAAAGATAAAAATTTCTCAAACCCTCCTATATATTCATATTTAATATCTAAAAATCAAATTTCACCTTCTCTTCCTGATGGAGAATGGTATATAAATATAAAAGCTAGACATAATGAGCTTTATTCATTGCCTACAATTAAAAAATTCATATCACTAAATAACTATTATAAAGCTCTATCATATTATAAACAACATAAAATAAAACAAGCTTTATTTTATATAAACAAAAGTATAAATACAATAAACGATACATCTTCCAAACCTTACTATTTATATGGTAAAATACTCACCGAATTAAAAAATTACAAAAAAGCGCTATATTACTTAAAAAAAGGAGAAAGGATAGGAGGTAGTGATAATTTATTAAAAGCTAAAATATTTTTTGCAAATCACAAATATAAAGAAGTAATTAATATATTAAAACCGCCAAAAAACACTCAAGAAAAATTACTTCTTGCAAAAGCTTATTATAAACTAAAAAATTATAAATTAGCAAATAAATATTTATACCAAATATTAGAAAAAGACCCTAATAATAAAGAAGCTTTAAGATTATTATCACTACCTACAGAATTAAAAAAGGGGATTATAAATGGAACTCATTGATATAATAAAAAAAGCAGATGTTTCCTTAATTGAAGGAGATAGTAAATTAGGAAAGCTTACATTTGCACTATACGCATACGCACAAAACGAAAAAATCGAAAAAATAACTATAATCTCATCTATTCCTAAAAAATTAATGATTAAAAGATTAAGTGCAATCAAAAATTTAAACGACCCAAATATAAATAGATTAATAGACAATTCAGAGTTACTTTGTTTAAAAGAAGACTGGATAGATATCAAATCTGCTTATGGATTTGATTTTATTTATGAAGATATAGACAGAATCATACAAGAGACAAATTGTGATGCTGTAATACTTCATAGACCAGGATTAATGTTTGTAGAAGGTGAATATGACTTAGCAAGAATTTTTCTAGAAAAATTTATTGAAATTGCTGTAACAAAACACGGTAAACAAGTATTTATTACATCTAATGTAAAACATTTTATTACCAGCTTTTTAGAAAACTATACAGACATATCTCTTTTAATGCAAAAAGACAATAACAAACGTAAAATTAATGTAAAACACTCTTTATATCCTGTAACACATACTTCTTACTTTTTTATCTACAATAAACAACTTATGCTAATTCCAGCAACTCAAAATTCACAAGAGAGTATAAATAATTGCAACGATACAAATCGCAATAATAATAAAATAAAAAGAAAAATATTAGTTATAACAGAAGATAAAAGATTTAAACTTTTAAATAAATATATTTTTGGAGAATATTTTGAAATTGAATTTGCTTCTAACTTAAATGAATTAATAAACAAATTAGAGCATAATCCAGATGTTGTAATATATAAAGATATTGATACTAATCCTCACTTTAACATATGCTCTCTTGTAAAACAAACTTCACCTAATAGTGAAGTTATATTTATTGCAAATAAAGATTATATAAGAGCAGAAGATAAAATAGATGCAACCCAATCAAGATGCTATGAAGTATTTGATAAAAACTTTAATTTAGAAGAGTATATTTTAACTATAGAAAAATTAACAAACAATTTCTTTTATTCAACAAAAATAAAACTTCTGCCTCCTCAAAAATTTGCTCCAAGTTATGAAAACTTTTGCAAATCTATCTCAATACTATTTAATGAAAGAATATATTTCTCAATCGTCAAAACTAACAAATTCAACAAAGAGATAATAAAACGTTTAAGAAATCATGATATTATATATATTGATGAAAAATCAAATATGTTATCATTATGCTTAATAGATGTAACAAAAGAGATGTTTAAAAAAAGATTAGAAAAAAAATTACAGCTCTCAGAGTATAAACTAACAGAAGTAATCGAATGGGATGGAAAATGCTAAAAAAAATTATACTATTTCCTACATTAATAGCTATATCATTTGCTTCTTCAATCGATTTAGATGTAAAAGAGCTAACACAAAAAATACAACAAAATAAACTAGATATAAAAAATCGATTAGTATTAGCAAAGTATTATTTAGATAATAAAAACTACTCAAAAGCTCAACAATTAATTAATGAAGTTTTAAAAATTGAGCCAAAAAACAAAAAAGCGCTTCTTTTAAAAGAGAGATTAAATAAATTTTTGATAAATAAACAATTAGAAGAGCAATATGGAGATATTGATAATTATATAAATAAATTATACAAAGAGCAAAAATATAAAGAAATAATTGACTTTTATACAAAATATCATCCTATTTTAAAACCTTCTACTTTGATAAAAGTAGCAAGAGTAGCTATGTGGGAAGGAAAATATGACTTATCATTAAAATTATTAAGCAACTTAAACTCAAAAGATTTAGATGTTTTAGAGATAAAAGCATATGATTATTTCTACAAAGGCAATATAATAAAAGCCAATAGACTATTTAAGATATTATACAATGCTACAGGAAATAAAGAATATGGAATAAAACTTATTCAAACTTATATACAATTAGGTGATGCATTAAGTGCTAAAAAAATACTTTATTCGCTAAAATATAAATTATCAAAAAAAGAATATAACCATTATCTAAAACTAATTAACAAACAAATTTACAAATATATAAATTTATTAAAAGAAAATTACCAAAATAATCCTAATTTTGATAATCTCAAAAAGCTAGTTATCGCTTTATATGACTTAAATCCTCAAGAAGCAATAAAAATTGCTCAAGATTATGTTAATTCCCACCCAGATGATATGCAAGCTAATATATTTTTAGCAAAACTTTATACATGGAATGGAGAGACAGCTAAAGCAAGTCAAATACTTGATAAGTATATCAATTCTAATAATTATCAAGCTAAACTCTTATATGGAAAAATCCTTGCATGGAATGGGCTTTATAAAAAAGCTTTAATATTCTTAAGTGATGTTTATGAAAATGGAAATGAAAAACAAAAATATGAAGCCTTAAAAATGATAGGTTTTATTCATATGTGGCAAGGGCATAAAAAAGAAGCAAAAAAAATATTTAAAAAACTTCACAAAATAAACCCTAATGATAATGAAGTAAAAGAAGCTTTAATGATATTAAATGGTAATATCAAACCATTAATTAGAAAATATCTCTCTTTAGTAAAAGATAATCCTAACAATATGGAGTATGTGTTAAAACTAGCAGACTTATATTATGCAGATAAAAATTACGCTAAAGCAGCAAAATATTATGAAATTTATTTGAAAAATAACCCTGATAAAATAGAGCTATACAAAACTTTAGGAGATATTTATCTTCAATTAAAAGAATTTTATAAAGGATTTTCATATTGGGAATATTATGCTGCTATAAAAAACACGCCTGAGGCTTATTTAGAGCTTGCAAAAAGATATTATTGGAATGGATTTAACAAAGAAGCATTAGATATTTTAAATAAAATCTTAAATAAATATCCAAAATTTAAACCTGCCATTGAATTAAAAGCAAAAATACTAAAAGTAAATCCAAGATTTATCTATTCAGAAAATCAATCAGTTATAGAAAAATATTTTAATAATAAAGCTCAAAAACTCTTAGTGTACGGAGATAGAAGCTATTTTGCAGGATTTTATCCAACAGCGATTGAATATTATAAAGAATATTTATTCATTAAACCAACAGATAGCAAAGTAAGAGAAAAATATGCATATGCATTAGAATTTGATGGAAAATACAAACAAGCAGCCGGTGAATTTTATAATTTATTATGGGAGAAAAAAGACCCTATTTTAGAATATCATTATGCATACTGTCTTCAAAAATCAGGAAAAATAAAAGAAGCAAAAAAAATTTATGAAAAACTATTAAAAGAAGTTCCAAAACCACTTCCTGAAAAAATAAAACACTTCTTAAACGAATGGAAAAAAGCATGGGAGAGTATGGATTTTGATAAATATGCATCATTTTATGATAAAAAAATAAGAGATAATTTATATTGGAGATTAAAAAAACAAAATATCTTCAAAAAAGCAGGATTTATTAGTGTAGGTATTTATGACCCAATTTTATTAGAAAAAAAAGGAAATATATACAAAGTTAAGTTTTATCAAGTATATGCATCTACTGTTAAAAAAGATAAAGGTTATAAAATTTTATGGATAAAATGTGATAATGAAAAATGCAAAATCATAAAAGAAAAATGGTATCCGGGAGAATATAATCCAAACAACCCAGAAAAATCACTAATATTTTTAATAAAACAAAATTTAAGCCAAATAAATAAAAAAGAAGATTTTATTCCTTTAAAAGATGCCATTAATCAAAAAAATAACAAAATAATACTTGCAGAAAAAAATATAAAAAGAGAAAGTAACTTAACTAAAATACAAAAAAACTTGGATTTAATCCAACTAAAAAAAACTTACATAGAGCAAAACAATACAACAATAAACTCAATAAACAAAAACCCTTCTTATAAATTTAATTTATCTCTTTATCATTTTCACGACAATCAAAAAATACACTATAACCATATCGAAGGAAGCCTTTTAAAAAATATTAACGATAATTATATAGGCGTTTTTTCTCGAATATACAAATTAAATGATAACAATAAAAAAGATAAAGGCAATATAATAGGTGCAGTTTATCAAACTCCTAAATTTCAAATAATTTTAGGAAGAGATAATGCAGGAAAAACAATCAATCCTTATGTAGATTTTAAAACTAAATATTTAAATCATACTATAAATATAAATTATGAAAATTTAGTGTATTCAAGAAAAACTATATGCTCTTTAAATCATAAAAGGGCTAAATTAGAAGCTAGCAGATTTATACAATTAGACAAAATTAAAGGATTATGGTATTCAATTGCAGGAGAGTATATAGATGATAGCAATATAGCAATAACTCCTCAAATTGATTATGATTTTTATAGCAATTACTTTTATAATAATCCATACGCTATATATTTTTCTGGATGGTATCAATTCAATACAAAACAAACAAAATGTTATTACTCTCCTGATAAAACAGATGCTAATTTAATAGGAATAAAATTTTATCCGGATAATAAATTAATAAGCTTAATGCTAAAAGGCGCTATAGGTTATAGCATATGGGATAAATCTTTTTTATATAAACTAGGCATAAATGCAAATAAAAATATTAAAAATTTTGAATTTAATGCTAAATGCGAATATAGCAATACTTCTCCTATTAAAACTGCAAGTAATTATAGAAGCTACGAATGTAGCTTAGATATGGAGAAACTATGGTAAAAACATTTTTTATAATTTCTCTATCAATATTACTTATTTTATTATTGTCGTTTGTGCTTATTGAGTATTACAATACTTTTTATATTATTAATAATATAGTTATAAAAGTAGGCATTGGAATTATTCTAATTTTTATTACTCTTGTGATATTAAGATATATGGTGTTGTTATTTTTTTCTATATTAAAAACAACAATTAAAGCTACCGAAGAGACTAAAAAAACTACAAACAAAAAAGTATCTGTAATAATCCCAGCTTATAATGAAGAAAAAGTAATTGAAAAATCGATACAATCTATTATAAATCAAACTTATAAAAATATAGAACTTATAGTTGTAGATGATGGAAGTACTGATAATACATCTTTAGTAGTACAAAAATATACTTATCTTCCTTTTGTAAAACTATATAAAAAGTCAAATGAAGGAAAAGCAAAAGCTATTAATTATGGAATCAAAAGAGCTAGCGGTGAGCTTATAATGGTAGTTGATGCAGATTCAAAATTGCAAAAAGATGCTGTAGAATTAATGGCAGTATATTTTGAAGACCCAGAAATAGCTGCTGTTGCAGGCTCTGTATTTGTAAGTAATCAAAATAATATTATCACGAAACTTCAAGCCCTTGAATATATTGAAGGGCTAAATATGGTAAGAAATGGTCAAGCATTTTTAAAACTTGTAAATATTATTCCAGGTCCTATTGGTATGTTTAGAAAAAAAGCACTTTATGACGTAGGACTTTATGATGATGATACATTTGCAGAAGATTGTGATGTTACATTAAAACTTATTGCTCATGGATATAAAATAGATTTTGAATCAGAAGCTATTGCAAAAACAGAAGCCCCTGAAAATATATTTGACTTAATCAAACAAAGATATAGATGGACAAGAGGTATACTTCAAGCAATAAGAAAACATAAAAAACTTTTATGGAATTTTAAAGATAATATGGCAGCATCTTTTACTATGTGGTATATGCTATTTGAAGCAGTATTTTGGCCTTTTATGGATTTTTGGGTCAATGTATTTATACTATATTTAGCTATTACTACAGGAATTTCTCTTTTAATTTTTTATTGGTGGAGTTTATTTACAATATTAGATGTTGCAGGTGCTCTTTATTGTGTACTTATTACAAATGAAAGTTTATCTATAGTATTTTATGCAATATTTTATAGATTGTTCTTTATACAATTCATAAATTTAGTTAAAATATTCTCTACTATAGAAGAGTGGTTTGGTATAAAAATGGAATGGGGAAAATTAGAAAGGAAAGGTAGATTATGAACTTATTAGCATTTCTAGCACTTATTATATTAATTATTACAATAATTACATTAGTTTTTGGAATTATTGCGTATTTCCTATATAAAGCAAGAGAAAAACATAAAACAAAATTAGCAAAAAAATTAATTTATAAAGATGTATTAGATGAGGTTGGTGGTAAATATGTATTTTTTGAATAAATTAAAGACACTTTTAGTCTTTATATTTATTTTTTTATTGGCTATTTTAAGTGGTTTTGTTATTTATCAATTAATGCCAAATATTAATTTTAGCGTTTATTTAAATAATGAAAGACCGACATTTAAAATATTATTATCTAATAATACATTAAATATTTTAAAACTGAAAAATTTAAATCCTCAAAAATATAAAAACGACATAGTAAAATTGGCTTTAAGACTTAAACAAAATGGCTTTAATTACAAAATAATTTCAGAAAAAGATTTAATATTTTTAAATAAAAACGATATTTTAATATCGCCTGATACATATGCTATATCTACATTCGCAAAAAATGAAATAAAAAATTTTCTAGCAAAAGGTGGGACATTCGTATTTAATTTTAGATTTGGATACTTTGATGAAAATCAACATTTTTTAAACGCAAAAACTATAGAAGAGATTACAAATTTAAAGAAAAAAATAGAAGCAATTCCTAAAAATAAAGCAATTTTTTATATTCATAAAAGAATATCTCCTCTTAATATGTCAGATAATCCTACAAGAGAAGATTTGGTAATTTATGATTCTTTGCCAATTTTTCATTCTAATTTTATTCCAGATATTGTCTTAACAAACTGGTCTGTAACATCATCGCCTCAAATTCAAAATCATAATTTATCAATATATGATGATGGGATTGCATGGCATGGATTTTATGGAAAAGGTAAATGGTTTTATTTTTCATTCCCTGCTTATGTATTTTTAGATATGAATGATAAAGAATTCAAAAAAATCTTTAGTAATATTGCTTCATATTCAAATAATTTAATCTCAATATCTTCTTATCCTTTTTTAGATAAACCAAATGCAGTTTTTATATCAGAAGATACAGAATATAAATATCCTTATGGATATAATTTTGCTAAATTAGCAAATGAATATAATATAGATGTTACTCTTTTTGCCGTAGCAAAACTTGCAAAAAAATATGAAAATATTACAAAAGCAATTGCTCAATTTAAAAATTGTGAAATTGGCTCTCATAGCTATTCTCATAGTAAAATTTTAGGAGCTCCTATTGAGGTATTAAAACAAGAGATAATTTATTCAAAAAAATTACTTGAAAAAATCACTGGAAGAAAAATATATGGCTTTAGACCACCAAGAGAAGAAATAGATGATAGAATAGAAAAAATGCTTAAAGAAGCTGGATACATTTATGTAATGGAAAAACCAAAACCTTTTTTATTACCTTTTACAAAGAAATATGGAATTATTACTATCCCAAGACATGGTACAGATGATTATACATATTTAATTGATACAGATTTTAATAAATCTCAAATATTTCATAACATAATTTTAGAAAACAATTTTGTAACTGCATTAAATGGAGTATATACTCTAAGCGTACACACGCATTTACTCGCTTATAAAACAAATATTTCTGTATTAGAGAAATATTTTAAATATTTACAAAATAAATATTTCTACCCTATGAAAGGAAAAGATATTGCTACAAAAGCATTATTAGCTCAAAACATTTCATACGATTACTCTGCTAGCTCTAATATAATAACACTTAATATAAGCAATAACAATAATCAAGAAGTGAAAAATTTAACTTTTAGAATATATACTCCAACTATTAAAATAATAAACTTTACTCCTGAGATAGATAAATACAATGTTAAAATCGTAAGTCAAAACAAACTTAAAAGATTTTATGATGTTCAAATAAACAAAATACCACCTAAAACAACTATAGTAATTTTTATAAAATATAAAAGATTATAAAACTTTTATAATCTTTTTTGCTAACTCTAAAGCTTTTACTCTATGAGATATTTTTTGTTTTACTTCTTCATCAAGCTCACCTAATGTTTTATCAAATCCTTTTGGAATAAACATAGGGTCATAACCAAAACCTTTATCCCCTCTTGCCTCATCAATAACTTCTCCCCTCATAAATCCATGTGTTGTAAAAACACCATAAGGTGATGCTATAGCAATAGCAGCGGTATAAAAAGCAGGTGTTTTTTTTATATTTCTTTTTTTTAGCTCATTAATAAGTTTATTTAAATTGTCTTTATCACTAGCGTTAATACCAGCATATCGTGCAGAAAAAATACCTGGCTCATTATTTAAAGCTGGAACACTAATACCACTATCATCTGCAATAACCAAATATTGAGGTAATTTTTCATATACTGCTTTTGCTTTAATAATAGCATTTTCCTTAAAACTGCTTCCATTTTCTTCTATTTCAATAGGAGCAATCAATTCTGTATAAGGTATGATTTCATAATCTTTTAAAATACTTTGTATTTCTTTTATTTTACCTTTGTTGCCACTAGCTACAACTATTTTCATTTTTTCTCCTTAAATATCTTCTTTTGGAGCTGAGAAATAATATCCTTGGAAATAATCAACTCCTAAATTTTTTAACTTATCAAAAATCTCTTTATTTTCCACATATTCTGCTATTGTTTTTATATTCATCTCTTTTGCAAAAGAAATAATTGTCTTTGTTATTATCTCATTATTTTTATCAGTTAAAATATTTTTTATAATACTTCCATCTATTTTAACCCCATCTGGATTTAACTTAATCAAATAATCAAAATTAGAATACCCGCTTCCAAAATCATCAATATAAATTAAAGAGCCTAAACTTTTAATTTTTCTTAAAAATTCTTTAACTTTTTTATTTTCTCCAACATCTTCACTCTCAACTATCTCAAAAGTTAAAAGAGTTTTATCCTTAATAGAAGATATTTTTTCAAATATAAATTTCCTCATATCTTCATCATTAATATCTTCTAAAGTTAAGTTAATAGAAATTGCTACATTTTTTTCTTTTATTTTTTCAATAGCTTTATCTATAACTCTTTTTGTTATTTCTAAATACATTCTAGATTTTTTAGCTACATCTAAAAAGAAAAAAGGACTAACAACTCTACCATTTTCATCAATAAGCCTAACTAATGCTTCATATTTTACCATTTTGCCATTAGCATCTACTATTGGCTGATAAAAAGGAATAATTCTATCATTTTCAAGTGCCCATTTTAATTTTCTAAGCCATTGCAGATGCTCTTTATATTTTCCTAAACCTTCTATTTCTTTGCCAAATAAAATATCTTTTTTTAATTCTTTTGCCATATCAAGAGCTATATTAGCTCTTATATAATCTTTTTTCTTAAAACTAATTCCAGCTCTAAATCTTATGATTATTTCATTTCCATCTATGTTATATGGTTTTTCTAGCTCTTTTAAAATTTCTTTTATCTCTTCTCTTAGAGTATTTTCATCTATATTATTAAATAATAAAGCAAATTCATCAATATTTATATGAAATAATTTAAAATTATATTTCTTTTTTAAATTTTTTAATCTTTTTGAAACTTCTAATATTAATTTATTAGCAATATCTACTCCAAAATAAAAATTTATATCCTTAAATTTATCGATATTTAAAAGAGCAATTACATACTTTTTATCTTTTATTAAATCCAAAAACTTATTTCTATTTGGAAGGAGAGTTAAATTATTAAAATATAACTCTTTATATAATTCACCTTCATATCTCCTAAGTCTTAAAAATGTTTTATTAATTTCATCTTTTAAATTTGCAAACTCTAAAAATTTAAGCTTTTCTTTAAAGATAGGATATTTGCCTTTTTGAGTTAGTTTGAAATGATTTAGAACTTTTGAAATGTCTTTATTAATATTCATATTTAACTTATAAAATATAAAAAGACCTACTAAAAAAAACAAAACCCCAATCCCTATAACAATCAAGAAAATTTTATCTATATTTTTTAAAATTTTTTCATAAGGAAATACTATAGAAATAATTCCTCTAACATCCCCTAGATGATAATTAAAAGCTTTATTTCCATAATATTTTGTAAGCTCTTTATAAAGAATTAAAGGTACATCTTTTCCCGGAATTCCATGACATTTAAGACAAGATTTTTCAATTACAAGTTTTCTTGCATAAAATAGATGCTTCTCTTTAAAATTTTTATCAGCATTATGAATTTGAAAAAATTCTTCTTTATCTTTATGAGTTTTAAAAAAATTTATTGCCTCAAGCTCAGATTCGTTTGGTTTATCTAAAATATTTCTATATCTATCAGATGTTTGTTTTATATAAACACCCTCATCTCTTAAAATCTTAGCTACTTGATTAGTAGTAAAAGCAGGAGTTATTGCAAAAGGAGATAAATTAGTATCAACAACTTTTACTTTTGGAGAAACTAATGCAAGATAATGTCTATAAGCAATAATAGTTTTTGCTTCAAGCCTAGCTTTTTTAAGCTCATTTTCAATTACTACTTTAGTAATAAATAAATACAATATTCCTATTACAACAGCTCCTATTGTTAAACCAAGCAAAGAAGTTTTAAAAAACTCTTTTTTTAGACTAATCAATTTTACTCTTTCTATTTAATCAAAATGGAGTTAAATCTCTTTAACTCCATATTTAATATGTTTTTCTTTTTTATGTTTAGAAATTAAGTATCTCCAGTAAAGAACTGGCACTACCACAAGTGATAATAAAGTTGATGCAAGAACCCCAAAAATTAACGATACTGCAAGCCCTTGCCATACCGGGTCTAATACAATTACAAATGATGCAAAAATAATTGCAAGAGCTGTTAAGATAATTGGTCTAAATCTAGTAGCAGCTGCTTCAATAATTGCCTCATTTATACTTCTTCCTTTTTTCAGTAAATCATTTGTAAAGTCAATTAAAAGTAAAGAGTTTCTAACAACAATACCTGCAAGCGCAATAAATCCTATCATACTTGTAGCAGTAAAGTATGTTTTTGAATCTAAAAATATCTCCGTAATCCAATTCATCAATGCATGTCCTGGAAGCACTCCTATAAATGTAAGAGGCACTGCTGCAAGAACAATTCTTGGTACTCTAAAGTTTTTATAATAAGCTACCATTAGTAAATAAATTAAAATTACTGCAACTGCAAATGCAGCTCCAAGGTCTCTAAATACATCAAATGTAAGCTCCCACTCTCCTCCCCAGATTAAATCATACTCTTTGCCTGTTTTTTCTTCAATTGCTTTTAGATTTAATCTAGGATTTCCATCATAAATTATTTTATATCCAGGAATTCCTTTTTCTCTTAAATAGTTAAATATATCAAGTAGCGCATATAAGCTACCTCTATTATCCATTTCACCAGTAACCATTACCATTTCTCTTAAATCTTTGCTTGTAATCATTCCATCAAATGGCACTGCTACAATTTTAACTACTTCTTTAAGTGGTATTAATTTATGAGTTGTCATAGACATAATTTTGATTTTATCAAGAGCTTCAATTGAATCTCTTGCATTTTTATCAAATCTTACAAAAATTCCAACTTGCTCTTTTTCGCTTGGAATGTGTGCTACACTAACAACTGCTCCTCTAATTCCAGCTCCAAGCACTTTAGCAATTTGTTCTGTTGTAATACCAAAAAGCGCTGCTTTTTCTTTATCTGGAATAATTTTATATTTTACAATTTGTTTATCTCTCATAATATCAATATCAACAACACCTTTTGTTTTATGGTATATATCTGCTATATAATTTGCAAGTTTAAGTCTACCTTTTTCATCTCCGCCAAATACTTGCATTAAAAGAGTTGCAATTACCGGTGGTCCTGGAGGGTCTTCTACAAGTTTAATATTTGCATCATTAAATGAGCACTTACCTTGAATAATAGGTCTTAGCCTACTTACCATATGAATAGAGCTTTCTTTTCTTCCTTTTTCTTTTGGATAAAGATTTACTCTAATTTCTCCATAGTTTTCACCCTGCTTCATAGAAGAGCCTCTAAGAAGTCCATTAAAATCAACTACTCCACTAATTCCAATAAATTGCTCAAAATCATGAATTTCAGGCTCTTTTTCTAAAATACTTGCTACACAATCACTTACCTTTTTAGTTACATTAATACTTGTTCCTTTTGGCAAATCAATTGTTATATTAAATGTATTTTTGTTTGCACTTGGAAGCATTTTAAAAAGCACTATTTTAAATACAGGAAGCGCTAAACTTACAATCAAAGCTAAAATAATTACACTAAAAAATACAACTCTTTTAGTAGTTGATGTTAAAAGCGGATTTAATATTTTATAAAAAATTTTGTAAATTTTAGTTTTTCTAATATCAAATGGCTCTTTTTTATCCTTATGCTCTGGTAAAAATCTAACCGCTGCCCATGGTGTAAATACGTATGCTACAAAAAGTGAAGCAATCATTGCAACTGGGACATTAAACGGAATTGGTCTCATATATGGACCCATCATACCGCTTACAAAAAACATTGGTAAAAACGCTAAAATAATAGCAAGTGTTGCAATATTTGTAGGATTTCCTATCTCATTTGTTGCATAAATAGCAGCATATTCTTTTGGTTTGTCTCCAATTTCAAAATGTCTATGGATATTTTCAATAACAATAATAGCACTATCTACTAATAATCCAAGAGATAAAATAAGTGCAAATAACGTAATTCTATTAATTGTTTGACCTGCAAGCATTCCAATAAATAGCGTAATAGATAAAATAAGTGGCACAGTAAATGCAACAATTAAAGCCTCTCTCCATCCAAGCATTACAATAAGTAAAATTACAATAATTCCAAGAGAGATAAATAAGTGATAAATAAGCTCATTTACTGCATGATTTGCTTTTTCACCATCATTTCTTGTTACATAAATATGAACATCTTTTGGTAAAAGTTTTTTAAGCTCCTCTGCTTTTTTAAGTACCGCTTCTGCTACAAATACAGCATTACTTCCTCTTTTTTTACCGATAAAAATCGTAACTTGATTTAGTTTCTCTCCTACAGGAAATTTTTTAACTTCTTTTCCATCTACAAGAGGGTCTGTATAAAATGCTCTACCACCTTCAAAGTAAGTTTCATGTTTGTGCTGAAAATCTATACCATCTTCAACTTTTGCAATATCTTTTACATAAATAGGTCTTCCCATATAGTTTGCAACTATTAAATTTTCCACATCTTTAACTGATTTGATAAATCCATCAAATTCCACTGGAATTGAGTATTTTTTATTCTCAGTTCCACCTAGTGGATAATCAACATTAGCGCCTTTAAGCGCCATTGCAATTTGCCCTAAAGACAAATGATAAGCTGCAAGTTTTTGAGGGTCAACAATTATATTAAATTGCCTTTTATGCCCTCCTTTGATACCTACAATACTTACATTTTTTACTTCTGCTAAAGGGCTTAACATTCTTTGAGCAATTCTATAAAGCTGATAGTCATTATATTTTTTACTAGAGAGTGCAAGTGTTACTATTGGTACTTCATCTATATCAATAGGCTTAACAAGTGGAGGCATTACACCTTTTGGCATTTTATCCATATTTTGCATAACTCTATCATAAAGTTTAGACATACTTCTAACTTTATCTTCACCAATTTTAAATCTAACAGTTACAATTCCTACACTATTCATTGCCATACCATAAATATGCTTAACGCCAGTCATAGCCTTTAGCTCTCTTGCAAGAGGCTCTACTACTATATTTTGCACCTCTTTAGAGCTAGCACCTGGATACATAACTATTACATTAGCTGCTGGTACATCAATTTGAGGATTTTCTTCTCTTGGAGTAAAAAGTACAGCAACTATACCCATTAACAAAATTACAATAGCCAAAACTGGAGTTAAAGGGTTATTTAAAAAAGCTCTTGCAAGTTTACCTGCAATATTTAACTTTAACTCTTCTTCAACTTCTTCTAATTCTTCTTCTTTTTGTTTAATTTCTTGTTTTAGCTTTTCAAACTCTTTTTCTTTTTTTGCAAGCTCATCTTCTAACATACGAATTTCAATTTCAAGCTTTTTAAGCTCTTCAATATCACAAGCAGAATTTTTAAGCTTTTCTAACTGCTCTTTTTTCTGCTTAATAAGCTCTCTTAATTTTTTTAATTGCTCCATTATTGCTCCTCTATTTTTTGTCCATCAACCAAATTTGCTGGAGGATATAAGATAACTTTTTCCCCTCCTTTAAGTCCTTTAACAGCAATATAATCACCAACTTGTGCAATTTGCTTAACTGGTACAAATCTAGCCACTCCATTTTCTACAACAAATACACCAACAATTCCTTCTCTTGTAGTCAAAGCCCCAAAAGGTACAAGTACTGCTTCTTTCTTGCCAACTACAACTTTTGCTTTTGCATACATTCCAGGCAATAAACCTTTTGAATTATTAAAAGAGTATTTAACTACAAATGAATGAGTTGCTGGGTCTGCACTTGGAATAATAGTTGAGACTTTAGCTTTATACGTTTTTTTAAGAGCTGGTACATAAATATCAACTGGCATACCTAATTTAAATGCTTTTAAATCACTCTCTTTTACAAAAGATTTAGCTTTAATAGCATTTAAATCGCTAAGCACTACTACAGGATATCCAGGAAGCGCCATTTCAGCTACTTTTTTCATTTTCATTGTTACAACACCATCAATTGGAGATTTTACTTTTGTATATTTAAACTGAGCTTTTACCCTATTAAGAGCTGCTTGAGCTTGTTTTAGCATCCCTTTTGCCATATCAACTTGTTTTGCTCTTATATTTTTCATTAAAGTAATTTTTTCAAAATCTCTTTTACTAATTGCACCTTTTTCATATAAATCTTTAAATCTTTTATAATCTCTAAGTGCATCAGCATATGCCATCTCAGCCATTAATACTGCACTTTTTGCTTGAAGCACCGCACCTTCTGCTTGATTTAGCATAGAATTTACATCAGATGGGTCTACTTCAAATAGCAATTGTCCTTTTTTTACCACTTCACCCTCTTCTACTGGCATTTGCTTAATAAATCCCATCATTCTAGTAGCAACCATTACTTGATTTTTAGAATATACATTTGCCACATAATCTTTTGTAATATTAATTTCAGATTTTTTTGCCACTGCAAATTCATACGCAAATACACTTGCAACACTTAATGCTAATGCTAATATTTTTTTCATTTACTCTCCTTTAATAAATCTCCAATAGCCTGTTTTAATTCTGCTGCTGCTAATGCTTCATCATATTTTGCTTTAATAAGCTCAGCTCTTGCTTTTCTAGCTTCTGCTTCTTTCATTAAAAGTAGTGTTAAGTTAATCATCCCTTGTTTGTACATATATGTGTATTTTTTGAGGATTTCTTCTGCTAAGTTTTTATTAACAATTTTTTCTTTTACTATTGCATGTTTTGTTTGGAAATTTAGATATTTTTGTTTTACATCAAGTTTTACGCCATTTTTCATATATTTATAATAGTAGTTTGTTTGAATTGCTTCAATTTTACTCTTTTCAACTGCGCCGCTTCTTGATTTATCAAATAATTTCCAATTCATTCCTACTGCTGCTAGATAATAGTCTTTTTTTGTAGATAAAGTTGGATGATTGTCATTGAATCCATACTCTAAATGTGCTCCAATCATTGGATAATAATCACTCTTATCCATTTTTACTTTTTTTTGCATAGTCTCTACATTTGCTCTCATCCACTTTAAATCATCTCTATTTTTTAAAGCATCTTTGATTAGCTCTTCTAAAGGCTTATTTGGAGGATAGATAATTTTAAAATCTTTTACTCCAGTAATTGTATCATCATCACTTAAAAATCTAAGATAACTAAGAGCTAAATTATACTTATTTTTCGCTTCAATTAGCATAGCTTTTACTTCATTATCTCTTTTTTTAGCTTGTAACAAATCAACTTTTGTAGCCATTCCTTCTTTATAAAAAGCATTAATCATTTTTACAAAAGAAGCAGTAGTTTCTTTTGCTTTTTTAAGTGCATCTATAAAATATTTCGCAGCAACTGTCCCATTATATGCTTTTAAAACTTCAATAGCAAGTTTATTTTTATCATGAGAGAATTTATATTTATTTGCTTTTACTTGAAGCTTTGCCATCTCTTTTGCATATTTTAATTTAAATCCTGTAAAAAGAGGAACTTCATATACAAGTTTTGTTTTGAAATTTGTTCTACTTCCAGGATTATTTAAATCATGTGGCGCTGTTGATAAAAGTCTATTTTGCATATTAGGGTCTTGCATTATATTAGAAAATTTTCCAAAATCTCCATTTGCCATTTGTAATGCTTGAGAAACTCCCCCTAAAAAATCAGCAAACCCAAAATCTCTAAATGTAGCCTCGCGACTTTCTAGTTTCATTCCAAATACATAAAGTGCATTATTAGTTCTGCTTATCTCCTCTCCTAAAGTAAGAGTACCCCAATCATATCCTTTTGCTTTTTTCAAATCCGCTTTTGCTTTGTCAATATTTAATTTTTTTGCTTTTAATTCTAAATTGTTTTTTAAAGTTTCATTTAAAATCGTGTCAAAATCAACACTTTTTGCAAATAATCCACAAAGACAAGCGGACAATAATAAAAATTTCTTCATACCGCTCCTTTTGATATACAAAATTTGATGAATTTTACCAAAGATATCTGAAAAATTGCTAAGTTATAAGTAAAAATTATAAGAAAAAAAGATGAAAAAAGTATTATTAAAAAAAGCAGAAAATTAAGACTTTTTCCTGCTCATTCTTTTTCTCTCAGCTGGGTCTAGATATTTTTTTCTGACTCTGATTGATTTTGGAGTAACTTCAACAAGCTCATCATCTTCTATCCACTCAAGCGCTTTTTCTAACGTAAGCTCTACTGGTGGAACAAGTTTTATTGCTTCATCACTTCCACTTGCTCTTACGTTTGTAAGATTTTTACCTCTTATTGGATTAACTTCAAGGTCATTACTTCTTGAATGCTCTCCTACAATCATACCATTATAAACTTTATCCCCTGGTTTTATAAACATTCTGCCTCTTTCTTGAAGGTTAAATATAGCATAACCAGTTGCTACTCCATTTTCCATAGAAATAAGTGCTCCATTTTTTCTTTTATAAGGTTTTGTAGTAGCTGGACGAAATTCTAAAAAGCTTGAATTAAGTACACCCTCACCTTTTGTATCTGTCATAAATTCGCCCCTATATCCAATAAGCCCGCGTGCTGGCATTTCAAATTCAATCCTTGTAGTTCCATCAGATAAAGGCATCATATTTTTCATAATTCCGCCACGAGTCCCTAATTTTTCAATTACAGCACCTGAGTATTCATCAGGTACATCAACTACCACGTATTCATAAGGCTCAAGTTTTACGCCATTTTCTTCTTTTATAATAACTTCTGGACGTGAGAGTGAAAATTCAAAATCTTCTCTTCTTAAATTCTCAGCCAAAATTGCTATTTGAAGCTCTCCTCTTCCACTAACTTTAAATTTACCTTCACCCAGCTCTTCTATCTTCATTGCGATATTTGTCTCCATCTCTTTAAAAAGTCTATCTCTAAGTTTAGGAGCAGTTACATTTTTACCTTCAGTTCCCGCCAAAGGTGAATCATTAACACTCATAATTACACTAATTGTTGGCTCTTCTATATGAAGCGGGTCTAGCGCTACAGGGCTATTTTTATCAGCTATTGTATCTCCAACATCAAGTGCTTCAAATCCTGCAACTGCTACAATATCCCCCGCACTAGCTTCATCAATTTCTATTCTATCAAGCCCTAAAAATCCAAGTAGCTTTGTAATTCTTCCATTTATTTTTTCTCCATTTGCTTTTACAAGTGTTACGCTATCTCCTTTTTTCACTTTTCCATTAAAAATTCTAGCAATCCCTATTCTTCCTACATAATTATCATAATCCAGCGTAAAAACTTGCATTTGAAGAGGTTTGTTTTCATCTCCACTTGGAGCTGGAATATATTTTGTTATTGCTTCAAAAATTGGAGTCATATCTTTATTATCATCTTCAAGATTCCATTTTGCTATACCATTTTTTGCTGCTGCATAAATTATAGGAAAATCTAATTGGTCTTCACTTGCTCCCATACTTACAAATAAATCAAATACCTCATCAACTACTCTATCAGGCTCAGCTGCAGGTTTGTCTATTTTATTTACTACCAAAATTGGCTTAAGTCCAAGAGATAATGCTTTTTTTACAACGAATTTAGTTTGTGGCATAACACCCTCTTGAGCATCTACAAGAAGCAAAACGCCATCAACCATTTTTAAAACCCTCTCAACTTCTCCACCAAAATCACTATGCCCTGGCGTATCTATAACATTGATTTTATAATCTTTCCATTTAATAGCTGTATTTTTACTTAAAATTGTAATACCTCTTTCTTTTTCAAGGTCATTAGAATCCATAACTCTCTCACCAATCTCTTTTCTGGTATCTAGAGTTCCTGATTGTTTTAAAAGCTCATCTACCAAAGTAGTCTTTCCGTGGTCAACATGAGCTATAACTGCGATATTTCTAATATTTTTCATTAAGTGCCTTTTTTTCGCAATTATATCACAAAAACAACAACATAAGTTTATTATTATTTTTTGCATACTTTTTACTACTTCAAATTCATATTTAAATACTCAAATTTATACTATAATAATAAAAAAAGGTCTCTCATGGTTACAAATTCTCAAATTGCTCAAATGCTCTCACAAACTGCAGATTTGCTTGAAATAAAAGGTGAAAATCCATTTAAAGTAAGAGCTTACAGAAATGCCGCAAGAATAGTAGAAAATTCAAGCAAAGATTTTAATAAATTAGTAAAAGAAGGATTTGACTTAACTCGTCTTAGCGGGATTGGAAAAGATTTAAGCGCTAATATTAAAGAAATTGTAACTACTGGAAAATTCTCAAAACTTGAAGAGCTTAAAAAAGAAGTGCCCCAAGGGCTTGTGGATATGCTATCAATTGAAGGGCTTGGTCCAAAAAGAATAAAACAAATTTATGAAGCTTTTCATATTACTTCACTTGATGAGCTTAAAAAATATGCAGAAAATGGAGAGCTTGAAAAATTATCTGGATTTGGAGCAAAACTCATTGAAAAAATTCTAAAAGGAGTAAAACAGCTTAAAAAAGCCGGTATTAGATTTTTATGGGCAGAAGTTGAAAAAATAGCAGAGGATTTAAAAAACTATCTTTTAAAATTCCCAGGAGTTGAGATAGTAGAAATTGCAGGAAGTTATAGAAGAAAAAAAGAAAGCGTGGGAGATTTAGATATTTTAGTAGTCGCAAAAGATTATCCAAAAGTTAGTGAATACTTTATAAAATATCCAAAAGTAAAAGAAATACACTCCGCTGGTCTTACGCGCTCAACTGTGTTTTTAGAAAATGATTTGCAAGTAGATTTAAGAGCTGTAAGTAAAGATAGCTATGGTGCAGCTCTTCATTATTTTACAGGAAGCAAAGCCCATAATATTGAAATTAGAAAATTAGCTATTGAAAAAGGAATGAAAGTAAATGAATATGGAGTATATAAAGATAACAAAAAAATAGCAGGTGCAAGCGAAGAAGAAGTATATAAAGCAGTTGGTCTTTGTTTTATAGAGCCAGAGCTTAGAGAAAATAGAGGAGAAATTCAAGCGTGTTTAGAAAATAAATTGCCAAATTTAGTCAAGCTAGAAGAGATAAAAGGAGATTTAAATATATCAAGCGAGTTAATAGATGAGGCTATAAAAAAAGGTTATAAATACATAGGAGTTAGAAATTCTCTTATAAAAAGAGATGATATCAAAATATTTAGCGTATTAGAGCAAAATATAAAAGCTATCAATCCGCAAAAAAATTATGATTTTTTAGTAGGAATTGTAGATAAAGATGCTTCTAATGAAATGGTATTAGAAGCTATAAAAAAAGTTGACTTTTTAAGATTTTTTAGAGACATCAAAAATAATATTGAGCCACAAATAGATTATGATTTGATTTTTAAAGAAATGGCAAAAAATAATGTTAAATTAGAAGTAATATCAAGACCAAATAATTTAATAAGAGATACATTAATAAAAAAAGCCATTGAAACGGGAGTAAAAATATCAATAGTATCAAATGCAAATAAAAAAGAAGAGCTTGGGTTTATAAAATATGGAATCAACCAAGCAAGAAGAGGTTGGGCTGAGAGTAAAGATGTAATCAATACTCAAAATTTAACTTAAAAATCTCTTTTTTTATTATTTTTGCAAGCTTGTTAAAATCTTTTAAAGAAATTTTGTGAGAGAGAACATAAAGATTAAAAAGAATATGCCAAAGCGAGCCTTTTACAAGATTATATCCCGCTTCATCTTTTAGCGCATACCCTTTTATCAAATCTTCCAAAAAATCTATAAGCCCGGTTAGCTCTTTATAATTTTTTGGTGTTTTCTCAAGCGCTTTTGAGATAGCAAGTAAAAGTTTATGAGGATTTACATCAGGAGTTTGAAAATTAGTATCTTCAAATAAAGAGAGTATTTTATCAATCGCTTCTTTTTTGTTAATTTTAGGAAGTTTTTTATATTCTAAAGGAATGCTTCCTTTTATAAATGCTCCATCACTTAGATTATACACTTTTAAATTCTCTTTTTGTATTAATTTTTCTATATTTTCTTTTGAAGTTAAAAAAAGTGAATTGGTATAGATATCTTCACTAAAATTCCCCTTCACTTTAAGAGCGCTTTTTTGAATATCTTTTTTCTTATCATAAAAGCTATTTTTTGAATGTACTCTCTCTCCTATCCTAAATCCTAAATCCATTCCCACAAGATATATCTCTTTAGTAAACATTGAAGCTATCGCAACCCCTGCATTTCCAACAAGTGGAGAAGTTAATTTCAAAGGAGTGTCATAAAACTTTTCAAAAGTAAAACCACTTCTTATATACATCAAAGGATTTTTTGCCATCTTAAAAATTTTAGGATTTACTACACTAGCGCCTATAAAATATCCATTATATTTTGGTAATACATCTTTTAGGGCATCTATTAAAATTTCAATTCTTTCTTGCTCAATATGAAAATCACTCTTAATTCCTTCACTCATTAAAGGCTTAAGTGCTGTACCAACTGAGATAATAATCATTGAATCTTGATTTTCTTTTAAAAATTTAAAACTTTTCTCTAAACTTTTTCCACTCCCTACTACACAAACAGGTATATTTAAATTAACTTTTTTTCTTAAAAGCTTATATCTATTAATATTTTCAAAATGATTTTTTATTCCAATTATTTCATCCTCATACGTCCCCCATCCTCTTAGTTTTGCTAAAGATAAATTTAAAAATAAATTTTTAGCATCTTCTATCAAAGGATGATTATAAGTTGTTAGTGATAATTGCAAAAAAGTAGAAGTAATTACTCTTTCATATAAAAATTTCTCAACTATTCTTTCATCTAATTTTCCTCCAACTTGTATAAAAAACCTCTCTCCAAGTTTTTTATAAAGTTTCTCATAATCTACAAAATATAAACTAATAGCAAAAAACTCCTCATTTGGCTCATAAACAAGCAAAGATTGAAATTCAAAATTTCTAGCTAAAATTTCAAGATGGTATCCTGATAAAAGACCATAAATAATTGTTGTAGGCAAAAAATTTTTATCAAAATAAAATCCATTTGTGTGATTTAACTTTTCATATTTATCAATCATTTTATTAATAATCTTGCCTGTTATATAAAATTTATTCTCATCCCATTTTTTTGGTTTAATAAATGCAAAATCTTTTTGCCATAACTTATTATGAGTAGGATAAAATGCTAACTTTTCACTATCCTCATAAATAGAGTTTGGATATACAAATTGGTTTAATTTAGTATCTAAGATATTATTGGATTTTATTAAAAATCTTCTGCTTTTTATAGATGCTACTAAATTATAATAATGAGGAAGGTGAGAGTATAAAAATTTCATATTTTTTTCAAATAATTTTACATTTTCCATCTTATATTTTTCATTCTCAAAAAGCTAAAAGCTTTTTGAATTGTTATTGTTTAAGCTGAAGCAGAGTATTTAACATCTGGTCTGAAGTGGTAATAGTTTTAGAGTTTGCTTGAAAGCCTCTTTGAATTACAATTAATTGAGTAAGACTTCTACTTAAATCCACATTACTCATCTCAAGCGCACTTGGCTGAATTGTGCCTCTTCCTCCTGTTCCTGCTGTACCTATAATAGGCTCACCTGAATTAGGAGATGCACTAAACAATGCTCCCCCCTCACTCATTAAACCTTCATTATTTACAAATTTTGCAAGCGCTACTTGAGCTAGAGAATAGCTTCTACCATTTGTAAAAACTCCAATAATTGTTCCAGTTTGGTCGACTACCAGTTGTTGTAAATCTCCTCCTGGATATCCATCTTGAGTTTGTCCAGAAGTAGTACTTGGTGCTTCAAATGAAGTAATTCCATCAAATTTTCCAATCGTACCAAAATCAAGCTGCACTGCTTGTCCAGGCTCAGCCCCATTATTTGGATTAAAAATTAAACTTGGCGGATTATAGCTTTTTAAACTTCCATCTGGATTAAATTTAATATCTCCATATGATGGCTGATCAAGTGTAGATGGTCTTGGCACCTCAGCATACCATTTCCAAGTAGTTGGGTCATTTGGATTTATAGAAGTGTGCCATTTTCTAAAATGAAAAGTTAGTGTATGTTTGCTTCCAAGCGAATCAAATATATCAATACTAGTAGTATGTACAGCTGCATTTATATTTTGAGTAGTTGCTACTCCTCCTGCAGCAAGTGTTCCATTTATAGGAGAGAATGCATCAGTAAATAATTGATTATCTTTATCATCGTCTGGATATCCAGAGATTTTAATATTAAATGAGTTTGGTGAAGTGTTAATAATCTTAATTTTTCCATCTTGATTAATATCTACAACTCCGCTATTATTTGTAGTAGAATTTAAACTATCTCCACTATCATCAATTGCAAGCTGCCAAAGATATACTAAATCTTCAATATCATGAAAGTAATAAATATCATTTTTTTTGATGAGATTTGATTCACTCCCACTATTATTTAAACCATTAAATATTGCTTGAAGTCTACCAAGTCTATTATCTGTAGTAGTATCAGCAGCATTCCCATTAGAATCTTCTACTTCTACATCTTGAATACCATTACCATTGCTCTCAATAATTTTCCCATCTCTAACGCTTACTACATCATCAAGCCCTAAATTACTTAAATCAGAATTCATAAGACAACATAAATCATTAATAGTTTGAAAATCTTTACCATACACATAAGTTTTTGAAGTATTATTTCCATAAGTTATTTTAATTTGTTCATTTACATTTAAATATGCTCTTTTATCATTAGAATCATAAGTCCAGTGAAGACCTTCATTTGAATCAGTAGTTATTGGAGTTTTTGGCTGATAACTTCCACTAGCACTAGCACAGCCTTGAGTTTCGTTTATAGGAGTTGAAGTATAAATAAATTTTCTATTTTCTCCTAGACCTGTTATATTTGCAATAATTCCTTGCCCATCTTCTAAATTAAACGCATCTCCATTTGCATTAAAAAGCTCTCCTACATCATCTGCCCCTATAAATGAATTTTGTATAGCTTTAATACTTGCTGTAGTAGTAGATGGACCATCAAGCCCTTTAAATACATTTTGTAAAATATTGTTTGTAGATGCAAGATATATTTCTGTTTTTATTCTATTTTGAGGGTCTACTATTTGACCATTACCATTTAAATATACTTTATACATAGCAGATGGTATCTCTCCTGTAGTATCTTTTATAATTTGATTAATCTCATCTACTAAATCTTTTATAGTCTTAAATTTTCTATCAGTATCAGAAATGCTTTTTCCATAAGTGAATTTATAAATCTCTGTAGCTGTATCAATACTTCCATCATTATTTTTATCAATTGCAAGAGAGATATAATCTGTATCTGGAGTTAGCTCAATTACATTCCCATTTGCATCATACAATCCATTCATATCATCAAGCGGGTCAACTGTAGCTCTTGTACCACTCATCTCTATAATATGGTCTCCACTATTTAAATTTGCTTTTATTTGAATTTTACTTGTAGCATGAGCTGGAGTTGTAAGACCTGGAGGAATAGAAATTGGCTTCACTCCGCTTGCCGTATCAATAGTATGAGTTTCTGAATCCGCCAACCATCCTTGCACGATATATCCATTTGGGTCTACAAAGTTTCCATTAGCATCAAAACTAAAATCACCAGCCCTTGTATATTTATATGTTTTCCCACCATCCCCGCTAACTACAAAAAATCCATCTCCGCTTATTGCCATATCTGTATTTTTATCTGTATTTTGAATACTTCCTTGTTTAAATATAGTCTCAACCGCACTAACAGTAGCCCCAAGACCAACTTGCAAAGGATTTTTACCTCCAAGAGTTCCTTGAGGAGCTGTTGCTGATTTTATAGTCTGAGATAAAAGATTTTGAAAATTTGTCCTAGAATATTTAAAACCTACCGTATTAACATTTGCAATATTATTACCCTCAACATCCATTGCTACTTGATGAGCATTCAGCCCGCTAACCCCACTCCATAAACTTCTCATCATTTTAAAATCCTTTGAGCTTTTTTAATTTAAAGCAATTTTCATTCCAAACCCTTATCTACCTCTTCAAATTAATTGCCTTTTGAATCATCTCATCACTAGTAGTTATTGTTTTTGCTGCAGATGCAAAAGCTTTTTGAGTTATTATAAGCTCTGTCATAGCTGTAGCCATATTTACATTTGATGTTTCTAGCATATGCGATAAAACTTTACTTCCAGGAAAATAATTACCATTTTCATCTTTATATAAAAAAGCTTTATTTGAATTTGAAGTTTCTTTAAATAAATTATCTCCAATACTCTCTAAACCTTCATCATTTGCAAAATGAAATATAGGAATAGTGGCAACTTTTATACTTTTATTATTTGAAAAATTAGCAAAAATATCCCCTTTTTCATTTATATCATAACCTGTTAAATATCCTTTTTCTACTCCATTTTGAGAAAAAGAATAAGATATTTTATTATCTACACTTTTAAAAGCACTTAAATCAGTAGCAATAGTAATTTGTTGAGGGTTATTAATAGTTATAGATTCTGGAGATATTAAATTTCCTTGAGTATCAAAAACAAAATCAAAACTTTTATTAAAAATTACATTTTTATCTTTCATAACTGATATATTACCCTGCCATATAGTGCCTAAAGAGCTTACTTCTTTTTTATAAAATTCAAAACTTAACGTATCTTTATTTCCATCAGCTTCATAAATATATCCACCAAAGCTTCTTTTATTTGCACTAAATTCATAACTTTTTGCCGCAGTATAAGGTAAAATGATATTTCCAAGAGAATAAATATTTTTAAAAAAAGCTTCATTATTGTCTGAAGTCTTAAAAAATTTAGAATTAATTGTTTTATCAGATAAGTTATTAATTACTATTTTCCCATTTTCTATATCTACAAAGCTCATATTAGGATATACAATATTAAGAGCGCTTTGAATTTCATTTGCAAATGATTGCATTGTATTAAATTCATTAGTTTTAACTGGATTATTTTTATAAATTAACTCTTCACCTAAAGCATCTGTTACTATATTATCATTTGATTTTATGACTAGTTTATCTTTTGATTTTATAATAATAGAATTAGACGTTTTATCAAATAAGATATTATTTTTTTTAAGCTCGTTTGCTAAAGCATTTATTATCTCTTCTTTACTACTTCCTTTTAAAAAAGAAAGTTTTATCTCTTTATCATTCACATAAAAATCAAAATTTAAGCTATTTTCATTTATACAAATCTCTTTTTTAAATAGATTATCTTCATAATATATATCTCCTAACGTATAAGCAATAGAATTTCCATCTACCATATTTAAAAAATTTCCATCTTTATCATAAAGTGCTGAGAAATATAAATCTTCTTTTGCAGGATAGATATCTTCTAGTTTATCAGTATCATTTAAATTTGCTCTTATTTTAACATCACTTGTAGCAACTGCTGGCAAAATTACATTCTCAGGTAAAGCTATAGGTGAGAGATTGCTCATTAAATCACTAATTTCATTATTTGTAATAATATACCCATTATCAGTTTTTACTAAATTATTAGCATTTGCAACTATCAAATAATCCCCTCTATCATTTACCAAAAATCCGTTAGCATCTCTTTTAAATCTTCCATCTCTTGTATATAAATAATCTTGAGCACTTTGTATTCTAAACCATCCTTCACTGCTCAATGCCAAATCAAATATTTTATCTGTATTTATTAAATTTCCCTCTTTTAAATCTTTTGCGCTAGAGCGTAAAATACTGCCAAGCCCTATATCAGAGCTTATAGGATTTGAAGATATATTTTTAGAAAAAATACTCTCAAATTCAGGAATAGAAGCCTTAAAAGCAGTAGTGTTAATATTTGATATATTATGAGCCCATATATCTATACCATTTTGAAAACTTTTTAACCCACTCACTCCATTATAAAAAGAAGTTGTCATATTTTATCCTTGCCACTGATATATTTCTTTAATATTTGAAAAAGGAACATACCTACTTCCAAGTTTTGCTAAAACTTCTCCATTATCAAATCTTATAGATTCAATAGGATATGCCCCAAGAGCAGTAGTGTGCGATTTTCCATCAGGAGAGATATATTCTGCTATCACTTCATATGAATCACTCTTAACTCTATTTCCATTATTATCTCTTAAATCCCACTCAAAACTTAAAATTCCTTTAGTATGCGCTTCTAAAGGAAACTCTCTTATAACATTACCTAACTTATCTTTTATTATTACTTTTCCACTTGAAATATCATCTCCAAAATACAACTCAAAACTTTTTGTTACATCTTTATCTGTTATATTAATATATCTATTGCCTGTATCTGCAATTTTACCTATTGCATTTATAGTATTTAGCTCTTCATTTGATTTAAGCTCACTTGCTAGTTTATTAAGTGTATTTTGCATATTTTGATTCATCTCTAGCGTTGTAAGAGAAGCTGTTTGCTCAAGCATTTTATCTGTATCCATGGGGTCGGTTGGGTCTTGCATTTCAAGCTGTTTGATAAAAAGCTTTAAAAATGCATCTTTATCAAGCTGAGATTTTGGATTAAAAACTTTATCTTGAGAAGATGGGGTTTTATTTAATTGATTTATTGTATTCATTATCCCTCCTTAAGCATATTTGTAGTTAAATTCAATAATTGGCATATCCTCTTCTTCTAAAAAAACTTCACTTTTATAAAAATTTTGCTCTTTTTGTTTTTTACTATTATCATTAAAATTCATATTAATATTGCTAAATCCCATAGCAACTAATGCACTTTTTATCTCTTGTTGTTGAGAAGATAAAAAATTTATAGCAGTTGAGTTATTTGTATTAATTTGAATATTTAAATTATCTCCTTGCTGTTTCATAGTTATTTTTATTTTTCCTATCTCTTTTGGATGAAGCTGGATAGATAACTTAGTAACAGGAGGTTTATAATTTTGTATTGCATCTTGTAAAGAAGATACAAAATGAGTTAAACTCTGTTTTGAAGTTATAATTTTAGTTTTAAATTCATTATGATGAGCAAATACAAAAGGATTATCTTTTTTAGTCTCTTTAAACTCTTTTTTAGCGTTTAATAAAGATGCTAAATTAACTTCTTTTTCATTTGAGCGAATTTTATTTACTACATTTTTAATTTCTATATTTTTTATCTCTACTTCTTTTATACTATCTTCAACTTTCTTTTTAGGCATTAAAAGTTTTGTATGAAGTTTATTTACTTTGCGATGAGGCTTATCTATTTTATTATTTATAAGTTTATTATTTGTGATTTTTACTTTATTACTGAAAACTTTATGATTTATAGTAGCTTTGCTCTCTATTATAGTTTTTATAAAATCTATTTGTTTTGTATTATTATTTTGTTTTGTATCTATTATTATTTTTGTTAAATTTAATTCAAATTTTTGAGCTATATGTATAAGCTCTTTTAAAGAAGATACTTTTTTAAACTCTTTTGAATTTACTAATATATTAATTTTAAAATCGCTCTTAGCTTTTGAAATTAATATATTTTTTATCTCTTCTACTTTTAAAGCTCCTATTATATTTTCTCTTAAAAGAGTATCTGTAATTTTTTTATTTTTACGATGTACTTTATTCAAATGCACTTTAGGTTTATTTAATAATAAACTAGTTATGTTGATTTTATTTTTAATAGGGAATTTAGTATCATGCTTTTTTATAAATTTTAGCTCATTTTCTAATTTTTTATTATTTAAAGAGGAAAATTCTTTATCAAAATTTTTTATTAGTACTAAAAAATCTAAATTCTCATTTGGAGTATTTTTTTTAGGAGTGTTGTCTAATAAATCTAATAAATTAATTATAGGCAATATCATAAAAAGCCTTTTTAAAAGGCTTAAGCAATATTTATTCCAAAAATTACAAACTCTCTAAAAAGTTTTTAACCTTTTCATTTAATGGTAGAATTACTATTTTTTGTTTGCTCGTTTCACCTTTTATTTCAATACTGCTTTTAGGAACTTTAAAAGTTTTTGAGAGAAACTTAATCAATTCTTTATTTGCCGCGCCTTCAACTGCTGGAGCTTTTATATTAATTTTTATCTGATTTTCATTATAAATACCAGCTATTTTATTTTGACTTGAATTTGGCTGTACTTTTATATTTATAAAAGCTTTGTCATTTTTTATCTCATAAAAAGCCATATCTCTCCTTTATTCAATAACTTTTAAAATTTTCTCAATATCTACTTTAGTTTTAATTTTAGTAGGCTTAGCATTTTTTATAGCCTGTTTAATATCCTTTACATTACAAATTACAATATTTTCAACTGCTTTATATAAAGCTTTTTGATTAAAATAATATTTCCCACTAATTATTGGTTTATTAAAATAGGCTGCTTCAATAGGATTATGACCTCCTACATTATCTACAAAACTTCCACCGAGTATCACTACATCAGCAATTCTATACAAATTTATAAGCTCGCCCATTTTATCACACAAAATCAAATCTCCTTTTAATTCACTTTGAGAAAATCTATCAACTTTTCCAAATTTTTGCATAATTTTATATACTTCCTCAAACCTCTCAGGATGTCTAGGTATAACTATTACTTGATAATCATCTAAAGGCAAGTTATTAAGAATTAACTCTTCTTCATTTTCATGTGTAGAAGCTACAACAATTAATGGCTTTTTTTTAGTATATTCTTTTGTAACCTGAGGCTTAAAATACGTTTTTATATTTCCTACAACTTCTACATTCTTTGCACCTAAGTTTAAAAGTCTTTTTTTATCTTCTTCGCTTTGTGCTAAAACTATATCGATATTTTTAAAAATATGCTTATAAAACCACTTAAACTTTAAATACCTTTTATAGCTTTTCTCACTGATTCTTGCATTAAGCAAAATTGTTTTATTACATCTTTTTTTCCCCATTAAAAACAGACAATACCAAAGCTCAGCTTCCATAACTACTAGCGATTTACAAGGCTTAAACCAAAAAGGCAAAAATATCTCAAATGGCAAAAATCTCACATCTGCATTTTTATATTTTTTTGCTTCTTGATAACCGGTGTTTGTAATAACACTTAAATTAACCTTATTAAATTTTTCTATAATAGCTCTTAGCGCTTTTGTTTCTCCTAGAGAGCATGCATGAAAATAATGGGCTTTTTCTTTAAAAGGAGGATTTTTATAAAGAAAAAACCTAGCAGGAATTGAGCGACGATATTTATTTTTAAATGAGAGAAAAACCAAAAAAGGAAGTGAAAAAAGATAAATTATTAAAGATAATATGCAATATATAAAAGTCACTACTCTTTATCTTCTTCCTCTATAAATAATACTCTCCCACAATGTGGACAAGTTACTATCTCCTCACCTTTAAGCACTTCTGAGAAGATTTTATCATTTATTTTCATATTACATCCACTGCACGCTTGTTTTTTAACAGGCACCACTGCACTAATCCCAGCCCATCTTTTAATTTTTTCATAAAATCTATAAATTTTTGGATTCATTTTTTTAATTAATTCATCTCTTTTTTTATAAATCTCTTCTTTTTGCTTTTCAACATTTTCAAGTTTTTTATCTACATCAACTTTTGTAAGAGTGATATCAGCCTCAATTTTTTCTATCTCTTTTTCAATTTCTGCTTTTTCTTCTTCCTTTTGCTCAAGTATTTTTTCAAATCTTGCAATTTCTTCATTAGCAGCCTCAATTTGCTCACGAGCTAACTCTTCTTCAATCTGTAAAGCTTTAAATTCTTTTTCACTTTTTACTTTACTTTGTTTTTCCTCAATATCTTTTAATTTTTCTTTAAGCTCAGCTATTAATAACTCATTTTTACTTTTTTTAAGTTTAATATTTTTTATCTCTTCATCAAGTTTTTCAAGTCTGCTCTCAAGAGATTTTTTTTGATTTTCAAGCTTAATTAAAGGTGCTTTTATACTAGCTTCAACAGGCTCAAGCTCTTTTAACTTTCTCTCTAACCTATTAAGTTCAATTAATTCTTCTAAAAATTTATTCATTTAGCTGCCTTTTTTGATGAAATTATATCAAATTAAAAGGGTCATCAGAATTTGTTTTGATAACCTCTATATCAATTTTATTATCTAAAATCTCATATAAACAATCAACAAAATACTTCTCACTATGATAATGAGTTATATCTATTAAATTTATACCTCTAATTTTTGCATCCATTGCTTCATGATATTTAATATCACCAGTTAAAAAACAATCTGCTTTTATCATATCAAGCAAACTCATCCCAGCCCCAGTAGTAATAGCAATTTTTTTAATTTTTTCTTTTGCTTTTACTACTCTTAAATTCTCTAAATTCATTCTTTTTTTTACATACTCTACTAATTCTAAAAAATTCATATCAACATCAGCATAAAAAATAAACTCCTCACTCTCTCCACAAAAACCCAAAACCCTCTTAGCAAAATATTCATTTAAATGAGTTTTATCAAAATTTGTATGCATTGCGATGTGTGAGATGTTTTTTTGTATCATTTTAATTAAAAGTTTTGTTGAAAATCTATTTGGGATAACCTTTTTTATAGCTCTAAAAATTAAAGGATGATGAGTAATTATTAAAGAATTTTCATCAACTTCATCTAAAACCCTCTCATCTAAATCAAGAGAGATATAAATTTTACTTATTTCACTTTCAAAATCTCCTACATTTACCCCACTATTATCCCACTCTTCTTGCAAAGAAAAAGGAGAAATTTCATTTAAAATATCATAAATTGTCTGTAATTTCATTTATTTCCTTTTGTAGTCTCTACATATTTCTCAGCTACTGCCTTTGCAAGCTCTCTTATTTTTAAAATATAGTTTTGCCTCTCAGTTTGAGAGATTGCTTTTCTTGCATCAAGGACATTAAAAATATGACTTGCAAAAATTGTATAATCATACGCTGGAAGTGGCAAATTAGCTTCAAGACATCTTTTTGCTTCATGTCTACTATCTTCAAACCATCTAAAAAGCATATTAGTATCTGCTATTTCAAAATTGTATTTTGAAAACTCATATTCAGAGCGTCTGTGCATATCTCCATATGTAGTATTTTCATTCCATTTTATATCATAAACATTATCTACACCTTGAAGATACATTGCAAGTCTCTCAGTCCCATATGTAATCTCTACTGGCACTGGAAAAGTTTTGATTCCTCCTACTTGTTGAAAGTATGTAAATTGAGTAATCTCCATTCCATCAAGCCATACTTCCCATCCAAGCCCCCAAGCTCCAAGAGTTGGTGATTCCCAGTTATCTTCTACAAATCTGATATCGTGTTCTTTCAAATTTAGTCCTAAATACTCAAGAGATTCAAGATACATATCTTGAATATTATCTGGGCTTGGCTTCATAATAACTTGAAACTGATAATAGCTTCCTAGCCTATTTGGATTTTCTCCATATCTACCATCAGTTGGTCTTCTACTAGGAGCTACATACGCTACATTCCACTCTCTATCTTCTAGGCTTCTAAGAAGAGTTGCTGGATGAAATGTCCCTGCCCCACTTGGAAAATCATACGGCATTACTATATTACAACCCTTATTTTTCCAAAATTCTTGAAGCTTTAAAAGTAAATCACTAAAATACATTCATTCTCCTTTAAACAACATATATTCACCTTTTTTACTTTCGCTAGCTCTAGCTACTACATCACATTTAACCTTAAATAGATAAAAAACTTCTCTTCCACACTCATCAAATAAACATTCAAAATTTCCCATTCCTTTGCTAATTACCATATCAGCGCCATAAAAAATATCTTTTGACTTTTTATTTGCTCTATTTAAACAAAATCCAGGAGTATCTACTCCGGTGTCTATTACCTCAGCTAAGTTAAATATTTCAAGCCCTTCTAAATCTTTAATAGTTACATCATTGATAATTGGCTTACCTCTTACTAAATAAAAAACTTTCACTTCAGAATTTAATTCTTTAATAACTTCAATTAAAATCTCATCAAAAACATTCTCGCCTGCATTATCTGCTAAGTAGCAAATACTTTTAGAATTTAATACTTTTTCTCTAAACTCACTATAATCGTTTTTATAAAAATCAACTTCAAAAATTTTTTTAATCTCTTTTGTTAAATCATACTCCTGATTTACTCCTAAATCTATTACATTTCCAGCAACTGCAATTTTACAAGCATCAAAAAGTTTATCTTTTGATTTAGAGAGTCTTTTTTTTAAAATAGGTTTAAATTTAAGTGCTTCTTTAATAGCTTCTTTTTTTGCATCTTCAAATAAATCCTCTTTTTTTACAATCTCGCTAACACCGCTATAAATATCACTTGCTATTATAGGAGGCTCAAAAGATAAATCATATTTTGATAGCCTCTTTGCCCCTTCTCTAAGCACTAATGAAGAAGTCTCTTCATCAAGATTTAATCTATTTGTTACATTAAAAACTTGATTAAAAATACACAAATAACACTCTTTGCTTATTTTCATTTAATTCCCAATTCTTTTTTAATAACAGGCTCATTAAATCCACAAATCCATCTATTTCCTATTAAAATTACAGGTACCCCTCTACATCCATGTCTTTCACAATCTTTTGCTGCTTTAGCGTCTTTACTTATATCAATTTTTCTATATTTAATTTTATTTTTTTTAAAAAACTGCTCTGCTCTAGTACACCAAATACACCCTGGTGCTGTAAAAAGAACTACTCTTTTTTGTGCCATATCTCCTCCTTAAATTTAATTATTCTTCTTTATTTTCTTTTTTAAGTACTCTACCCCACATAAGTTTATATTTTTTCTTACAAAACTCAAGCTCTTCTTGACAAATTTCAAGCTGTTTTTGAAGTCTTTCAATTGTTTTTTTAGACTCTTCATAAACTTCTTGCATAGAATAAATCGATTCTTTTAAAAATTTATTCTCTTCTTTTAAAGTCTCAATTGTTTCATCTTTACTCATTAAAACTTTTTCATGCAAAGCTAAAAGCATTCTAATTACTCTATCAGCAATAGAATGCTCTTTTTCAATAATCTGTAATTCTTGCAAAGGAACTAAAGATTTCGCAATAGACTCCACTTCAATAAATATGCCATCTTTATTTTTTTTGCATTTTAATTTTTTCTCTTTGCAAAGGTTTATAATCTCTTTTTTATCTTTTCCGCTAAGTTTTGCAAATTCTTCAATATTAAGCCAAGTTTGCATCAATCAAGTCTTACTTCTACTTCTTTTGAATCCATTTCAACTTTTTTAGCTTGAGCGATTCTATCTTCTTCGAGCTTAGCTTTTAATTCATCATCGCTATTTGCTAAAATTTGAAGTGCAAGATATGCAGCGTTTTTTGCCCCTGCTTTTCCAACAGCAAGAGTTGCTACAGGCATACCTCCTGGCATTTGAACAGTAGATAAAAGAGCATCTAGCCCATCCATCATTCCGCTTGGCATTGGTACACCAATTACTGGTCTAGTAGTAAGGCTTGCTACAACACCTGCAAGATGTGCAGCCATCCCAGCACCACAAATAAATACTTTTGCACCCCTCTCTTCTGCTTCTTTTACATAATTATGAGTCCTCTCAGGTGTTCTATGAGCTGAAGTAATAATTAGCTCATATGGAATTTGAAACTTCTCAAGTACTTTTACTGCTTCTTTCATAATATCATAATCGCTTTTACTTCCCATTAAAATACTTACAAATCTCATTTTCTCTCCTTATACTCCATTAGGGCTAAACTCCACTTTTTTTCTTAAAAAAGTTAAATATGGCAACTTACATGGAAGTTTTATTGGATTTTGATTACCGCTATGCACTGAATTTAATTCTTTCCCATTTAAAGTTAAAATTTTATCAAGTCTTAGATACCATTTCCCATCTTTTTTATAAATTTTACCTATTTTATTTTCACATTCTCTTAAATTATCATTTGGAGCTAAAATTTCTAACTCATCTCCTGGAAAAATTTTATATTTACACATAAAACTCTCTTCATCTTCATTTACAATTCCAGCAACCTGCCACTCTCCATAAGTTAAAGAAGTTTCAAGATTTTGAGTATCATGCCTTTCATATGGTCTTTTTACAAGATAAGCATCTGTTAAGCCTCTATTTTTAGTAGTTAAAATCTCTTTATAATATTTTTCACAATCACACTTACCACTTTTATACCACTCATCAATAGCTTCTCTATATGCTTTAGTAACCACTCCTACATAATATGGTGATTTTGTTCTACCTTCAATTTTTAAGCTATCAACAACACCTGCACTTAAAATCTCAGGAATATGATTAATTAAACACAAATCTTTTGCATTCATTATATAAGTACCATCTTTGTATTCTTCTAGCTTAAATAATGTCCCAGTTTCTGGATTTTCAGCATAAAGAGTATATGGATATCTACAATCATTAGCACAACTACCCTTATTTGGATTTCTACCAAACTGAACTGCGCTAAGTAAACATCTCCCACTATATGCAAAGCACATAGCTCCATGAACAAAAATTTCAATTTCAATATCTGGAACTTTTTCTTTTATTTTTATTAAATCTTTTAAAGTAGTCTCGCGTGCTGCTATTATTCTTTTAACTCCTAAATCTTTGTATGCTTTGTAATCCCAAGAATTAAGTGCGTTTGCTTGAGTAGAGAGGTGTATATCAATCTCTGGTGCAATCTCTTTTGCTTTCATTATTACACCAAGAGTAGAAATAATCATTGCATCAACACCAATTTCTTTTAGTTTTTTAATATGATTTTCAACTAGTGGCAATTGAGATTCAAAAGGAAAAGAATTTACTGTTGCATAAACTTTTACCCCTCTTTTATGAGCATATTCTACTGCTTCAGCAAAAGTTTCATAATCAAATTCTTTCCCACTATGGCATCTAAGTGAAAAGTGACTCACTCCTGCATATACAGCATCTGCCCCGTACTCTATTGCTATTTTTAGTTTTTCAAAATCACCCGCTGGGCTTAATAATTCTACTTTTTTCATCTATACTCCAAATTTATTAAGTAATGCTTCAATATCTTCATCGCTAAGCACTTCATTTGATTCATCTCCATGAATATGTTTTGCACTTTGAACTCTTTTTTCATCTTCAATATTTCCTTCAAACAATTTATTCATATATTTAATAAGTGCTCTCATAATATTAATAACTCTTTCAATCTTTTGTCTATGGATATCTTGATATTGCATAATATCCATTGCCATAAAAATTTTATCAGAAGTGGCCTCATTAATTTCTATTGCTTGTTGAATTTTTTCAATCATAGCATTGATTTCATTTAATTCTTTTTCAAAAGTTTTTATATGAGGGAATTTATTATGAAGTTTCTCACAAAGTGTTTTGTGTTTATTTAAAAACTCTAAAACTTCTTTTAAAGATTCAAGATTTTTTTCAGTATTAGCTGAAATTTCATCCATTATATCAAGAATTTGAGTAGCTTTTTCCTCACTCTCTTTTGTCACTTCATCAAGCTGTGCTACTACTTTGTTTTTATTATCAGCTGGAGGAGGAACTATTTTTTCTTCTTCATTTGTATCTTCTAAAACATCTGAGAAACTATCATCTATTTCGCTAACTGCTTCATCTTCTATATCATCTTTACCATCTAACTCTTCTATTTCATCAAAATCTTCGCCTATTAATGCATCCAACTCTTCTTGATTCATAGGCCACCTCTTTTTTTGATTTATTATATATAATTTCAATCAAAAAGGCAAAAGATGATTGATTTACACAATCACACCCCTCTTTGCAATCACGCAAGCGGTAACCCAGAAGAATTTATACAAAAAGCTTTAGAAAAAAACATAAAAATATATGGCTTTGCAGACCATGCACCAATGGAGTTTGATTATGAGTATAGAATGAGTTTTGAAGATATGGATAGTTATGAAAATGAGATAAACAAACTAAAAGAAAAATATAAAGACAAAATTGAAATACTTCTTGGATATGAAGTTGATTTTACTCCGTTTGTAGATAAAAGAGTTTTACAAAGAGATGTAGATTATTTAATCGGAAGCGTGCATTTTCTCGATAACTGGGGATTTGACAACCCTGAATTTATAAAAGAGTGGGATAGACGCGATGTAGATGATGTATATAAAGAATACTTTAGTAAAATTGAAGAGATGGCAAATTCACGTCTTTTTAATATAGTAGGACATATTGATTTAGTAAAAGTATTTGGACATAAACCAAAAACTAATATAAAAGATTTAGCAAAAAATGCTATAAAAGCCATTAAAAAATCAAATATGGCAATTGAAATTAATACATCTGGTCTTAGAAAACCTGTAAAAGAGACTTATCCAAGTGATGAATTACTTGAGATGATTTTAAACGAAGGAATTGATATAACTCTCTCAAGCGATGCTCACTCACCCTCTCAAGTTGGTTTTATGCTAAATGAAACAATAGAAAAACTAAAAAATATGGGCGTAAATAATGCTGTGTATTTTAAAAACAAACAAAAACACAAAATTAAGCTATAATTGCGCAAAAAAAGGAGTAGCATGATTTATCTTTCACTCATTATGGCATTACGCTTTTTAGGTTTATTTATAGTAATGCCTGTACTTGCACTTTATGCAATGCATTTAGAAGGTGCGAATGAATTTAGCGTAGGTATAGCGCTTGGAGCATATGCTCTCTCACAAATATTCTTACAAATCCCATTTGGAAAATTAGCAGATAAATATGACAAAAAATTAATTTTAGTAATAGGATTACTTTTACTTGCTCTTGGTAGTTTAGTGTGTGCATTTGCAGATAATATTTATACTCTAATCTTTGGAAGATTACTTCAAGGCGCTGGAGCTATTGGCGGAGTAATTATGGCATATATTGCAGATTTAACAGATGAAAAAACAAGAGCGCAGGCTTTTGCTAAAATGGGGCAATTTATTGCTCTTGCTTTTGCAATTTCTATGATTTTAGGTCCAACTATTGGTACAACATGGGGAGTTGATAAATTATTTTTACTAACTGCTATTTTAGCAATTATCTCTATTTGGATAGTAATCAAAAAAGTACCGCCTGCTCCAAAAATAGTACATCATATGCAAAAATCTTCTCTAAAAGATATTTTATTTCATAAAGAATTGCTTAAATTATATTATTCTGGATTTATGCAAAAAGGTCTTATGACTGTATTTTTCTTACTAGTGCCAATAATTTTTACTACAAAATTTGGATGGGATAAAACTGAGCTTTGGAAAGTATATATTCCTGCATTAATAGTTGGTTTTTTTGCTCTTCCACTTGGAGCTATTTTAGGAGAGAAAAAAGGAAAAGGAAAATTAGTTTTTATATTAAGCGCAATAACTATTACTTTATCTTTAGTTTTATTCTTAATAGGTACAAAAGTTAGCGCATTTTTAGCAGTACTTGTATTTTTCTTTGGATTTAATTTATTAGAGCCAGTTCTTCAGAGTTTTGTTAGTAAAGTAGCATACGCTCATCAAAAAGCAACTGCTCTATCTACTTCAAATACAATTCAATATTTGGGAATTTTCTTAGGTGGTGCAGTAGCTGGATATTTTCTAAATAAAGGAATGTTAAAAGAATTTTTAATCTTAGCGATTATTATGGGCATTATTTGGATAATTGCATTAGTAAAAATGAAAGAAATTAAAAAATTTAAAATTGTAGAGTATGATAAATTTGATAAAGATTTTATTGAAGAGCTAAAAACTGAAAAAAATGTATATGATTTTTATGAAAAAGATGGAAAACTAATTGTAAGATATATTCCTTAATTCTCCTCTTTTACTCTTTTTTTGGAACACATATTGCTTAAGCCTTTTAAAAAGGCTATAAATGAAACTTGATAAGTTTGAAAAAACTTTAACAATACTTTTTTTTAGTATGTTATATGTTTTTATTTCTACAAATCTTTTTGCACAAAAAATAAAAGATATAGCAAACATAATAGGTGTTAGAGATAACAAACTTATTGGATATGGTCTAGTAGTAGGGCTTGATGGCACAGGAGATTCCTCTGCAAAATTTACAAACCAAACTCTATCTAACTTACTAAAAAACGTAAACGTAAAAGTAGACCCAAAAGATATAAAATCAAAAAACGTAGCCGCAGTAATGGTAACTGCTACTCTTCCTCCATTTGCAAGAGAAGGAGATAAACTTGATATAACAGTATCTTCCATTGGCGATGCAAAATCTTTGCAAGGAGGAGTGCTTCTTATAACACCTTTAAAAGGTGTAGATGGCAGAATATATGCATTAGCTCAAGGTCCTATTACAATGGGAGGATTTAATTTAAAAGGCGGAAAAAAACAAAAACACTTTACAACAACCGTTAAAGTACTAAATGGTGCTACCGTAGAAAGAGCAGTAGTATGGGATATATATCATCAAAAACAAGCTATTTTATCATTAAAATTTAGTGATTTTGATTTAGCAGTAAAAGTACAAAAAACTATAAATAATTACTTTAAAAAACAAGTTGCAATTGCAATTGACCCAAAAAGTATAGTATTAAAAAAACCTAATAATTTATCAATGCCAGAATTTTTAGCAAAAGTAGAAAATTTAAATATACAAGTACCATATGAAAATATAATTGTAATTGATGAAAGAACAGGAACAATTGTAGCAGGAGGAGATATTATAATAAGACCAGGAGTTATTATATATGGAGACTTTACTATTCAAATTAAAAAACCAACTTCTATTTTTGAATTGACTGAAGATTTGAAAAAATCAAATGCAACTCCTCAAGATATTATTGCTATAGTAGAAAATTTAAGAGCAGCACGAAGCATAAACGCAAAAGTAATAGTAAATTAAGGAGAAGTTATGAAAATATCACCTATCTATAACAATATAAAACTTCAAAAATTAAAAAACGTATGTGATGAGTTTGAGAGTGAGATATTAAATTTTTATTTAAAAGAAGCTCTAAATTCTCAAAATAAACTTTTTCCAAAAAGCCCAGGAGAAGAGATTTATAAATCAATGTATCAAGAAACATTATCAAAAAATTTAAGCGGTAATTTTGGATATTCTGAGCTTTTATTTAACTTTTTAAAAAATAAGGTTTAGATTTTTTCTCAAATGCCGATATTATTGGGTAGAATTTCAAAAAAGAAAAAGGGATTTGATGAAAATAAATAATAATTTAAACATTAAAAACCTTTCTACCCAACAAAAGCAACCGAAAAAAATAGAAAATAAAAAATTATCAAGGGTGGAAGAGATAAAACAGCAAATTAAAAACGGAACATACAAAGTAGATATAGAAGAAACTGCTAAAGCTATGGCAAAATATCTACTTAGCTAACTCCTCTTCCACCTAAAAAGGTGGAAATATGCTTTTAGAAAAACTAAATAAAATCAACAACGTTTTAAACTCTTTAATTAAAATTACTAACGAAGATATTAAAAATATTAAAGATGCAAACCATGAAGAAGTCTTTGCCAATATCCCATTAAAAGAAAATTTAGCAAAAGAATTTGAAATATTAAAAACAGAAATTGACTCAATTTTATCAAGTAGAAATAAAGCTATTGAAGAAATTTTTTCTACTCAGGAAGAAGTGGAATTTGAAAAATTTAAACTACTTTTAAATGAATTTTACACTAAACATAAACATTTCTCAAAACTATCACTAAGCGTTACTAACTTTTATAATGTTTTATTAAATAAAATCAAAAACAAACAACAAATCACATATGACAAAAAAGATATTCAAAATCCATTTATAAAGGGATAAGATGGCAATTTCAGCAGGACTTAATATAGCACTAACAGGACTTAAAGCTCACCAAAAAGCAATAGATGTTACTTCAAATAATATATCAAATGCCTCAAATCCTGATTATGTAAGAGAGAGAGTAGTATTTTCCAATTTAAAACCAATAAATGCAATACCTGGAGATATAGGTATTGGCGTTGAGATAAGTGCTATTAATAGAATTACTGATACTTTTCTTTTTAATAGATTTATAAATACTTCTGCTTTACTTAATTCATTAAAAACTCAAAAAGAGTATCTTCAAGAAATTGGTACATATTTTCCTGATGTTACAGACCAAGGGCTGTATAAAGACTTAAAAGATTTTTTTAATGCATGGGCAGATTTAGCAAGCAATCCAAATGATGGAAGTGTAAAAGTCAACCTAGCAAACAAAACTCAAAAATTAGCAGACACATTTCATCTTTTAAGAGATAAATTAAAAAATATTAGAGAAAGTATAAATGAAGAAATTGATGCAAGAGTAAAAGAAGCTAATACCATCATTAAAAATATTGCTTCTTTAAATAAAGAAATTACTCTTCATGAAGCAAATGGAAAATCTCATGCAAATGAATTAAGAGATAAAAGAGATGCTTTAGAGAAAAGATTAAAGGAAATAATAGATGTAAAAATTTTTAAAACTGGAATAAAATCTTATGATTCACAAGGCGAAGTAACTATAGATTATTCAAAAAATTATCAAATACTGCTTGGAGGATACCCATTAATTGATGGAGCAACATATCACGAAATAAAAGAAATTGACGTAAATGGGAATATAGATATTGGTGTAGTAAAAGATGATTTTAGTATAGCAAATGTAACCTCATCTATCCAAAATTCCGAAATAGGAGCACTATTTAAAGTTAGAGGAACAGATTTTAATAAAGATGGCTCACCTAAAAATGGAACTATTGGAGAGCTTATAAAATCTCTTGATAACTTAGCGGCAAATCTTATAAGAAGCACTAACTCTATTTATTCATATTCCGCTCAACAAGAAGCAGTTGGAATACAAACATTCAAACCAATTCCTATATCTGATAACATCATAAATACCCCTCTTTCACTTCTATACAAACAAGGAATATTAGAGCATGACGTAAGAAATGGGATATTAAAACTAGATGTATTAGATAATAACGCAGAGGTAAAAACAACTCTTGAAATTAGTATAAAAAAAAGCGATTCCATTCAAAAAGTATTAGATAAAATTAATGAAAAAATTTATCTTTATGATGATAGCTTTGATGTAAAAGCAGTAATTGAAAATGGTGAAATTAAATTTAGAGCCCGTGATACAAACTCTGATAATGAAATAAAACCTAAAGGAAGCATTTTAGTAAAAGATGATGGGAGTTTAATGTTTAGTGCACTAAAAGAGTATGAATATTTACCTCTTTCACAAATCAATAATAAACTGCCTCTAAAACTTCAAGATGGCGGATTTTATGTAAATGTATATAATGAAAATGGAGATATTATTGCAAAAAGAGAGATTAAAGTAGATATTAATTCTACAGACTCTAGATATTCAACTATTCAAGGCATAATCAATCAAATTAATACAAAAAATATTGATGATAATAGTGATAATAACCCAAATAACGACGTAGATGATTATTATCAAGCATATATTTTAAATGGAAGAGTAATTTTTAGTAAAAAAACTGATGAAAATACTTACATTGGTCTTGATAACGACTTATCAAATTTTGGAGGAGTATTTGGAATAAATCAATTTTTTGAAGGAAATAATTCTTCTAATATTAATCTAGCAAAAAAATTAAGAGAAAATCCAAGTTTAATTCATGCATATAAAGCACCTAATGAAGGAAATAATGAAGTGGCAAATGAAATGTTAGAGCTTCAATTTAAAAAACTACATTTTGATGATGGAATTAATGCTACTTTATACGAATATTATAGAATAACTACTACTAACCTTGCTAATAAAATCAATGAGATATCTTCTAAAGAAGAATACACTCAAACTCTTTTTAAAAGCATTTCAAACGAATATTACTCTTTAAGCGGAGTAAATATTGATGAAGAATTAATTAATTTAGAAAAATATCAAAGAGGATATCAAGCAAATGCAAAAGTAATTACTACAATAAATAATATGCTTGATGCCTTATTTGGCATCAAGCAATAGGCTCATCATAATCTACTTGAATCAAATCTTCAAATAAATCCCAATGATAATGGAGTAAATCTATCTCGCAAACTCTCTCTAAATACTTATTTCCTTCTTCATTTACTCTTACTATATAAACTTCTGCTATCATTGTATCTTTTGGATAAAAATTTTTTGCAACCATTTCAAGTTTTTCTCCGCTTGCTAAAACTAAATCAGGCAATAATAAATCACAAAAAAACTCATAAATTGGCTCATCTGGAGTATCTACATCACATGCAGTATATCCAATTTGTAATTCATTAATATCTGGATTTTCTTCATATTCAAAATATCCATCACCATTTGCTTGAATTAAACAAACAACACTTCCCTCATCAAGCTGCTCAGAAATAAGCTCGTCTACACTTGTATTAATATATTCTACATCCTCAAAAGTATAAACATTATCTTCAATTTCAATTTCTGTAGTATCAGGAATTGTACCAATAAGGTCTGTTTCAAAATTAATAGCTTCTGCCTCTCCTGCATCTATATAACTTGCTACTACTTCTTTAAACTCTTCAATTTCTTTTAAATTATCTAAATCATATCCATTTGCATCTACAAGCGGAGTTAAATCGTAAGCTTTTATTATATTTGCTTCACCTCTAATAACCATGTAAGCCCCTTTTTTTATTATAATTATATCACAAAACTTTATAAAGGTATACTAAATGAATATAAAACAAAAACTTGATGCGCTTATAAAAAATGATATTTATGAAGTAAACGAAGAAAAATTAGACCCTATTTTAATAGCTAAAAAATATAACGATGAATATATTGCTTTAATTGCTGCATTATTTGCATATGGAAATGTAAAAGCGATTTTAAAATTCTTAAATTCTCTAGATTTAAAAAATCTAAACTCAAATGATGCTTATTATAGATTTCAAACTAAAAAGGATGTAGAAGAGTTTTTTAAAACCATAAAAAAAATGAAAGAGAAATATTCTCTAAACGCTCTTTTTTTAAAAGGCTATAAAAAAGAAAATAATGTAATAGATGGACTAAGAGAGATTATAACAACAATATATAAAATAAATCCTTACACTTCAAAAGGATATGAGTTTTTAATAGGTAAAATTCCTCCTAATAAAACAAAAGGCGTTAGCCCATATAAAAGATGGAATATGTTTTTAAGATGGATGGTAAGAGATAAAGAGCCTGATTTAGCACTTTGGAGAGGCGTAGAAAAAAAAGATTTAATAATTCCACTTGATACTCATACACATAAAGTATCTTTAAATTTAGGATTACTAAAAAGAAAAAGCTATGATTTAGAAGCTGCAATAGAGCTTACTAATAAACTAAAAGAGTTTGAGCCTTTAGACCCTTTAAAATATGATTTTGCACTTTATAGAATAGGACAATTTAAAATAGATTTGTAATTATTTCTACTCATCGCATAAATTTTGCAAAATTTTAAATTCACATTTTTTTAATTATTATGGTAAAATTCCATTAAAAAGGACTTACATGGATAATTTGTGGCTTTTTACAGGTTTTTTAGGTCATGACCAATATGTACAATTAATTATTCACACATTAATTGCCGCTTTTCTATCAGTTTTAGTTGCGAAATTGGCTACTAGAAAGCTGCAAATAGTGCCAAAAGGTTGCCAAAATGTAATGGAAGCAACAATTAGTGGTATTTTATATATTGGTAAAGAAGTAGCAGATGAGCAAATCGCTAGAAAATATTTAGTACTTGCTGGAAGTTTAGCTATTTTTATTTTCTTTGCAAACTTTATTGGTATTATTCCAGGATTTGAAGCACCAAGTGGTAATATAAACTTTACTTTAACTCTTGCATTAATCGTTTTTATCTATTATCATTTTGAAGGTATTAGACATCAAGGATTAATTAATTACATTAAACATTTCGCAGGTCCTGTTAAATGGCTATCGCCTTTAATGTTTCCAGTAGAAATTCTCTCTCACTTCTCAAGAATTATTTCACTTGCATTCAGGTTATTTGGTAATATAAAAGGTGATGATTTATTCCTAGCAGTATTATTAATGTTAGCACCTTGGGTATTTCCACTTGCTGGATATGCTCTACTTACATTCTCAGCATTCTTACAAGCATTTGTATTTATGGTACTAACTTATGTATATCTATATGGTGCAGTAACTGGACATGAGGAAGCGCTATAATTAGGTATTTCATTACCGAGCCTTCTTTTCCTTTTTCACAAACTCTAAAAGCTATTCAAAATCACAAACCTCAATTTGTATGCTATAGAAATAAAATAACTCCTTCAAAAGAAGAAATTATCCAATTTGCTACTTTTGCAAAAAGTTTTTCTAAAGTATTCATAAACTATGATAGTTTGATAGATAAAGACTTAATCCAATATTTTGATGGCATACATTTTCCAAGCAAATATATAAATGAATTAAACTCTCTAAAAAAAGAATTTCCAAATTATACATTCATAACCTCAACTCATAATCTTGAAGAAGCAAAAAAAGCTATTATCTCAGATTATATAACTTTTTCTCCTATTTTTAATTCAAAAGGAAGAAGAGGTTTAGGAATAAAAACTTTAAATGAAGTATGCCAAATACATCCAAATGTAATAGCCCTTGGAGGAATTATTTCCGATAAAGAAGTTGAAGCAATCAAAAATTCTAAAGCAGTGGGATTTGCATCTATCAGATATTTTTATTAATTCACATTATTTTATGAAGATTATTTCCCATTTTCATCCACTCTTGTAATTTATCCCACTCTTCTTTTTCTATCATCTCTTTTGCCTTTTTAAGCTCACTCTCAAAAGCTTCAACAGCGTCTAATAAATTTTTCTTATTTTCACTAAATATATCTTTCCACATATGAGGATTGCTTTTTGCAAGTCTACTCATATCCTTAAATCCTCCAGCCGCAAGAGCTACTATATGCTCTTTATCTTCTTGTTTTAATACTGAATTAGCAATTGAAAATGAAACAATATGAGGCATATGAGATATAAATGCTGCATGCCTATCATGCTCTTTTGCATCCATATATTTTATATGCATTTGAAGTTTATTAAAAATATCAATTGCTCTTTTTCTTTGTATTTTTCCGCTCTCTTCAATATTACAAACCACCATTACTTTGTTTTTATACAAATCTGCAATAGCAGCTTGAGGACCTGAGTACTCAGTACCAGCCATCGGATGAGATGCTACTAAATTTTTCCTAATACTATTTGGGCAGTTTTTTATAATACTCTCTTTAGTTGAGCCAAAATCAATAATAGTTAAATCTTTTTTTATATTAAGCTTTGATATATTCTGCAATGAGTTAATAATACTCTTAACAGGTATTGCTAAAACTACTACATCACTTTTTTCAATGTCTTTAAATTCTCCTATTTTATCCACTAATCCCAAATTAATAGCATCTTCGCAATGATGTTTATTATGGTCTATTCCAATAATTTCATCAAAATAATCTCTCATTGCAAGACCAAAACTTCCTCCCATTAATCCAAGACCTACAATACTACAGACCATTTAACCTCTTTTTTAAAAAATTATATCACAATTACGTTATAATTTTATCCAAACAAGTCTAAGGGGAATTATGAAAAGATTTTTATTTTTATTGCCAATAATTTTAATTGCTCAAGATATAAAAGAGATAAAATATAAAGGCTTAATTCACTTATCACCTGAGAGTGCAAATGCAATAATAAAAATAACTCCAAATACAAAATTTGATATAAAAAAAATTGATGAAAGCATTAAAGCACTTTATCAAACAGGATATTTTAAAACTATCAAAGCTGATTTGACAAACAATACTTTAACATTTATTTTTACGGAAAAACCAACTATTGTTTCTATAAAAACAGAAAATTTATCAGAAGAGCTTAAAAAAATCCTAAAAGAGCAAAATCTACTTCCTAAAAAAGGTGAAATTTTAGATAAAAACAAATTAAAAAAATTAAAAGAATTTATTGAAAACTACTATTTAGCCAAAGGATATTTTAACTCTGTTGTAAAAATAGACATAATTCCTATTACTAAAACTCAAATTATTTTAAAAATAATAATCAAAAAAGGTAAAGAAGTAATTATTAGAAAAGTAAATTTTTTTGGTGCAACTTTACCAAAAAGTATGTTAGAAGATGAAATAGAAAACAAAGAAAGAACATTTTTTAGCTTTTTACCATTTTTTAATAGTGGAAAATTAAAAATATTTAAGCTAATAGAAGATAGAAATAAATTACAAGATTTTTATATGAATTTAGGTTATCTTGATGCTAAAGTGTCTCTACCTCTTGCAAAACCAAACCTTGATTCTTATTTTGCAGATATTGATTATAAAATATATGAAGGTCCAAGATATATAGTTAAAAAAATATCATTTGAATACCCAAAAGAGATAAAAGTTAAATTACCAAAGCTTAAATTAAAAGAAAATAAATATTTTAATATATCTGCTATTAGAAAAGATATTGAAAATATTACGCATGCCTTTCAAAATGAAGGATATGCATATGCAAAAGTATACCCTAAAATAAAAAAAGAAAAAAACTTTGTATATATAACATATATAATTAACCCCGGAGAGATTGTTTATATAAATGACGTAATAATCTCAGGTAATACAAAAACACTTGATAGAGTCATCAGAAGAAATGTATACCTTGCTCCAGGAGATAAATATTCATATCAAAATTATATCGATACAAAATATGCCCTCCAACGTACAGGATATTTAGAAGATGTAAAAATAGAGCAAAAAAAAGTATCTAATAATAAAATAAATATTTTAGTAAAAGTAAAAGAAGGATTAAGTGGCTCTCTTAGAGCTGGTATTAGCTATGGAAGCTATACAAAACTTGGATTTAATTTAGCAATTAGCGAAAAAAATGTATTTGGAAGTGGACAGACTATAAGAGTGAGTGCAGATGTAAATTCTAAAAGCAAAAGTTATTCATTATCATTATTTAACCCAAGAATTTTTGATACTCTTTACTCATTTAATGCTTCAATTTTTAATACTTCATTTGAGGGAATATCTTATGATAGCAAACAAAAAGGTTTTAGCATAGGAATTGGTAAGTCCTTAACTCGCAATTTATCTGCAAATATTACATATGGCTTAATTAAAGAAAAACTTAGCGATTATGATGAAAATATAACTGACATAAAAGAGAAAAGCACAAAAAGTTATATTATTACATCATTATCTTATAACAATACAGATAATTATTTTTTCCCAACTACTGGTAAAAAAGGCTCTCTTTCAATTGAATATGCAGGAATTGGAGGAGATGAAAGATATCTAAAAAGCATTGCTAAGTTTAAATACTTCTACCCTATTACAGATAAAACATATAAAACTATTGCTGTTTTAAAACTAAGAGTAAAAGCAGGATATATTAAAAAAATAGGATATCTTCCAATTAGTGAAAAGTTTTATCTAGGTGGTCCTAAAAGTGTAAGAGGATTTGGATGGTATAGCATATCCCCAAAAGATAGTAATGGTAACAAAATAGGAGGTACAAGAGAATTTATAATAGGTCCAGAAATATCTACTCCTCTTAGCTTAAAAAATAAATTATGGCTTAGTGGATTTATTGATTATGGAGCAGTTGGCGAAAATAGCTTAAATATTACTAGAAGCTCTTATGGAGTAGAGCTTGATTGGATAACTCCAATGGGTCCTATAAGCTTTATATGGGCATGGCCTATTAAAAGCGAAAAAGAAGATGACTTACAAAAATTTGAATTTAGCCTAGGAACAAGTTTTTAAGTATCTATTTCTAAATCAAAAAACAAATCTCTTGTTTTGCTTTTCTCTTTTGCTAGATAAAGATTATCACCTTTTATGATAATTTTATTATCTTCTTTTTTAATTTCTACTTTTGGCATTGAAAGATTTGTATTTACAAGTTTTGCGACCCAAAAGATATTACAAAGCTTTTCAATAATTTCTTTTTTAGGAAGCAAAGATTTAAATTTTTCAATTTCTCTTTTTTTTATTTTTTTTCTTTTATGAAAACGAATAATTTTTGAAATCAACAACCTATCTTGATGTCTAAATCCATAATGAAGAGAATTTAGCAAAATATAATCAGTATGCTTATGAGCTTCATAAAAATCCACCAATTCCCCTGCACGTGAGAGTTTAATAGCATAAGTTAAATGCATTTTATACTTTTCATCTAATTTAAAATCATCCTTTAACAAATCAAATATTTCAAGAGCTATTTTAGTCTCATAAGAAGCTATTTTTCTATCAATTTGATATACATCCATAATAGTTCTAACTGATGGATTAAAATTCTCAGGAAATCTATTATTTTGATTTCTAAGCAAATCTGTTAAAAACACACCTTCTCTAACACCAACACCACTTGTAATTATTTTTTTACCTTTAAGGTATTTTATAGCTTCTATAAAAATCAAAGCTCCCGGTCTTATTACATCAAGTCTTTCTGGTTTTATTCCAATTTTTAAAAGCTCTTCATCACTCATTGTTAAAATACGCTCTAAAAATTCTTTTACATCTTCAAATTCGTATGTAAATCCATGCAAGATATCTAAAGGATATTCTATTTTTTTCATAATAACTTTTGATAAAGCCCTAATACTTCCACCAATACCAAAAATATTTTTATGATTAAAAACATCTCCTAATTTCTTAAGCTCTTTTTTTATATATTTTCTAGCTCCTTCAATATCACCTTTGTCAAAAAATAATTCTTTGAGTCTAACAGTCCCTAATTTAAGAGAAATTGTACGCTCAATCCTTTTATTTTTAATCAACGCAAATTCAGTAGAGCCTCCACCAATATCAATAGTTACACCATTTTTTTCATACAAAAGATTTGCAGCTGCAACTCCACCAAAAAAAGCTTCCTTATCTCCATCAATCACTTTTATATTAATACCTAACTCTTTTTTTACTAAATTAATAAACTCAGCTTTATTTGGAGCATCTCTAACTGCAGAAGTAGCAACACATAAGATTTTACGCGCCTTTAAAGATTTTGCTATTAAAAGAAATTCCCTCAAAGCATTTAAAGCTCTTTTAATAGCAAAATCTTGAAGATTTCCTCCATTTTCATAAGCGCCTTCACTAATTCTAACCTTAGATTTTTCTTCTCTTAAAAGATAAAAGCCAAAACGGCTAGTTTTTTTAAATACAGCCATCCTGGCTGAATTTGAGCCAATATCAATAACGGCTGTAACTTTTGCCATTACTCTTCATCTTTGTGAATAAGCTCAGCTTTAAGCTTTAATTCTTTTGCATTTTCAACATTATCAGGGTCTGGTACGATAGCATCAACAGGACAAACTGGAACACATTGAGGCTCTCCTCCATATTCAATACACTCAGTACATAAATCAGGGTCTATCTCATAAATAGGGTCACCTGGCTCAATTGCTCCATTTGGGCACTCATCGACACATGCATCACATGCAATACATTCTTCTGTTATTTTTAATGACATATTACTCCTTTGGATAACAAAATTTATAGCCTCTGCGGCGAATGGTCTTTATTGTATCAATTTTAAAAACTTTGTCAACCTTTTGGCGTATTTGATTTATAGCAACTTCAATTACATTTGGGGTAACAAGCTCTGGCTCTTCCCAAATTGCATCTAAAAGTTGCTCTTTTGAAATAACTTGATTAGGATATCTTGCTAAATGCATAAAAACTTCAAAAGCTTTTCCTTTTAAATAAGACTCTTTGCCTTTGTAGATAATTTTTTCTTCATCTTTTACAATAATTAAATCTTTTATTTTAATTTGCGATTCTTTACCACTTCTTAAAGCAACATTTACACGAGTAATCAATAAATCAAAATTAATAGGTTTTTTAATATAATCATCTGCCCCCATTTTTAATGTTTTAATTTCACTCTCAATTGAAGTATCATCTGAAATTACAATAATTTTTATTAAAGGGAATATATTTTTAGCATAATCAATAAATTTAAAAACCTCACTAGCTCCAAAATTTAAATCAATAATAACTAGATTATAATGTCTAATATCCAAAAAATATTTAGCATCTTTTATAGTATATGCCTCATCAGTTTTATATCCTGCTTCATTAAGCGAGCGCTTAATAAGCTCATTTAAAGTTTCATCCTTTTCTACAATCAAAAGACGCACCATAACTCCTTTTACTTTGACTAATTATAACAAAAATTAATAATTTCTTAAAATCTCTACCCCCACTAAAGCATCTTTTAAAATTTCTGGTTTTTTAATTGATAAATATAAACTTTTCATTTGAGGAAATTCTTTTTCTAACATCTCTTCAACATCATCAATCGCATCTTCTATCAATTTATATTGCCCGTTAATAATCTTATTTTGTATCATATCACAAACTTTTGCATAATCTACATAATTTTTTTTATCTTCATACTCTATTTTTACATTTACAACTATAATTTGCTCTTCATTTCTCTCTTTTTCTAAAAGCCCCAAAATCGCTTTAAAAGTTAAATCTTCTATTACTATATTATATTTTTTCATTTTTTACCCTTATATTACTTTTTTTTCTTGTCCAGTTATAAGCCTATAAATATTATCTTTATGTTTATAAATTATAATAAATGCAATTATCCAAAGTGGTGCATGAGATTTTATTGGCAAATCAGGATATAAAATATATGCACTAAAAATACCTGCTAAAATCCCCACTAATGAGCTTAAAGAAGAAATTTTAATTGTTTTTGCCATAATAAACCATACAATAAGCCCTACAAGCACTGCTTTTGGAATCAAAACCAATAAAGCTCCAGCGGTAGTAGCTACTCCTTTTCCTCCTTTAAATTTTAAAAAAGGAGAAAAACAATGCCCTAACACCACTAAAACTGCTAATGTCCACAATGTAGCATCACAAACACCAGCTGCTTTTGCTACTAAAATAACAAAAGCTCCTTTAAAAGCATCTAAAAATAATGTAAGAGCTGCTAATAATTTTGCTTTTTTAGGGTCTATTTCTTTAAGTACTCTTAAAACATTAGTAGCACCTATATTTCCACTACCATGCTCTTTTATATTAATTCCTGCAAAATATTTAGCTATTAAATAACCAAAAGGAATTCCACCAACTAAATAAGCAAATAAATACCATAAAAGATTACTCATTAATTTCCTTTTTTGTGAAATTATAATATAATTTAGCAAAAAGGCTGTAGATGGTAAAAGAAGTTAAAAATTTGCTAAAAAAACACAACATTACTCTAGCAGCACATTATTATCAAAAAGATGAAATTTTTGACATTGCAGATATTACTGGTGATAGCTTAGAGCTTGCTAAAAAAACCGCAAGTCTTAAAAATCCTTTAATATTTTGTGGTGTTAGTTTTATGGGAGAGAGTGCAAAAATACTAAATCCAAATATTCCTGTATATATGCCTCGCCTTGCAAGCTGTTCTATGGCAAGAATGGCTGAAATTGAGAAAGTAAAAAAAGATATAGAAACATTAAAAAAAGAAAATATAGATTTTATTCCAATTTGCTATGTAAACTCTTCTGCAGAAGTTAAAGCAATAGTAGGAGAGCTTAATGGAAGCATTTGCACAAGCTCAAGTGCTGATAAAATAATTAAATGGGCGCTAAATCAAAATAAAAAAATATACTTTTTGCCAGATAAAAATCTTGGCACAAATATGGCTAAAAAACTTAATCTCACTTCAAAAGTTATAGGAGAAGAAAATTGGCAAGATGCAGATATTATCTGTTTTGATGGGCACTGCTCAGTGCATCAGCTTTTTATGCCAGAGCATGTAGAATTTTATAAAGAAAAGTATCCAGATATTAAAATAGTAGTACATCCTGAATGTAGCCCTGAAGTATGTGAAAAGGCAGATTTTGTAGGCTCAACTTCTCAAATACTAAACTATGTAAAATCTCATCCAAATGAAAAAATGGCAATTGGTACTGAATTTAATTTTGTTCATAGAATGAAAAGAGATATTAATCCAAATATTTACATACTCTCATCAACTAAACCTGAATGTCCATCTATGAATGAGACTACCTTAAAAGAACTTTATGATTTATTAAAAGCTATAGATGAAGGTAAGCCTTATAATGAAATAAAAGTTGATGAAAAAATTGCAAAAAATGCTATGAAATCTTTAAATACTATGCTGGAGATTGTTAAATGAAATTAATGAATTTTCAAATAGTAGATTTCTTAAAAGAAGTTTTAAAAGAAGATTTAGCAAGAGGAGATTTAGCAAGAGAGCTAATCCCTAAAAAAATAATAAATGCAAAAGTTATTGCTAAAAGCGAAGGAGTTATTGCAGGGATTGAATATATTAAAAACTTTACTTATTTAGCAGATGTAAAGTTTGATTTTAATTTTAAAGATGGCAGTGAGTATAAAAAAGGTGATGTAATATTTTATATAACTGGCAGTGCAAAAGATATCTTAAGTATTGAAAGAAGTGTTTTAAATATCCTTCAACACGCAAGCGGAATTGCTAGCAATGCTTATGAATTTACTAAACGGGCTAAAAAATTAAAAATACTTGATACTAGAAAAACAAGACCGCTTCTTAGAGTGTTTGAAAAATATGCTGCAAAATGTGGAGGTGTTACAAATCATAGACTTGGACTTGATGATTGTTTGATGCTAAAAGATACTCATCTTGCAACTTTTAATTCAATTGCTGAAGCTATTAAAAAAGCAAGAGAAATTATACCTTTTACTACAAAAATTGAAGTAGAATGTGAAAATATAAACCAAGCAAAAGAAGCTATGGAAGCTAAAGCTGATATAGTAATGTGTGATAATATGGATTTTGAAACTATTAAAAAAGTAGTAGAATATAGAAATAAAAATCACCCTACAATACTTCTTGAAGCAAGCGGAAATATAACTTTAGAAAACATTAAAGAATATGAAAATTTAGGAGTAGATGCTATAAGTAGTGGAGCTATAATTCATCAAGCAACATTTAAAGATTTTTCAATGAAAATAATTTAAGGAGGCAGATATTTTAATAGAAGATAAAAATTTCGAATTTGGACATTTTATAGGAATTAAACCAGTAGAAGATTTTAAAAATTATATAAAAGAGAAATTTAACTATGAGCTTCAACCATGGGATTTTGTAATAACAAAAGATGAGGTAAGAGATTTAGCTTATTGTTATAACCCATACAAAAAAGGAATTGAGAGAATAGATAATATCCCAGAAACTAGTAAGCTTAGAATAAAAAACGCACAAATTTTTACTCCTCTTGATATTTATCAAAAATGCGCTATTTATGCTTTAACTCAAGCCCCAGCTACACTTCTTACTGGAAAATTTGGAAGCGGAAAAACTCTTCTTGCTACTGCAACTGCTCTATCTCTTACTAATAAAAAAATTTTTATTACCCGTCCTCCAAGAGGTATAAGCAATGATTATGATATAGGATTTTTACCTGGCAATAAAGATGAAAAAATGCTTGAATGGGCTGGAGGATTTTTAAGCGCTTTAAATTTTTTATACAGAAATTCCAAAGGATACAATTACGACTCAATTAAATCTCAACTATTCTTTGAAAAATTTGAAATAATTCCACTTAATATGATTCAAGGAGTATCAATACTTGAGGGTGAAATTTTAATAGTTGATGAAGTGCAACTTGTCACAAAAGAATATATGAGTATGATATTATCAAGAATGAGTGAAGGTAGTAAACTTTTTTTATTAGGTGATATAAAACAAACTTACTCTACTATTTCTAAAGAAGAGAGCGGACTTTATAAACTTCAACAAATCCTGCCACATGAAGCCTTAGCACATGTAGATTTGAAAAATATATATAGAAATAAACTTACAGAAATAGCTCTTAAACTTTTAGAATAACTAAAAAAAGAGCTTAAAGCCCTTTTTTATATTCCAGTACTGCTTTGTATACTTCGTCTTTAATATGAAGTTTTTCTTTTTTAAGTTTATCAAGCTCTAAATCATCCATATGAGCTCTTCCAGCTTCTACATTATCAATAATCTTATTTAATTCAGCATGCCTTTGTATAAGCTTGTCAATATGAGGATTTTTAGCCGCTAACTCTTCCATTATAGGAATTAATTCTGGACAACATTCTTTAAACATAACTTCTCCTTTTTTCTTAATTATATCATACAAACATTATATTTCGCACCTACTATTATCAATTTCATCTTCATCATCAAACTCTTCATAAAAATCGTCCCACTCTTCATCACATTCTTTAGTTTGAGGATTACAAACATCGCAAAAAACAACCTCTTTTTCTTTTATAAAATCTTTAACCTCATCAAACAAATTAAAATTAATAAATTCTAAATTTTTAAAACTAATCTCTTCTTTCCTTTTAAAAAGCTCTTCACACATATCACAATGCACTTCTATTATATCTTTATCTATTACAACACTATACCCCACTTATAACCTTTATATTAAATTTTTTTTCATAATCATTTTTAACCTCAACATTTAAATATCTTGCGTGAAAACTTCTCCAATTTAAATTAACTCCTTTAGCAATTGCAAAACTTCCTCTTGGTCCATTAAAATTCAAAAACTCAATTTCTGAAGATTTTGGAACTTTTATAGTCTTAGAATTACTAAAGCTATAAATTTTCCCATTAATTTTTACATTTGCTTCTACATTACGTTTATCTAAAAATTTATTTGGATTTTTAATCATCTCGTCTAAATCTTTAACTTCTACATCATATAATTTAAAAAATTCTCTAAGCATTACTAAATGAGTTTTTATTTTCTCTTCAAGTGATGGTAATTGTTTTGAAGCTTCAATACAAAATGCTTTAATCCCATTTTCTAAACACCATCCAGTTAAAGCTTTTTTCTGCTCATCATGGATATGAGAAGTAAATGTTTTAGTATTTATAATAGCTAATTTATGCTTTAGATAAATATTGGCATGATTTTTTACAAAATTTGCTTCACTATATAAATTAAATTGTTTATATTTAACTTCATCAATAACAATACTTTGTCCCCAAGCGTGTTTATTTCTTATGCTAAACCCATATCCATCATGCATTGAAATTACTACATCTGGATTAAATTCTAAAATTGCTTGTTTTAATAACTCTACATAATAATAATCCGGGTCTTTTTTTGAGATATGTGCAAACTTTCTATTCATATCTCCATTATAACCTCTAACATCCGCCAAAATAGAAGTAAAATTACTTCTTGGAATTATAAAAAGCTCACCTTTTAATAAATGTGCATTTATCAATATATCAGCAGCTTTATAAGCTCCTATTTCATTACCATGAATACCACCAATAAGCATTACTCTAAATTTAGAGTTTTTAGCTTTTAAATGGTGATACTCAAATGGTTTTCTTGGAAATTTAAAAAATAGTCGGTTATCTTTTTTAGCAAATAAAGGAGTCGCGCTCAAAACCGACATAGTTTTTAAAAAATTTCTTCTATTCAACAAATAACCTTTTTTTATAATTATACACCAAAACTCTATAATTTTTTTTTATTTTTAACATAAATTTAATTTATATTACCTAAACTTTCGCAAAAAGGAGCAATATGAAACAAATGATACTTCAAGAAAAATACCCAATTTTTATACTAGATATTTCAAAAAACGAAACCAATTATAAAAATACAGATGAAATAATTAACTTTTTCAAAGAAAAAATAAACTCTCACCCTACTTGCAAATATATTGGAGAATTTGAGCATTTCTCTCATACAAAATCTATTAATGGTGAAATAAATCCCGAAATTAAAGATTGCAAAATGGTAATTTTTTGTTTTGGAAATAAACTTCCTAATGGAAAAATACCAGCAGTAAGACCTAGAAGCATTGGTGTTACGGAATATGAAGATAAATTTGAAATAAGCTTTCTTGAAGCTCCGGCATTAATTGCTAATGAAGTAATGGAAGGATGGGTAAAAGAGCTTAAAGACAATCTATAAAAACTCTTTTTTTTCTTTATTAAATTAAAAAATACACCTCATTTTTAAAAATTTTAATTTTTACACTAAAAGGGGTCAAAGACTTTTTTCAAATAAAAAAGACAAAGGATTAAGCTCCTTGTCTTTCTTTGATGATTTCTTCTGCAATATTTCCTGGTACTTCTTCATAATGGTCAAATACCATTGAGTATGTACCTCTACCTTGTGTCATACTTCTAAGGTCAGTTGAGTACCCAAACATTTCAGCAAGTGGTATAAATGCTGTAATTTTTTTAATTCCATGTTGGTCTTCCATAGAGTTAACTTGACCTCTTCTTCTATTGATATCACCTATTACATCACCCATATACTCTTCTGGAACTTCAATCTCAACTTTCATAATAGGCTCTAAGATAACAGGATTTGCTTTTTTCATACCTTCTTTAAATGCCATAGAACCAGCTAATTTAAATGCCATTTCACTTGAGTCAACTTCATGATAACTTCCATCAAAAAGCTCTACTTTAAAATCAACTACTGGGAATCCTGCTAAAACTCCTGCTTGAGCAGCTTCTTGGATACCTTTATCAACTGCAGGAATATATTCTCTTGGAATTACTCCACCTTTGATTAAATCAACAAATTCATAACCTTTTCCAGGCTCTTGTGGAATTAATCTAATAAATACATGCCCATATTGACCTCTACCACCTGATTGTTTTGCATACTTATACTCTTGCTCAACTGTATTTTTGAATGTTTCTCTATATGCAACTTGAGGCTTACCTGTATTACATTCAACTTTGAATTCTCTTTTAAGTCTGTCTACAAGAATTTCAAGGTGTAATTCACCCATACCAGAAATAATTGTTTGTCCTGTTTCCTCATCAGTTGTAACTCTAAAGCTTGGGTCTTCTTCTGCAAGTTTTTGAAGTGCAACTGCCATTTTTTCTTGGTCAGCTTTAGTTTTTGGCTCAACTGCAACGCTAATAACAGGCTCAGGGAATTCCATTCTCTCTAAAATAATTGGTCTTCTTTCATCACATAAAGTATCTCCAGTTAGTGTATGTTTAAGACCTACAATTGCTCCAATTTCACCACTATAAAATTCATCAACTTCTTCTCTTTTATTTGCATGCATTCTAAGAAGTCTACCAACTCTTTCTTTTTTATTTTTAGTAGAATTAAGCACATAACTTCCAGCTTTAATAGTACCAGAATAAAATCTTGTAAATGTTAGCTTACCAACAAATGGGTCAGTCATAATCTTAAATGCAAGACCACTAAAAGGCTGGTCATCACCAGGATTTACGCTAATTTCTTCACCTGTTTTAGGGTCAATTCCTTTAATCCATGTAACTTCTGTAGGTGCTGGTAAATAATCAATTACTGCATCTAGAAGTGGTTGAATACCTTTATTTTTAAATGCAGTACCACAAAGCATAGGAACAATTTCAAGATTAAGTGTAGCTTTTTTAATTCCTTTTTTGATTTCTTCTTCTGTTAATTCTTCACCTGCAAAATATTTCTCCATTAATTCTTCATCAGTTTCAGCAACTGCTTCAATTAATTTTTCTCTATACTCTTCCGCTTTTTCTCTTAACTCTTCTGGAATTTCTTCAATTTCATATTTACTTCCAAGTGCTGCTTCATCTTCCCATACAAGAGCTTTCATTTTAACTAAATCTACAACACCTTTGAAGTTATCTTCTGCACCAATTGGAATTTGAATTGGAACTGGGTTAGCTTTTAATCTTTCTCTAATTTGTTTTTCAACATTATAAAAATCTGCACCAATTCTATCCATTTTATTTACAAATGCAATTCTTGGTACGTGATATTTATTTGCTTGTCTCCAAACAGTCTCACTTTGTGGCTGAACCCCACCAACAGCACAAAATACTGCAATAGCACCATCAAGTACTCTCATACTTCTTTCAACTTCAATTGTAAAGTCAACGTGTCCTGGAGTATCTATGATGTTAATTTGATGGTCTTTCCAAAAACATGTAGTTGCTGCTGAAGTAATTGTAATACCTCTTTCTTTCTCTTGCTCCATCCAGTCCATTGTAGCTGCACCCTCATGCACCTCACCAATTTTATGAGTCATACCAGTATAATAAAGAATTCTCTCAGTTGTAGTAGTTTTTCCAGCATCAATATGCGCTGCAATACCGATATTTCTAACCTTTTCTATAGGCGTTTTTCTTGGCATACTTATCCTTTTTTAAATTTTTGTGAAATTTTAACATAATTTTACTAATTTACTAAACAACTAAAACTAATTTCAATTTAAACCCTCGGCAATTACATATAGTGCCAGTCACTTTTTATTTAAATAAAAAAGAAAAAGAAAGAAATTACCATCTGTAATGAGCAAAAGCTTTGTTTGCTTCTGCCATTCTATGAGTATCTTCTTTCTTCTTAAATGCCGCTCCTCTTTCATTTGCAGCATCCCAAAGCTCATTTGCAAGTCTTTCTACCATAGTTCTTTCGTTTCTGTTTCTTGCTGCATCAACAATCCATCTAATAGCTAATGTTTGTTGTCTCTCAGGTCTTACTTCCATTGGCACTTGATAAGTAGCCCCTCCAACTCTTCTACTTCTAACTTCAAGTAAAGGCTTTACATTTTCAATTGCTTGGAAGAAAATATCTATACCTTTTTTACCCTCTTCTTTTTCATTAAGTCTGTCAATTGCACCATAAACAATTTTTTCAGCTAATGTTTTTTTACCATCCCACATAACTTTATTAATAAACTTTGTTACTACTTCACTATTATACACCGGATCCGGCATTACCGGTCTTTTTGGCGCTCTTCTTCTTCTCATAAAATCTCCTTCTCTTCAGTTTTTCCTGGCATTACACCAGACTTACTCTACCTTTTTGGCAGCGAGGAGCCATAAAAATTGAGAATTTTATTTTATATTCTCTATTCTTTTTATGCTCCTACTATAACCAAAAAAACCAACTATAACTAATTTACCTTAAACTACTAACTTAATACTATTTTTTTCCAGCTTCTGATTTTTTAGTTCCGTATTTACTTCTAGAATGAACTCTACCTTTAACACCTGCTGTATCAAGCGCACCTCTAATGATGTGATATTTAACCCCTGGTAAGTCTTTTACCCTACCACCTCTAACAAGTACAATGCTATGCTCTTGTAGATTATGACCTTCTCCTGGGATATAGCTAATTACTTCATATCCTGAAGTTAGTCTAACTTTTGCTACTTTTCTTAGAGCTGAGTTAGGTTTTTTAGGAGTAGTTGTATATACTCTTGTACAAACCCCTCTTCTTTGAGGACAGCTTACAAGTGCAGGTGATTTAGATTTTTTAATAACCTTTTTTCTACCTTTTCTTACTAATTGGTTTATAGTAGGCATTTACTTCCTTTTTTTGATTTTTAGTGCGGAATTATAACAAAATTAAATAGTTTTATCAATTCAAAGTTTCCTTTATTAAAGGAAACTTATTCTTGTATATAACAAAGAGAAGTCTCTATGTCATAAATATCTGATTTTTTAGGCTTGATTTTTACTTCTTCAATAATATAATTATCAATTGAATATTTTTCTTTCAACTTCAAAATATCTTTTTCAAGCTCTTTTTCAAGTTTATTTAATTCATTTTGCAAAAATTCAAGATTTTCTTCTGCATTAGTTACATCTTTTTTTTCTTTCATAACTCCACCAGCTTTTTTAATAGAGCTTGCCACTTTAGTTACCGAAGATGATTTTCTACCAAAAAACGCGCTCAATATTCCAAGACCAACATCAATAATTGTGCTAGTGGTTTTTGCTTTTACATCCTCTTTTTCTTTTTCCAATTTTTGTTTTGCTTTTTTTATTTTCACTTGTAATGCATCTTGTTTTTTTTCATATTTATTTTTAAGCTTCTCAAGCTCAGATTCAAACAACTCATCTAATTTATTTTTAATTTTTGATTTAAATTCTCCTAAACTCTCTTGCGGAGAAGATATCATTTTAAGTTTTCTGCTTCTATAAAGAGTTATACGATAATTATGATACAAATAATTTTTAATTTCTCTAATTATTTCTTTTTTACTCATACTCTCAAAATCTGAATTTACCTCTTCAAAAATCGCATCTTTAGGCTCATTGTCAGTACATTTTTGTATATTGAATTCTTCTGCTTCATTCAAATCGAATTCCTTCATATATTCACCAACATAAACCTTTTGTTTTATCTCTTTTTCCAAATCTATATTTTTCGCTTCATTGTAAAATTTTATTTTTGCTTTATATACCAAATAAGGTGAAAGCTCCAATTCATCAGATGGGGTAAAAAAATATTTCACATCAAGCTCACCACAATATTTTTTATTACTTTTTTTAACGTTTATGGGTTTTGTTGTTTTTTTCTTCTTATCTGCCATTAATTTAGATATTTCCTCTTTTGTAAGAGGACCTTTAAGATAAGACATTACCCATCTTGTAGTAAAAAGTTCTGGTATGTCGCTTTTTGCACTTTTAAATAAAAATTCTCTTGTTTTTAATGAAGAAATTAAATTTAAAAGCTCTTTTTTATCCACATCTTCATTACTTATAAGCCCATCAATCAGTCTTTGTTTGTCCTGTTTAGTTTGTAACCTTCCTATAAATAGATTTCCTATATTCGAAAGTCCTTTATAATCCAAATCAACTGGGTTTTGTGTAGCCAAAACAACTCCCGTACCAAATGCTCTCGCCTGCTTTAGCAATAAAAGCATCGGTTGTTTTGAAGGCGGATTTGATTGTGCAGGAAAATATCCAAATATTTCATCCATATATAATATTGTTTTTAGCTGCGAGCTACCGCCTTGCCTTCTCATCCATTCTATATATTTATTCAAAAGTAAAGTCACAAAAAACATTCTTTTTTCATCATTAAGATGAGCTATTGAAATAACAGCGGCACGAGGTTTCCCATCAGG
>JALVAK010000007.1 GCA_027011225.1 Nautiliaceae bacterium | reverse complement strand
ATTACTTTTTTAGCTTGAATTACACCAAGCTCATGGTCAGCTCCAATTTCAAAAATACCATCAGAATTTTTTTCTACTCCATATACATGGTGATTGTATTTAAATTTATCTTCAACGCCAGCATCTTTTATTTTTTTATCCATTTGCTCAAGATACTCTTCTTTTGAGCACTCTTCAAATGTTACATTTCCAATAAATTCAAATTTTTTACCTTGCCAGTCTTTATCTACTCTTTTTCCAGGTTTGTAGAATTTTCTAATCATATCATGATGATTATCTGCTTTTTCAAGGCAGATTACTTTATCAATTCCTGCAAGTTTTGCTTCAATTACACTTGCCACGCCTCCAGGACCAGCTCCAATTATAGCTATGTCAAATACTTTATCCAGTGACATATACTCTCCTTTTTTTAGTAATTATGCCAAGATTTAAAAAATTTGTAACAATTTGTAAAAAAAATGGGTTTTATATAGTGAAAAAACGTAACACTTTTATGTTAAAATATCTAAAAAAAAGGGGAAGTTATGGAAGAAATTTTAAAAAATGTAAAAGAAGCAAGCAGAGTTATAGCTACATTAAATGGTGAAGTTAAAAGAAAAGTTTTAAGAGAAATGGCTAATAGAATTGAAAAATATAAAGATGAAATAATAGAAGCTAATAAAAAAGACCTTGAATATGCAAAAGAGAATAATTTAAGTGAAGCTTTAATTGATAGATTATTGCTTAATGAAGATAGAGTAAAATCTATGGCTAATGCTCTAAGGGATATAGCAAAACTTAAAGACCCAGTTGGAAAAGTGATTGATGGATGGAAAATAGATAATGGTCTTAGTATAAACAAAGTAAAAATACCAATTGGGGTAATTGGTATTATTTATGAATCTAGACCAAATGTAACAAGTGATGCTGCAGGGCTATGTTTTATGAGTGGTAATGCATGTATACTCAAAGGCGGAAAAGAAGCGTTTCATTCAAATGCGGTTATTATAGAGATATTAAGATATGTATTAGAAAAAAATAAACTTCCTGTTGATGCTATTTCAATGCTTCCTGATTATTCAAGAAGTGGGGTTGAGTGGCTTATTAAACAAGATAAATATGTAGATTTAATAATTCCAAGAGGTGGAGAAGCTTTAATTAAATTTGTTAGTGAAAATTCAAAAGTGCCAGTTATTAAACATGATAAGGGGCTTTGTCATGTATATGTACACAAAGATGCTGATTTAGAAAAAGCTGTTAAGATTGCAATAAATGCTAAAGTTCAAAGACCAGGTGTTTGTAATGCAATGGAGACTTTGCTTGTTGATAGAGAGATTGCAGGAGAGTTTTTACCAAAAATTAAAGAAGAGATGGAAAAAAATGAAGTTGAGCTTAGAGGTTGTGAAATAGCACTTGAATATATTGATATAAAACCTGCAACTGAAGAAGATTGGCATACAGAATATCTTGATAAAGTTTTATCTATTAAAGTAGTAGATAATTTAGATGATGCAATAGAGCATATTGAAAAATATGGAAGTGGGCATAGTGATGCTATTGTTACTGAAAATTATAGCGTGGCAGAAGAGTTTTTAAATAGAGTAGATAGTGCGTGTGTATATGTGAATGCTTCTACTAGATTTACTGATGGAGGAGTGTTTGGATTTGGAGCTGAGGTTGGAATTTCTACAAATAAACTTCATGCAAGAGGTCCTATGGGGATTGATGATTTGACAACTTATAAATATAAAATTTTAGGAAATGGGCAGATTAGAGAGTAGTAAAAAGTAAATGAGTAGATGGACTAATAAACCCATTTACAAAATTATAAAGGAGATTAAGTGATAGGCATTGATTTAGGAAGTAATACAATAAGAGTTGTAAAAATTGATTGTAATAGTAGACAAAAAGTAGCAGAATTTGAAAAAATTGTAAAAACTGCTGATAATTTAGTTAACACAAAAGTTATCTCAGATGAAGCAATTAAAAGAATAATTGATGCTATAAATGAGGCAAAACAAAAAATTGATTTTAATGATGAAATAAAAGCTGTTGCTACTGAAGCACTAAGAAAAGCAAAAAATAGTAAAGAAGTTATAAAAAAAATAAAAGAAGCAACTGGAATTGAATTTAAAATAATTACTCCAGAAGAAGAGGCTATTTTTACTGCGCTTGCAGTTGAGAATTGTTTAGAGAATAAATGTGAAATAGAAGCAAAGAGCTTTTTTTTAGTAGATATTGGAGGGGGAAGTACTGAGCTTATTTTAAAACATAAAGATGTAGTTGTATCACAAAGTTTTCCAATAGGAATAGTTACATTTACACAAAAGTATAAAACTCCAGAAGCTATAAAATATGCGATTAAAAAAGAAGCATCTAAATTTAAAGAATTTATTGATTTTGCCTTTAGTGCATATAAAAAGCCAAAAATATTTACAGCAAGTAGTGGCACTCCAACTTCAATTGCTGCACTAAAACATGGGCTTAGTTATAAAACTTATAATCCAGAGATTGTTAATTGTACTAAAATAACTATAAAAGATTTGGATTATTGGCTAAATAAACTTATGAAAATGGAGATGAAAAAAAGAGAAGAGTTAGTAGGAGTTGGAAGAGGGGATTTGATTTTTACTGGAATTTATATTTTTAAAGAGATATTTAAACTAGCTAAATATGAAGAGTGTATTGTATGTGATGATGGAGTAAGAGAAGGGGTTGCTCTTAGTGGATGTTAATTTTTGTTATAATTGCGCGAAAAAGGCTTTAAATGAAGATGACTGGAGCTAGGATTGTAATAGAGAGTTTGATTAAAGAGAATGTTAAAGTTGTATTTGGATATCCTGGTGGGGCTATAATGAATGTTTATGATGAATTATATAAACAAAATAAATTTAAACATATTTTAGCTAAACACGAGCAAGGTGCCGTTCATATGGCAGATGGATATGCAAGAGCTACAGGAGATGTTGGGGTAGCTTTTGTTACAAGTGGTCCTGGGATTACAAATGCAGTAACTGGAATTGCTACAGCTTATACAGATTCTATACCTTTAGTAGTAATCTCAGGGCAGGTTCCAACTACTGCAATTGGAACAGATGCATTCCAAGAAGTTGATGCAGTAGGGATAACTAGACCAATCACAAAACATAACTTCTTAGTAAAAGATGTAAAAGATTTAGCATATATTATTAAAGAAGCATTTTATTTAGCGCGCTCAGGTAGACCAGGACCAGTTCATATTGATATTCCAAAAGATGTAACAGTAGCGCTTGCAAAATTTGAATACCCAGAAAAAATTGAGCTAAAAACTTATAAGCCAACTTACAAAGGAAATAAAAGAGCTATAAAAAGAGCAGTAGAAGCTATTAAAAAAGCTAAAAGACCAGTATTTTATATTGGTGGTGGAAGTGTATTAAGTGGTGCAAGTGATATTATTAGAGAAATTGTTAAATTTACTAAAATTCCTTCAGTAGAAACCCTTATGGCAAGAGGAGTACTTAGACATGATTGCCCATATCTACTTGGAATGGTAGGAATGCATGGCACTTTTGCCGCTAATATGGCTATGAATGATGCTGACCTTATTATCTCCCTTGGTGCTAGATTTGATGATAGAGTTACTGGAAAACTTGATGAATTTGCAAAAAATGCTGAGATTGTTCATATAGATATAGACCCAAGCCAAATTGGAAAAGTAGTAGAGACTAAATATCCAATTGTTGGTGATGTTAAGTTAGTTTTAGAAGAGATGATGCCTTTGCTTTTTGATGGGATTAATCCTGATAGATATAAAGAATGGAGAGATGTTTTAAATAGATATCAAGAGCTTTATCCTCTAAAATATGCTGATAGCGATGAAGTTATTAAACCTCAATGGGTGATAGAAAAAACAGGTCAGCTAGTGCCAGAAAATGCAATAATTACAACTGATGTTGGTCAGCATCAAATGTGGGCAGCTCAATTTTATCCTTTTACTTACCCAAGACAGCTTATTACAAGTGGTGGGCTTGGTACTATGGGATTTGGATTTCCAGCAGCGCTTGGCGCAAAAGAAGGAGCTAAAGATAGGGTAGTGATTAATTTTACAGGTGATGGTAGTATTATGATGAATATCCAAGAGACACTTGTAGGATATAAATATAATTTGCCAGTGATTAATATCATTTTAAACAATAATTATCTTGGTATGGTTAGACAATGGCAGAGTATGTTTTATGAAGATAGACTAAGTGAGACAGACCTTAGCGATGTACAGCCTGATTTTGTGAAGTTAGCTGAGAGTATGGGAGGAGTTGGATATAGAGTAAGTAAAAAGGAAGAATTTGAAAAAGCATTAAAAGATGCAATGGAAGCTAAAAAAGTGGCATTTATTGATGTTCAAGTAGATAGAAGAGAAGATGTACTTCCTATGGTTCCGCCAAATTCTCCACTTAAAAATATGCTTGTATTTAAGGAAGACAAATGAAAAGAGTTATCTCAGTAATAGTAGAAAATGAGCATGGAGTATTAGCAAGAGTTGTGAATATGTTTGCAGCAAGAGGATATAATATAACTTCTCTAACAGTTGCTCCAATTCCAAATTCTGAATTTAGTAGAATGACTATAATGAGCGAGGGTGACCCTAAAGTATTTGAGCAGATTGTAAAGCAATTATATAAACTTATTCCAGTATATAAAGTAATTGAAAGTGATGATTTTATAGAAAAAGAGATGGCAATGGTGAAATTTCCATTAAAAGAAGTTAAAGATAATTTAGCTGATATTGATGCAATTGCAAGATGTTATAATGGAAAAATTAGTAATGTAAATGATAAACATGTAGTAGTGAGTGTAGTTGATAGACCTGATAGAATCGATAATTTTTTAAAGGCGATGATGTCAAAATATAAAAATTCAGAAATTGTAAGAAGCGGAGTTAGTGTAATTGAGAGGTAAATTTAGCATAAAGAGCGTAAAATGAAAAAAGAGTATAGTTTAAGAGAAATTTGCAATTATTTAAATATTGAGTGTCCTAATGTTGATAAAAAAATAAGAGGGATTAATACTTTAAGCGATGCAAAAGAAGATGAGATTAGTTTTTTAGAGAATAAAAAATATGAAAAGTATCTTAAAAATACAAAAGCAGGGGCTGTTTTAATAAGAGAGGAAGATGCTTCAAAACTTCCAAAAGGAGTTATTCCTTTAATTACTGATGAGCCATATTTAAAACTAGCTCTTCTTACAAAACTTTTTGCTTTTTCACCTTGGGAAGATGGAGGATACCAGATAGCAAATAGTGCAAAAGTGCATCCAAGCGCGGTTATTGGAAAAGGTGCAAAAATTGGTGCAAATGTTGAGATTATGCCAAATGCAGTAATAGGACCTTATGTTGAGATTGATGAAGGAAGTGTGATTTATCCAAATGTTACAATTTATAGAGATACTAAAATTGGTAAAAATGTAAAAATACATGCAGGAAGTGTTATTGGGAGTGATGGGTTTGGATATGCTCACACAAAAGACGGGAAACATATTAAAATTTATCATTTAGGAAAAGTTGTAATTGAAGATGATGTGGAAATTGGAGCAAATACTACTATTGATAGAGCTGTTTTTGGAGAGACAAGAATCAAAAAAGGCTCAATTATAGATAATTTAGTACAAATTGGGCATAATTGTGAAATAGGGGAATATTCTATTTTGGTTTCACAAGTTGGTCTATCAGGTTCAACAAAACTTGGAAGAAATGTTGTAATGGGTGGACAAAGTGCTACTGCTGGGCATTTGGAAATTGCTCCTTTTACAACAATTGCAGCAAGGGGAGGAGTTACTAAATCTATTAAAGAGCCTGGCGTTTATAGCGGATTTCCTCTCATGCCTCATAAATCTTGGTTAAAACTTCAAGGAATTTTATCTAGACTTCTTAAAAAATCTTAGGCAAATCTATATGGTTTGCCTAAAAGATTATAGTAAGAATATTATGTTAAGTTTGGGAATTTAGTGAATATAGTTAATAAATTAATTGTAAGAATTAAAAGAGGAGCATAAAGTTTGTGGATAATGCTTTTATGCCGCTTATAGAAGATAAAAAAGATATTTTTAAAGCAAATTTAAATGTTTTTGAAAAAAATTAAATTTTAGTGTAAGTGTGATGTAAAAATGCGTGGTCACTCTCTGGAAAATCCATTCTAAAGTGTGCTCCTCTGCTCTCTTCTCTATCAAGGGCAGCTTTTGTTACAGCTTTTGCGATGTCTAACCCATTAATTGCTTCGAGTTTTTCTATTAAGCTTGAATCTTCGTCATTAATTTCAAGTTTAGATAAATCTTTTATTTTTTGTAAAGCTTTTTTAAGAGCATATCCACTTCTTATAATTCCAACTTTATGGTACATAATTTCACCTAGTTGATTTTTTATCTCTTTTGCATTTATTTTTGTATTTTTTAATTTTTCAATTAAGTTTTTGTCTTTTTCAACATCTTCATTTTTGATATCTATAAATTCTTTATTTCTATGCGAATATTTTACCGCATTATATCCAGCAAGTTTTCCAAATACTGCTCCTTCACTCAAACTATTTCCGCCAAGTCTATTAGCTCCATTTACTCCATTATTTCCAGCTTCTCCTACATAAAATAATCCCTCAATATCAGTAAAACCAAAAGTATCTGTTTTAATTCCTCCCATTGTATAATGTGCTAGTGGATTTATTGGAATTGGCTCTTTTGTAATATCAATGCCTTTTAGAGATTTTACTCTTTTTTTAAGATTTATAAGTTTTGTATTTATAATCTCTTCTGGAATATCTGTTAAATCAAGATAGACTTCTTTTCCTTTTTGTATTTGTCTAAGAATTGCTCTTGCAACAAAATCTCTTGTATTAAGCTCATCTACAAACTCTTTTCCATCGCTATTTATAAGTCTTCCTCCCTCAGCCCTTGCGGCTTCAGAAATTAAAAAGTTACTTCCTTTTAGACCTGTTGGGTGAAATTGAACAAATTCTAAATCCATTCCCTCTAAGCCTGCTCTTAGCCCCATAGCAATACCATCGCCTGTAGCGTCTGATACATTTGTGGTATATCCTTTATAAAGCCCTGCATATCCTCCTGTTGCTACTATTATTGCTTTTGCTTGTATTGTTTTAAGCTCTCCTGTAGTTTCATCTAAAAAAGTAGCTCCTGCAATTTTTCCATCATTTACTAGTAAATTAATAGCAAAATGATTTTTTATAGTGTCTATATTTAGCTCTTTAAGAGCTTTGTTAAGAGCTTTCATAATTGCAGGTCCAGTAGAATCTGCTGCGTAGCATGTTCTTTTATATTTTGTTCCTCCAAAAGGTCTTTGGGCAAGTCTTCCATCAGGCAAAGTAGTAAAAGGCACTTTAAATTTTTTGTGAAGCTCTCTTACAACTTGTGGTGCTTGCTCGCAAAATATTCTAACAGCCTCCTCTTCTGCAAGACCAACGCCTGATTTTAAAGTATCTTCAATATGATGCTCAATTGAATCTCCATCTCCCATATTGTTAAGTGCAGCATTTATTCCGCCTTTTGCCATAAAAGAGTTATTAGCAAGAGGTGATTTTTTCATTACAATTGCTACATTGCTTCCAAGCTCTTTTGCTTCAATAGCAGCCATCATGCCTGCAATTCCGCTACCTATTACTAAAATATCAACTTTTTGAGGATTCATTTAATGCCTTTTTGATATAATTGTACCAAAAAAGGAAATTAATGAGGATAATTTTTGTCTTTTTTATTGCAATATTTGCAAATGCTTATTATGTAGCTAATATAAAAGATGTAAAAAATTTAGAGATAAAACTTGATAAGTATGTAAAAAAAGGTGCAAGTGGAGTAGTTTTATGTCCATATGAAAATGAGAGTATTATTTGTGCTAGGGCTGTTTCTTTTGGTAATTTTGCGAAACTTTATGTGTATGATAATTTAAAAAATAGGGCATTTGCTTTGCCTATTGTATATCCTAAAAAAGATGATAGAGTAATTTTTGGTAAAAATTATGAGAGAATAATGATAATTGCACCAAATCAGGTGATTTATTTGAAGTTAAAAGATAGATTTAAAAATTTTACAATTATCCCTTCAGATGTATTTGCAGCTTTTATAGATAAGCTTCCTACAAGAGAAGATTTTATAAATTTTGCAAAAAAGATGGATATTGGGCTGTATGTATTTGTATTAGATAAAGTTTATTTAGTTGATGCGTATAGTTTTTATGTAATTGCTACACAAGATTTGCCATTAAATTATAAAAACTTTAAAAAACCTTTTTATTCTTCTTATAATTTTGATATAAAAGAAAATATTTTGAATTATTATAAAAAATTACTAAGGGGAATTAATGATTGATAAAAAGCATATCCAAGCTCTAAAAAATATAGTAGGTGAAAATGATGTAAAGAGTGATAAAATTCATCTAAGAGCTTATTCTTATGATGCAACTCGTGAGCATTATTATCCAGATGCGGTTGTATTTCCTGAAAATGAAGAAGAGGTTAGTAAAATTTTAAAATATTGTAATGATAATAAAATTGCAATAATTCCAAGAGGCGCTGGAAGTGGCTTTACAGGTGGTGCATTGCCTGTAAATGGAGGGATAGTATTAGCCGTTGAAAAATACATGAATAAAATTCTTGAAATTGATGAAAAAGATATGGTAGCAGTGGTGCAACCTGGTGTTGTTAATGCTCATCTTCAAAAAGAAGTAGAAAAAAGAGGGCTTTTTTATCCACCAGACCCAGCAAGTATGGATTATTCTACAATAGGTGGAAATGTAGCAGAAAATGCAGGTGGAATGAGAGCGGCTAAGTATGGAATTACAAAAGATTATGTAATGAGTCTTAGAGCTGTGCTTCCAAATGGCGATATAATAAGAGCTGGAAAAAGAACAATTAAAGATGTTGCAGGATATAATGTAGCAGGTATTTTAATAGCAAGTGAGGGTACTTTAGCAGTTATTACTGAAATTACTCTAAAACTTCTTCCAAAACCAAAGCTTAAAAAAACATATATGGGTATTTTTGAGAATGTTGAAGATGCAATGAATGCAGTTTATAAATCTCTTGCAAGTGGCGCTATGCCTGTTGCTATGGAATTTATGGATAGTTTAGTTGTAAAGGCTTTAAGAGAAAAATTAGGGGTTAATTTGCCAGAGTGGGCAGGAGCGCTTTTAATAGGCGATGTTGATGGAAATGTGGAAGAAGAGATTGATTATCAATTAAATATTTTAGAAAAATCATTTAAAGAAAATGGAGCAAAAGAGTTTATTGCAACTGCAGATGAAGAAAAATCTAAAGAGATTTGGTTTGCTAGAAGAAATGCAAGCCAATCTATTACAATTTATGGAAGTAAAAAAATAAATGAAGATATTTCAGTTCCTAGAAGTAAATTGCCTGAAGCTCTTAGAGAAATTAATAAAATAGGTGAGAAATATAATCTTGTAGTACCTTGCTTTGGGCATGCAGGAGATGGAAATATTCATGTTAATGTAATGGTGGATGGAGATAATCCTAAAGAGATTGAAAAAGGATATAAAGCAGTAGAAGAGATATTTAAACTTGTGGTAGATATGGGGGGTACGTTAAGCGGAGAGCATGGAATAGGGCTTAGTAAAGCTCCATTTATGAAAATAGCATTTACTCCTCAGGAGCTAGAATTATTCAAAAGAATAAAACATGCATTTGACCCAAATGGAATATTAAATCCTGGGAAAATGGGGTTATGATGAGAATTTGTACATTTAATGTAAATTCAATAAGAAGTAGACTTGAGATTGTTCAAAATTTGCTTAAAGAATATGATATAGATGTGATTTGTATGCAAGAGATAAAAGTTGAAAATGAAAAATTTCCATTGATTGATGGAGAGTATGAGTGTATTATTCATGGACAAAAAAGGCTTCATGGAGTAGCTACTTGCTCAAGATATCCAATTGAGAAATATGAAACAGGATTTGATGGTGAGCTTAGTGAGCCTAGATTTATTTATACTTTAATTAATGGAGTGCATATTATAAATATTTATGCTCCTCTTGGGGATAATTATGGCGAGAGGTTTGAGTATAAAATGTATTTTTATGAAAAATTATTTGAATATCTAAAGCGATTTGATTTAAAAAATGATAAAGTATTAATTTGTGGAGATTTTAATATATCTCATACTTCTTTGGATGTATGGGATGAAGAGATATGGGAAGGAGAAGTTACTCATTTGCCAGAAGAGAGAGCAATTCTTTCTAAATTTTTAGAAATGGGATTTATTGATATAATAAGAGAAAAATTTAAAGAGCAAAAAGTTTTTACGTATTATGATTATAGAGGTGCAAAAGTTTATAAAAATGAAGGTTTGAGGCTTGATTATATTTTAGTTACCAAGCCTTTATTTGAAAAATTAAAAGATGTAGAAATTTTAACTTCAATTAGAAGAAAAAGAAAACCGACACCATCAGACCATGTCCCAGTTATTGCAGATTTTGATATTTAAGGATAAAGATGCTTCATAATTTAGTAGAAATTTTGGTTAATTTTGTTAATTCTATTGGATATTTTGGCGTTTATTTATATATGGTAATGGTTGGTACATTTATTCCAGTGCCAAGTGAGCTTGTGCTTTTGCCTGCAGGATATTTAGCGGCTAAGGGTGAGAAAAGTTTAATTTTATTATGGATATGTGGAGCACTTGGCTCTTTAACAGGTGCTTTAATTAATTATTTTTTAGCAAAATATTTAGTAAATAAATTTTTAAAAGATAAGCCAGTTATAAAAAAAGTAAATAAATTTTGGAATGAGCATGGGAAAATTTCTGCATTTTTAGCACCTCTAACTCCAGGGCTTGGGCAGTATATATCAATTCCAGCGGGTCTTTCTCATATGCCGCTTAAATATTTTATACCTCTAACGTTTGCGGCTAATTTAATATGGGTTGGATTTATGTTGATGATAGGATATCTTTTTGGTACAGGCGAGAGAGCTCATAAAGAAGTAGTTTTTGGTAGTTTGGTACTTCTTGGAGGAGTTATACTAATTGCTAGTATTTATGTTTTTAGAGAAATAAAAAAGAAATCTTAAATTTTAACAATCCTATTTTTTCCAAGTTTTTTGGCAAGATATAAAGCATCATCTACTTTTTCAAAAAAATCTTTTGGATTTTCTCCTTTATATTCTCCTATACCTCCACTAATTGTTACAGGGTTTAAGTCTACTTTTACTTTTATTGGAATAGTAAATAAGATTCTCTCAGATACTCTATATGCTTCTTCTAAAGGTGTTTCTGGATAAATTATTACAAACTCTTCTCCTCCGTATCTAAAAGCAAAATCAGTTTTTCTAATAGAGTGTTTTAAAATTGCTCCTATTTTTTTTAATACCTCATCTCCTGTTTGATGCCCGTATGTATCATTTATTTTTTTAAAATTATCAATATCAATAATTAGCAAACTAAAAGGTTTTTTGTCTCTGTGGTATTTTTCAATAAGATAGTTATAAATTTCATTAAAGTATAATCTATTATAAAGCCCAGTTAGTTTATCAGTGATTGTTTCTACTTCTAGACCTTTTTTTACTTTGTGATATAAAAAGAATAAAATTAAAATAAGAAAAACAACAGTTGAATATATTAAATAATCAAATACATTAATGATTGTAGCAAATTTATATTTGTGGTATTTAAGAGCTATTTCTACTAAATTGTTTGTTTTTTGCCATAATTTTTCAGATATGCTCAATATCCCTTTTTTATCATTAGTAATCTGTAATATCAATAAATCATTTTCAACATCTTTTAATTGTTTATTACATATTTCATAAAAATTTTCAGAGAATTTTTTTTCTTTATTTATCAAAAATTTTACACTATTAATAGTATTTTCAATTTCATCAAATATTTTATCATTTTGGATGTTAGCTATTTTAAATTTTGCATATCTTTGTATATTGCCTCTTATTAAGCCAAGCTGGTTTATTAAGTATGAATCTTCATACATTCTTTTTTTTACATTATAATGAAAATAACCACTTACGATTAATAATATAGCAACTACTAAAAGTATTACTATAATTAAAATATTTGTTATTCTTGAGCGCTTAGTATACATTATAATCTACTACATTCCTTTGTATAAGATAAGGTTTTATATGATTATTAATTACTTCAATATGTTTTGGATGATTAGCATATGTTTTTAAATCATCTAAATTTTTAAAATCTGCAATAATACATAAATCACTAGAAGAAGAATCAAATCCTATATCAACTCCTACTTCTATATGCAATAAATCTATATAATTTTTTAAATTTAAAATTTCCTTTTTTATTTTTTCTATAGGTGCATTGTCTTTAAATTTTAAAATTACTACGTGTCTTATCATAATAACTCTTTTACAAATTCTTCTATTCTTTTAATTCCTCTATTGATTGTCTCAAAATCAGTAGCAAATGAAAATCTAAAATATCCTTCACTTCCAAAACCAATTCCAGGCACTACTGCTACTCCTTTTTCTTCAAGTAAATCAAGAGCAAATGCCATAGAATCTTTTAAAATTTTTTTATGATTTACAAAAATATAAAAAGCACCTTCAGGTTTAGCGGCACTTAATCCTTTTATCGAATTAAACGCTTCATATACAAAATCTCTTCTTCTTTTAAATTCTTTTCTCATCTCTTCTACATCTTTATCCGCTTTTCCAAGAAGTGCTGGAATTGCAGCTTTTTGAGTTATTGTATTTATATTAGATGTGCTTTGAGATTGTAGTTTTATCATATTTTTAATTAATTCTTTATTTTTGCTAGCAGCGTATCCAAATCTCCATCCAGTCATTGCGTGAGATTTAGATAAGCCATTAACTGTTATAGTTCTATGTAACATATCTTCATTTATACTTGCAGTTGAAGTAAATTCTCCTTCATATATTAATTTTTCATACATTTCATCACTTATTACCCAAATATTAGTATCTTTTAGCACTTCTGCAAGTGCACTTAATTCTTCTTTTGAATATACTGCTCCTGTTGGATTGCTTGGAGTTGTTAAAACAAGAGCTTTTGTTTTAGGTGTTATTGCTTTTTTTAACATTTCAGGAGTAATTTTAAAATTAGTTGATTCATCTGTTTCAATAATTACAGGTATTCCATCATGATATTTTACAAGCTCTGGATAAGTTACCCAAAAAGGCGCTGGAATTATAACTTCATCTCCTTCATCAATTAAACAAGCAAAAATGTTAAAAAGACTCTGTTTTGCTCCATTGCTTGTTATGATTTCATCTAAATCATAATCTAAATGATTATCTCTTTTTAATTTTATTTTAATAGCTTCTAAAAGCTCAGGAATTCCAGCTACATTTGTATATTTTGTAAAGCCATCTGTTATTGCTTTTATTGCTTCATATTTGATAACTTCAGGTGTATCAAAATCTGGCTCACCTGCAGAAAAAGCCAATATATCTCTACCTTGTGATTTAAGCTCTCTTGCTTTTTGTGATATTGCTATAGTTAAAGATGGGCTTAATTTATTAATTCTTTTGCTAAACATTACATAAGCCTTTTTTTAAGGAATTATAATATATTTTTTTGTTATAATTTTTAAAATTTCAAATAAAAAGGCTATTATGAATAATTTTTTGAAATTGTTATCAGAAGAATTTGAAAATGAGATAAAAAATTTAGTAGCTGAGAATGTCAAAAAAAAGATAATTGAAAAGTTAAATATTACTTTTTTGAAATTAGAAAATATTTTAAAGTCATTAATTGATGAGTTAGAAGAAGGAATAATTGTAGTTGATGATAATTTAACTATTATAAATTGTAATAAAACTTTTCTAAAGTGGCTTAAAAAGCCAAAAGAAGAAGTAATAAATAAGAGCTTAAAAGAGTTTTTTAATATCTCAAGTATTAAAGATTTAGAAAAATCCTCACTAAATCTTTATCTTAAAAAGAATGAATTTATCCCTATAAAAGCCAAAGTTCAAAATATAAATATTAACAATAAACAGCTATATAGAATTATTACTCAAAATTTAGAAATAATAGAAAAAATTCAAAAAAAATTAAAATCTATCTTAAAATTGTATAAAGCTTTAAATTTGATAAATGAGTATTTGCTAAGAGCTCAAAGTATAGAAGAGATATATAAATATTCAGTAGAGATTTTAGTAAAAGAGGGTATTTTTGATTTTGCTTTTATTGCAGATGTTGAAGGTGATAAAGTTATAGTAAAATCTTCTTACGGAAACGCAGCATATGAGAAATATTTAGATGAGCATAAATTTTTTAAAATAAAAGATGTTAAAGATTTTAGAAATGTTATTGCTACAAAAGAGCATTTTGAAAATGATAATTTTCATGATAATGAATTTGAAAAGCTATATGAATTTAAAATAACATTTCCTATTTTCCAAGATGAATATTCAATTGCTACTTTAATAAATCATTCAGAAGTGAAAGCATTGCTTGTTGGTTATTTTAAAAATAAAAAAGATTTTGACCCTCAATTTGTTTCTATTTTAAAACAGATTGCTCATGATATAGGATATGCTATTTTAATGCTTAAAAATAGAGAAAATATAAAATATTTAGCATATTATGATATTTTGACAAATCTTCCAAATAGAAGGTATTTTTTCTCTCAGCTTGATTCTGTTTTAAAAATGTGTCATGAAAAAAATCATAATGCTTTTTTAGTGTTAATAGATATTAATAAATTTAAAAAAATAAATGAAAGTTTGGGATTTTATGCAGGAGATTTAATTTTAATAAAAATTGCTCATATTTTAAGAAGTTTAGTTAAGCCTAATGATTTAGTAGCAAGGGTAGGAAGTGATGAATTTGCACTATTTTTAACAAATATAAAAAATGAAGAAGAGCTATATTTAATATTAAAAACAAAACTTAATAATTTTGAATTTGTATTTGATGTAGATGATAGAGAAGTTTTGATTACTCTTAGTGCAGGATGTGCATCTTTTCCTAAAGACGCGACAACTAAAGAGATGCTTTTTACAAAAGCAGAAGCTGCAGTAAAAGAAATTAAGAAAAAAGGCAAAGGGTGTTTAAGCTATAATAAAAAAATAAAACAAATTTCAATTGAGACTATTACTTTAGAGAGCGAATTATTACAAGCTATAGAAAATGAAGAGTTTGAGCTTTATTATCAGCCTATTGTAGATATAAAAAATAAAAATATATATTCTTTTGAAGCACTGCTTAGATGGAATTCTTCTAAAGGGTTAATTCCTCCTAGCAAGTTTATACCTATTTTAGAAGAGACAGGGCTTATTAATGAAGTAGGAGGTATTATTATTAATCAAGTAAGTGAATTTTTAAAATCTACAAGCAATATAAAAGTATCTATGAATGTTTCTGTAAAACAAATGCTTCAAAAAAATTTTGTTGATGATTTAATTAAAGATATGAAAAATTTAGGTATTAACCCTAACAGATTAATTATAGAGATAACTGAGTCGGTATTGATGGAGAATTTAAATTCATTTATTTATGATATATATAAACTACATTCAGAAGGAATAGAGTTAGAAATTGATGATTTTGGAACAGGGTATTCATCGCTAGCTTACTTAAAAAAGCTTCCAGTATCTGCGCTTAAAATTGATAAAACTTTTATTAAAGATTTATTAGTTGATAAAGAGGATAAGCAAATTACTAAAGCTATTATTAATTTAGGACATACATTAGATAAAAAAGTTATAGCAGAAGGAGTGGAAAAATTTGAGCAATTAAAAGTTTTAATGGAATTAGATTGTGATTTTGTGCAAGGATTTTACTTTGCAAGACCAATGCCTAAAAAAGAGGCTTTAAAATATTTAAAAAGTTTTAATTTTGACGATTTTATTAAAAAAATCAAGGGGAATTGATGTTTAAGAAAATGACGATTAAGCAAAAGCTGTTATTTTTGGTTTTTTTACCAGTAATTTTGATTTTAATTTTTAGCGGTTATCTTTTAGAAGATTTATATAAAAACTATAAATCTACACAAAAACTTGATATTTTGATGACATTGAATGTAAAAAATACTGCAAAAGCTATGGTAGAGATTCAAAAAGAGAGAGGCTATAGTGTAGTGTATTTAGCAAATAATGGTAAAAAATTTAAAAAAGAGCTCAATATTCAAAGACAAAAAGTAGATAAAGAGATGAGCAAATTAAAAGAGTATATTAGGAAAATTCATCTAAAAAATGTAGAAAAAGGAGTATATGAAAGGTATGAAAATGCATTTAAGCTTTATTCACATATTAATGAAATAAGGCAAAAAGTTGATAGTTTAAAAATAGATGTTTTATCTGTTATTAAATACTATTCAAGCATTGATTCAGAATTTATTAATACTAAATATCATGTGCTTCAGTACTCTCCTAATGAAGATATAATGGAGAAAATAGTTAAATATTATGATTTGATGGAAGCTATTGAAGAAGCGGGGAAAGAGAGAGCATATGTAGCATATATACTCTCAAAAAATAAATTATGGGATAAAATACTTACTGCATGGAATGGTGCTATCCTTATTCAAAATAGAAAATTAAACGATTTTAAAGAATTAAAAAACTATTTAGGTGAAATTGATAGTAAAATTGAGAATATAAGACATAAACTTCAAATAATTCCTCAAAAGCAAAAGATATTATCTAATATTAAAAGCATTATAGGCTATGGTGGATTTATCCATCATTTTAAAAATTATATCTTAAGAGGAGATGAAAAATATAAAATAAAAGCTAAAGAAGATTATGAAAAACTTCTTGCGCTAATAGATGAATATAAAAAATTAGGTGCTACACCACAAGAGATAAAGTATTTAAATACTATACAAAAAACTTTTGAGAAATATTATGAGGGATTGAAAAAAGTTGAAAAAGGAGTAAATAACAATATCTCTATAAAAGAGCTTGATAAAATAATTAAAGTTAATGATGCTTTTGCAATTAAAGCATTTGATGAGCTTACTTCTAATTTAGTTAAACTCAATAATATTTCTGTATATGAGTGGGTTAGATTATCTACTAAAAGAATAAATGAAATGAAAAAATATCTTGATAAATTAGGAGAAGAAATATTAAAAGATATTGAAGCTATTTTACATGAGCAAAAAATTGAGTTAATTGTAATTAGTGTAATTGTGATTTTGGTAATTAGTATTATTTTAATTTTAGCATTCGTGCTTATTAAAGATTTAGTCTCTTCTATTGAAAAATTAAAAAATGGATTGTTAGAATTTTTTAAATTTTTAAATAGAGAAATATCATCAGCTAAGCTTATTGAAATTGAGTCAAAAGATGAAATAGGTCTTATGGCAGATGCTATTAATCAAAATATTAAAAAAATAGAAGAGAATCTCTCTAAAGATGCAATGATGATTCAAGGTCTTTTTAGAGAAGTAGAAAAAATGAAAAAAGGTATTTTAAAAGGAAGAGTTACTGAGCATGCCGCAAATCCTGATTTGGAAAAAGTAAGAGTTGTATTTAATGAAATGCAAGATGCGTTAGAAAAAATTATAGGTGAGGATATAAATAAAACTGCTTTAGTGCTTGATTATGCAATGAAAAAAGATTTTAGCAAAAGAGTTGAAAATGCAATAGGAAAAATTGAAAAAGCAGTAAATTCAGTGCTTGATACTATTTCAAATATTTTGAAAACAAATAAAGATAATGGAGAGAAACTAACAGAGAGTGCAAATATATTAAAAGAAAAAATGGATGAGCTTCAAAAAGCTTCACTTGAAGCATCAAAAGAGCTTGCAGAAGTTGCAGATATGATGCAAAAGATTAATGAAAAAATATTTGAAGTCTCAACCCATACTTCAAATGTTATGCAGCAATCAGAAGATATTAAAAATGTAGTAAGCGTTATTCAAGAAATTGCAGACCAAACCAATTTACTTGCACTCAATGCAGCAATTGAAGCGGCAAGAGCAGGCGAGCATGGAAGAGGTTTTGCGGTTGTTGCCGATGAGGTTAGAAAATTAGCTGAAAAAACTCAAAAAAGTTTAAGCGAAATTGATGCGAATATAAATATTTTAACTCAATCTATCTCCACAATAGGTGAAGCAATTATTAAACAAACAGAAGATATTTCTACTGCAACGCAAAAAATACAAGAAGTTAATTTAAAAACTCAAAATATGGAAAAAGCAGTAGAAGAAGTGGATAAAGTTGCAGATGAAGTAAAAGATATGGCAAATAAAATGTTAAAAAATGTAGAAGAGAATAAATTTTAATCTCTTTTTAAAGCTTCAAGGTATTCTCTATATTTTTTTTCTATCTCTTCATCTTTTTCTATTATATTTTTATCTTGGTTTATAATTGCTTCTTCAAGAACTTTTATTCTATCCATTAAATATTCAAATAACTCTTTTTCAATATCAGGAAGTTTATTATGAGATAAAGGTGAAAAATCTTTTCTTTTTATAACTTTTCCTGGGATTCCAACTACCGTAGAAAAAGGTGGAACATCTTTTACCACAACCGAATTTGCTCCAATTTTACTTCCTTTTCCAATAGTGATATTCCCTAATATTTTTGCACCAGCTCCAATTGTTACATCATTTTCAATTGTAGGATGACGTTTACCCGGATTTAGGCTAACTCCACCAAGAGTGACACCTTGATAGATTGTTACATTATCTCCAACAATTGCAGTCTCTCCAATTACTACTCCAATTCCGTGGTCAATAAATACATTCTCACCAATAGTTGCACCTGGATGAATATCGATGTTTGTAAGAAATTGATTTATAGCCATAATAAATCTTGCAAATCTTTTAAATCCTTTTTTATAGATTGCATTTGCAATTCTATAATGTACTAATGCCCATACTCCAGGATATGCGTAAAAAATTTCAATATTATTTTTAAAAGCGGGGTCTCTATTTTTTACCGCTAAAAAATCTTTTTTGATTTTACTTAATAAGCCCACTTATCGCCTTTTTTATTCTAAAGTTTATATCTTGAGCAGAATTTGAAGCATCAATAATTAAATGAGGAATTTCAAGTCTTTTACAGGTTGATATTATATTATCTTGAATTTTTAGTAAATACTCAATTCCTCTTTTTTCGATATTATCATGCTCTTTTTTTGATAATCTATTTTTTAAAGTATCTTCATCAAGTTTTAATATTATTACAAATTGAGGGAAAATAGAATCAGTTGCAAAATGATTTAAATTTACAAGCAAATCAAAATCAAAAAAAGACATAGCATAAGCGATTCCGCTAATTACACTTCTATCGCTAATTATTAGTTTATTAAAGTTTGGTTTTATTACTTTTTCAATAAGCTCACTTCTATCTGCTAAAAATAAAAATAATTCTGCTTTTTTGCTAATATCATCTTCAAAAATAATTTTTCTAAGTTTTTTGCCAAGCTTTGTAAATCCAGGCTCTTTTACAAAAAGTGCATTTTTAAATTCATTTTTAAGCATTTCAATTTGAGTGGACTTACCGCTTGTATCAATTCCTTCAATTGCTATATACATCTTTTATTATCTCCTTTGGTACTAAATGAGATACATCGCCATTATATTTTAAAATACTTCTTACTACACTTGAGGATATAAAAGCATTTTCAAGCTTTGGCATAAGATAAATTGTCTCTATTTCATTGTCTAAGCTTTGATTTGCATATCCCATTTGAAGCTCATATTCAAAATCGCTCACAGCTCTAAGCCCTCTTATAATTATTTTTGAATTCTCTTTTTTTGCAAATTCCACTAGTAAGGTATTAAATGGTTTTACTTCTACTTTTGGGAAATTTTTAGTTGCTTTTTTCATCATTTCTACTCTTTTTTCTAAGCTAAACATTGTATTTTTGTCTTTATTATCAGCAACTGCTACAATTATTTTATCAAATATTTTGCAAGCTCTATTTATAATATCAATATGTCCATTGGTAACAGGGTCAAATGTACCTGGATATATAGCTTTTTTCATCCATTCCACCTTTTGTAATAATTATTTTTTATACCTGCTAAATCTAACCATTTTCCAATTAAAAACATTTCAATATCTTCAATAGTTTTTGGCTTATTATAATAAGCTATTATTGGAGGTGCAATGAATACATTTTGAAGGCGCGAGAGTTTTAGCATATGCTCAAGATGAATTTCACTAAATGGCATTTCTCTTGGAGCTAAAATTAGCTTTTTTTTCTCTTTTATAGCCACAAGTGCTGCACGTGTTATAAGATTATCAGCAATTCCTAGTGCAATTTTTGCTAGAGTATTCATACTAGTAGGTACTACAAAAGTTATATCAATACCAAAACTACCACTAGCAGGAGCTGCAGCTATATCATCATCTAAAAATATATTCTCTTCTTTTTCTAAAACAATCTTAGCATTTTTTGAGAGCACTAAGTATCTTTCATATTCGCTTGGGATTAAGTTATATAATTTAAGACCTAGAGATGCTCCACTAGCCCCACTTATACAAACTAATACTTTTTTCATTTAATTTCAACCATTCCTTTTGCAATTACTTTTGCTTTTTTTATTTTTTTATTAAGCAAAATTTTTATTACATCTCCTTTATATCCATCTTGCATAGCTTTTGCTTTTGAAGAGATAATTATATTTTTAGATTGAATTATAACTGAAACAAGACTATTTTTGAATACATCCGCTCGTTTTTTGGTATTTGAGATGTTTATAATAGAATTTTTTGAAATTATTTTTGAAGCTACTATATTAGGAGTAATATTTATAATTGGTTTTGAGTAAAAGTTTCTAAAAGGGATTTTTTTTATTTTGCATTTAATTTCTTGGTTTGTTTTTATTACTGAAGTTGTAATACATACAGGCATTAAAGCTTTTATCTTTACATAGTAAAATTTATTATCAATTTTTATATTTCCAAAACTTCTTTTAGGAGAGAGTAAAATTTTTAAAAAATGGTATTTTTTAGGAGGAGTGGGCTTTATTTGAATGTTTTGAATTTCAATATTGGGATAGTGTTTTTTGTAAAAGCTAATTATTTCTTTTTTTATATCAGCAAAAAGAAAAAGAGGAATTAAAAAAAGCCATTTTTTCATTTTACTAGAGCATTATCTAATACTTCTTCTATTCTTTTAACAGGTACAATCTCAAGACCTTCTTTTACCTCATCTGGTACTTCATCTAAATCTCTTTTGTAATTTTTCTCAGGAATTAATACTTTTTTTATTTTTGCTTTATAAGCAGCAATTAGTTTTTCTTTAAGCCCACCAATTGGCAATACATCACCACTTAGAGTAATCTCTCCAGTCATAGCTACATCTGAGTGTACTTTTTTGCCGCTAAAAATACTTGCAATTGCAGTAGCCATTGTAATACCAGCACTTGGTCCATCTTTTGGAATAGCACCTTCTGGGACATGAATATGCACATTATACTTATAATAAATTGGCTCTTTACTTTTTTCTTTTACAGGTAATTTTTTATTATCAATTAAAAGTTTTATTAGAGTAAATGCAATATGAGCTGATTCTTTCATTACATCACCAAGCTGACCTGTTAAAATTACTTGACCTTTTCCTCTATATTTAACAGCTTCTACTTTTAATACATCTCCTCCAACAGGAGTCCAAGCTAAACCATTTACAACACCAATTTTATCTTTTTTATCAATTGTGTCAATATCAAAAATTGGTTTATCAAGAAAATCTTTAAGATTTTTAAGTGTAACTCTTACGCTTTTTTTACCTTTTAAAATTTCAATTGCTGCTTTTCTCATAATTTTTGCAATCGCTCTTCTTAAATTTCTAACTCCAGCTTCTTTTGTATATTTATCAATTATTTCTCTTAGGGCTGCATCAGAAATACTAACTTCACTTGGTTTTAGAGAATGTTTTTTCATCTCTTGTGGAATTAAATATCTTTTTGCAATTTGAAACTTCTCTTGTGGAGTATAGCTTCCAAGAAAAATCATCTCCATTCTATCTCTAAGAGGTGCTGGGATAGTGCTTGGGTCGTTTGCTGTTGCTATAAATAAGATTTTACTTAAGTCTAAATCAAAATTTAAATAAAGGTCTCTAAAATTTTTATTTTGCTCAGGGTCAAGTATTTCAAGTAAAACTGCTGTTGGGTCTCCTTTGAATCTAGCTATTTTATCTATTTCATCAAGCACCATTACAGGATTCATCTCTTTTGCATTAATAAGACCTTGTGCAATTCTACCTGGCATTGCTCCAATATATGTTCTTCTATGACCTCTTAGCTCATTTACATCTTCAAGACCACCTAAAGCAATTCTAACTAGATTTCTATCAAGTGCTTTTGCAATTGAATTAGCAAGAGATGTTTTACCAACTCCTGGAGGTCCTACAAAACATAAAGTTGCTCCGCTAAATTCTTCTCCTCTTTTTTTAGCAAGCTCTTTAGCTGCAAAATGCTCTATGATTCTCTCTTTTATCTTTTTTAGACCATAATGGTCTTTATCAAGCCTATCTTTAAGCTCATCAATTGAAAATTCTTCTTTTGCATAATTACAAAATGGCACTTCTAGCGCCCATTCAATGTAATTCATTGTAGTAGTAGCTTCAGCTGAATCTGGATGCATTCTAGAGAGTCTATCAATTTGCTTTTTTATCTCTTTATATGCATCTTCTCTCATACAAGGTTTTAATTTTTCAAGTTTTTCATAATACTCTTTTATCTCTTCTTCAAGCTCATTTGTCATTCCAAGCTCTTTTTGGATGAGCTTTAGTTGCTGTTTTAAAAGATGCTCTCTATTTGCTTCTTGGACTTGCTCCATTACTTTTTTATTTAATTCATTTTTAAGTTTTATTGCTTCAATATCTTCTAAAATAAAATGTATAAGTTTTATAAGTCTTTCTTTTGAATCTGTTTCTTTAAAAAGCTCATAACCTTTTTCTACTGGAAGTTTAAGTGAAGATGCAATAATATCTACAATTCTATCAGCATCTGTGTTGCTATCTACTATTTTTATAAAATCTTTTGGAAAGAAAGGATTTAGCTCGCTTAGAGTTGCTATATGCTCTTTTAAAGTCTCAAGCAGTGCTTTTATCTCTTTTTCATCTTTCTTTTCGCTCTCAACTTTATCAACAAGCGCAATTGTAGGATTTTTATCAAGAACTTCTAATATTTTCCCTCTTGTTAAACCTTGAAAAAGTATTTTTACTTTTCCTTCCGGCAGAGTCACTTTTCTAATAATAGTACCAATTGTCCCATATGTGCCTTTTTCATCATTTATACTTATAAAAAGTAAAGAATGGTCATTTATTGCTTTTTGTACAGCTAAAATGTCTTCTTTCTTTTCAAGAAATATAGGAATAATCATAAAAGGGTAAATTAATTCATTTTGAACAATAACAGGAATTTCTGCTGGTAATTTTTCATAGTTTTCTAAAGTCATATTTCTCCTTACCAATAAAATAGTTTTTTATACCAAGGTACATAAGGCGGGCGCGAGTTTTTTGGTATGTTTGTTTTATATTTTTGGGCTGCTTTATTTTTTCCAAGTTTTTTATAAAGTTTATATATTTTATCATCAAGATATTTATTTGTCAAGAGAGATTTAATATAAATTGTGTTAATTTCTGGTAAGAAAGTTGAGTTAGGATAATTCAATTTGTAATTTTTACATTCATTCATTAAGTCTAAAATCTTTTTTTGATTTGTGTATGCGTTTTTATAAGATAAAAAATCAATTTTTATTTTTTGATATTCGCACCATGGAATTTCAGCAGCGCTTGCAAATCTTTTTTCATACTGATTTAGATAAAATTTAGCTAATATATAATCTTCATTTTTTAGATGTGCTAAATAAAGAATTAATAAATCGCTTTTTATATAAGGAGAGCTTGGAAATTCTGCTTCAAGATTCATTAAATCATCATCTGCATTATCAAGATAATAGTTTTGTATATCTTTTCTTAGTTGCTGATGAATTTTTAATTCATTATGTGAGTTTTTATTTGGTTGATGAGAGCAAGCAAGAAAAAAAAGAGGGATTAAAAATAATATTTTACGCATTTAATTTCCTTAATTCTTCTTCAATTTTTGAATATTTTTCTTTAAATTCATTAAGCTCTTTTTTATTTTTTTCTACTACATCTTTTGGAGCACGCTCTAAGAAATTTTTATTAGCTAGTTTTTTTTCAAGCTTTGTAATTTCTTTTTGTAATTTTGTTTTTTGATTTTCAAGTCTTTTTATAATTGGCTCAATATCAATATCTTCTTTTCTTACCATTGTTTCTAGATTATCGCTTATATCTCTTATAGCATTTTCAATAGGCTTATTGATAAATTCAACCTCATCAACTTTTGCAAGTTTTTTAATATATTCTTTTGCCATTTCTGGTAATTTAGCTAAAACATATGCTTTTTTAAAGTTACTTTGAGTTAAGGCTTTTATTCTTCTAAGGCTTACAATAGCTTCAATTATTAAGTCAAAATCAGCTGGTTTTTCTACTTCTTTAGCTTTAGGGTATTCTTTTAGCATAATTGTATTTTTAGAAATATCTTTATTTTCGCTTAATTCTTGATATAAAAACTCTGTAATAAACGGCATAAAAGGATGAAGTAGTTTCATTGATTCTTTAAATATACTTCCAAGCTCACTAATTGATTCTTTGCTAACTTTGCTAAGCTCAATTCCCCAGTCACAAAAATCATTCCATAAATATCTATAAAGTGTCATTGCGGCATCATTAAATCTATATTCATCAAGCTCACGTCTAACATTTTTAACAGCTTCATTGAATTTATAAAGCATCCATTTTCCAAGCTCTGTTTTAATTTCAATTTCTTTAAGGTCTTTAAAGTTTTCTTGATGCATTTTTAAAAATCTTGCTGCGTTATAGAGTTTATTTGTAAAGTTTCTACTCTCAATCATTTTATTTTCAGATAGTTTTATATCTCTTCCTTGAACTGCAAGGATTGCAAGAGTAAATCTAAGCGCATCAGCTGAATATTTTTCAATCATCTCAAGCGGGTCAATTACATTTCCTTTGGATTTGCTCATTTTTTGACCATGCTCATCTCTTACAAGTGCATGAAGATAAACATCTCTAAAAGGCACTTCTTTTAGAAAATGCACTCCCATCATCATCATTCTTGCAACCCAGAAAAATAAAATATCAAATCCAGTAATTAGCAAATTATTTGGATAAAATCTCTCTAAATCCTCTTCCCTCCATTTAATGCCTTTACCCCACTCACCATTTTCCCATCCAAGAGTAGAAAATGGCCATAGCGCTGAGCTAAACCAAGTATCAAGAACATCTGGGTCTTGATGGAAATTTTTAGAATGACATTTTGGACATTTACTCGGCTCTTCAACACTTGCCCATTCATTCCCACAATCATCACAATAATAAACAGGAATTTGATGCCCCCACCAAAGCTGGCGTGAAATACACCAATCTCTAAGCTCTCTCATCCAAGCATCATAGTTGTTTTTCCATTGAGGTGGATGAAATTTAACTTCACCTTTATTTGCTGCTTCAATTGCTGGTTTTGCTATCTCTTTTTTCAAAAACCATTGAGTTGAAACATATGGCTCAATTACGCTTTTACATCTATAGCAGTGTCCTACCTGATGAGTGTGAGGCTCTATTTTTTCGATAAAGCCTTCTTTTTTTAGTTTTTTAATAATATCTTCTCTAGCTTCAAGTCTATCTCTTCCAGCAAATTCTCCAGCATTTTCGTTTAAAATACCTTTTTCATCAAAAACTTTAATAATATCAAGATTGTGTCTTAGTCCTACTTCATAGTCGTTTGGGTCGTGAGCTGGAGTTACTTTTACTGCACCTGTCCCAAATTCCATATCAACATATTCATCTGCAATGATTGGAATTTCTCTATTTATTAGTGGTAATCTTACTTTTTTTCCAATTAAATGTTTATATCTTTTATCCTCTGGATTTACCATAACGGCAGTATCTCCAAAATATGTCTCAGGTCTAGTGGTCGCTACTACAATATATTCATCACTATCAACGATTGGATATTTTATATAAACAAGTTTTCCCTCATGTGTTTCATATTCTACTTCAATGTCACTTAATGCCCCATCTTTAGGACACCAGTTAACCATATAATTGCCTTTTACAATTAGCCCCTCATCATATAATTTTTTAAAAGCAACCCTAACAGCTCTTTGAAGACCTTCATCCATTGTAAAGCGCTCTCTAGACCAAGCAGGGCTTGCTCCAAGTCTTCTTAATTGTTTTGTAATAGTTCCGCCTGAGTATTCTTTCCACTCCCAAACTCTTTTTAGAAATTCTTCGCGACCTAATTCTTCTTTTGTTTTTCCTTCAGCTAAGATTTGTTTTTCTACAACATTTTGAGTAGCAATTCCGGCATGGTCTGTTCCTGGTTGCCAAAGAGTTGCATATCCATCCATTCTTTTGTATCTAACCATTATATCTTGAAGAGTAAAAGTTAAAGCGTGTCCAATATGCAAACTTCCTGTAACATTAGGTGGAGGCATCATAATGCAGAAATTTTTATCTTTAGAATAATCAACCTCAAAAAATCCATTTTCTTCCCAAGTTTTATATGTAGATGTTTCAAACTCTTTAGGATTATATTCTCTCACCGCTATCCTTTTTTAGCGTAATTATACTATAATTATAAAAAGCGTTTTTAAAGGATATTGATGAAATATAAAGCAATATTGCCAATACTTGGGTTTGAAGATGAAAAAGAGTATGAGCTCTCTCATATAGAAGGTCCTTTTTATAAGTTAGAGGGTAAAAATGCTTCTTTTACTCTTATAAATCCATTTTTTTTAAGAGATGATTATGAATTTGAAATTGATGATGAGATTGCTAAAAAGCTTAATTTAAAAGAAGATAATGTAATAGTTTTAAATATTTTAACTCCAAATACGCCATTTGATAAATCTACTATAAATTTTGCAGCTCCTTTGGTTTTTAATACTCAAGATAAAGTATTTGGGCAAGTTGTGCTTGATAAGTATAATTATTCGCTAGCACAAGAAATAGGAGACTTTTTAGGAGAGAGAGATGAAAGTTAGTATTATTGGATATGGTGAAATGGCAAAAGCTATACTTCTTGGTATGAAAAATAGTGGATGGAATATGCAAGAAGTAGAAGTAGTAGGAAGAGATGAAAATAAACTTAAAAAGTTAGCTAATGAAATTGGGTGTAAATATAATCTTATAGATGGGTATGATATAAGTAAAAAAGTAGTGATTTTAGCTATAAAACCATATGCGCTTCAAGAAGTTTCTATGAGAATAAAAGGAGAGGCTGAGGTTTTAATTTCTATTTTAGCAGGTAAACCTCTAATAGAGCTTCAAAAATATATCAAAGCAAAAAGCTATATAAGAGCTATGCCAAATATTGCAGCAAAATATGGTGCTTCTACTACTGCAATAACAGGGGATATTGAAGCAAAAGAGATAGCTTTTGAGATTTTAAGCAAAATTGGAGATGTTATTTGGTTAAATAGTGATGATGAAATTGATATGGCAACTGCAATTATTGGAAGTGGACCTGCATTTTTGGCTATAATTGCAGAAGCGATTAGTGATGGGGGAGTTTATATAGGCTTAAAAAGAGAAGTAGCTAATAAACTAACTCAGGGTCTTTTTAAAAGCTTTGCAGCTTTAAAAGAAGAATTTCCTGAGATTAAAAATAAAGTAATGTCTCCAAAAGGCACTACGGCTGAGGGGATTTATGAGCTTGAAAAAGAAGGTGTTAGAGGAAAAATTATAAAAGGGGTAGTAAAAACTTATGAAAAATCAAAAAAAATCTAATGCTTTTACATTAATTGAGATATTAGTATCTTTGATTGTAATTGGGATTATTGCAGTTACTTTACCGATTATGCTTCAAACCTCAACTAATAGTTTAAAAACCTCTATGAAAGAAGAGATTTTTTATCAAGAGTTTTCTTTGCTTAATCTTATCAATTCTTTATATTTTGACGAAAATAACACAATTAAAGAAAATTATTATAAAGAATTGAACGCAACCGGCGGTGATAGCGAGCTTTTTATAAGAGTTTATCCAAACGAATTAAACAGAGTAGGTAAACATCAAATTAATAATAATATTTTAAGAAGTGGTACAAGCGATACGACAAGCCATATTGGAGCAGATAGTGGTGAGAGTAATGATTCTGCTTATGATGATATTGATGATTATAACGATTTTAACGAAACACTTTTGAGTTTTGGAGATGTAACATTGTATGTAAAAGTTAAGTATATTAAAGATGATGCTAATTATTCTTCAGATAAAATCAAATTTAGCATCGATACCTCATCAAATGCTAATAATACTAGTATTAAATTAATTACCATTCATGCTAATGTAGATAATACAGATATAAATATCTCATACCCTGCTATGAATATAGGGGCTAGCAAATATTTATCATTAGAAGAGATTGCACGATGAAAAAGTCATTTACTTTATTAGAATTAATTGTAGTTTTGATAATCTTAGGAATTTTAGCGACTATTTCAACCGAAATTTTGCTGAAAGTATACAAAAACTATGCCATTACAAAGGCTACAAATAAACTTGTGTATGATACAGATTTGATTTTAAATTCTTTAGCAGCTAAACTTGAAAATAGAATCGCAAATAGTGTTATTGCTACAGAGTGTAATGCTACAAACAATGATTGTATTAATGGAAATGTTAAAGGATTTATTTCTATTAAAAATTTAACTAAAAATAACGCTTATAAATATCCTGTTATTGAATGGATAAGGAAAGACTACTCTTCAAAAAGAGGAGAGTGGAATAATACATTAAAAAGAGTAACTCCTGGATGGGCGGAATTTGTAGATTTGATAAAAACTCAAAAAAATAACTCAAATGGAGGAGATTATAATATAAGCATTCCTTATTCTGATATGAATATAACAGCTGATATTATAAGCGAATATTTAAAATCTTGGGGATTTAATATAACAAATTCAAACGAAGTATTTAGTAAAACTTATGCTACGTTAATTTTTAGTGGTCCAGATGGGAGAGGAGATTTTATAGATATAAATCAATCATATGGCTGGTATGGAAATCCTGCAAAAAATGTTTATAAAATAATTCAGATTATTGATAATTCTACTATTAGAATAAAAGAGATAAATGAGTCTAATCAATCAAGTGTTTATGAAGGTTTTTATATATGTAACGGAGCAGAGGCAATAGTACCTGTTTATAACCAAAAAACTAATGATTATAATTTAACTCTTATTCAGAATTATTACCCATGGAAAGATGAAAACTTTACAGATGGTAATAAATCTGTAATAGCAACTCATGTTGTTCAATTTAAATTTAAAGAGCAAAATGGAGTGTTAAGACTTTATTTGTGTATTCAAAATCCATCAATTAAAGTTGATTCAAATAATTCTCTTACAATATGTAAAGAAAGGATAGTGTTTTGAAAAAGGGATTTTCACTTTTACTTAGTATAATTTTTATGGTTATTATGGCGTTTATTGGAATAATGATAATGAAATTTAGTGCTTCAAGCACTTACCATGCATCAAGCTCTATTATGGATATAAGAGCAAATTTAGCTCTAAGAAGTGCTACTGAGTATGCAATTCTTGCATTGCATGGGCATGATTTTAGCTCTAAAAGAGTTAATGAGATAAATATTACTTATCCATTTTTTAATGCCAATATTAAGTTTCATTATTTCTTAACAAATTGCAATGATAATAATTGCACAAAGATATATACTAAAGATACAAATGGAAGTGTTTTGGTTTATGTGAGTGTCACTTCAAGACTTCCTAATATAAATATAAGAAAAGTAAAAATGACTTTGCAAAATCCATAAATTAAGTTGTATTATCTAAGTATCTTTTGGTAAAATTCTTAACTCAAAACAAAGAAAGGAGAAGTAATGAAAAGAACGTATCAGCCAAGTAGAATCAGAAGAGAAAGAACTCATGGATTTAGAGCGAGAATGAAAACAAAAGGTGGTAGAAAAGTATTAAAAAGAAGAAGAGCTAAAGGTAGAAAAAGATTAGCAGTTTAAAAAAAGAGGATATAATCTATTTATATAAACGCGGAAGAAAAATATATACAGAGTATTTAATAACTTTTTTTCTTCCTTATAATGAATTGCAAATTGCGATAGTTGTATCTAAAAAAATTTCTAAAAAAGCAGTTGTTAGAAATAAAATTAAAAGAAGACTAAGATATTTATGTAAAGAGCTATTAAATAGCGGTAAGTTTGTAATTGTAGTTAAAAAAGACATATCAGAAATTGAATTTGAAAAATTAAGAAATGACTTTAAAAAAATTATTTCTAAAATTAGTTAAGTTTTATCAATATTTTATAAGCCCAGCATTAGGAAATAATTGCAGATATCATCCAACTTGCAGTGAATATGCAATTTGGGAAATAGAAAATGATAATATTTTTAGTGCATTTTTTAAATCAGCTCTTAGAATATTAAGATGCAATCAGTTATTTAAAGGTGGGATTGATTATCCTGTAGTTAAAAGAAAAATAACTCAAATAATTTATGGTAAAAAAGATAAAATTAAATATTTTTTAGTACCAAAAGAAAAAGATAAATATTATGTAATAAAGGTATATAATGAATGGTAGAGATAATTTAAGAAGAATAATAATTGCAACTATTATTTCATTTGCGTTTTTTTTAGCGTATGATTATTTTATATTGCAACCTCAAGCTAAAATAAAAGAGCAAAAAATAACTTCAAAACAAAAACCAGTATCTAAAGATGTGAAAGATGTAAAAATTGTTGCTGAGGTTAAGTCTGAAAAATTTGATATAAAAATAGATGAATTTGGAAGAATAAGTAAATTTTTGCTAAGAGATAAAAAGTTTAATGAAAAAGGAAAAGAGCTTAATTTAGTCTCTCCAAAACTTCCAAAACCTCTTGAGATTAGGTTTGCAAATGAGCATTTAAATAATCTTGCTTTTAAAATTCCTGTGAGTGTTGATAAAAAAGAAATTATTATTAAAAATAAACCACAAACACTTACTATAGAGCAAAATTTAAATGGGCTAGTAGTAAAAAAAATACTCACTTTTTATCCTAATGGAAGATATGATTTAAAATTAATACTATCTAAAAATGTTAAATACTTTATATCTCCAGGTTATAGACCATCTGTAGCGGTAGATGCATTAACTATTCATGGAGCTTTAATAAAGAAAAAAGATGGTACATTAAAAATAATAGAAGATGGAGATGCTGAGAATGAAACAATTAATAATGCAATAATTGCTGCAGGCTTTGATAGATACTATACTACTTTATTTTTTAATAAAAATCCTTTTAAAGTTGTAGTAGTGCCGGATGAAGAAAAAAATCCAGTGCTTTTTATTGAAAGTGATAAAAATTTAAATCTTATAGGCTATATTGGACCAAAATATGTAGATACTTTAGCAAGTATTGATAAAGAATTAATTGATGTGGTTCAATATGGTGTTGGAACATTTTTTGCAAGAAACTTATTTATATTACTTGACTTTTTATATAAAATTGTAGGAAGTTGGGGATTAGCGATAATTTTATTGGTTGTTATTGTAAGACTTCTTTTATTCCCTCTTACATATAAGGGAATGGTGAGTATGTACAAATTAAAAGAGCTAGCTCCAAAAATGAAAGAGATTCAGCTAAAATATAAAAATGAGCCTCAAAAGATGCAAATGCATATGATGAAACTTTATAAAGAGCATAATGCAAATCCACTTGGTGGATGTTTGCCGCTTCTTATTCAAATCCCGATTTTTTATGGAATATATAAACTTTTATTATATTCAATTGAGCTAAAAGGCGCTCACTTTTTATGGATTAAAGATTTAAGTGAAATGGACCCATATTTTATTTTGCCAATACTTATGGGTATAACTATGTATATTCATCAAAAACTAACACCAACTAATTTTCAAGATAAAACTCAAGAGAAAATATTTAAATTTTTACCAGTTATTTTTACTATTATGATGGCGACATTCCCGGCAGGTTTAGTGCTTTATTGGACAACAAATAATATTTTATCAATCTTGCAACAATTAATTATTAATAAAATTATGGAAAGTAAAAAAAAGGCTAAAGCTTGAGAATAGAAGCAAAAACTTTACAAGAAGCATATGAAAAAGCAGCAGAAATATTAAATTGCTCTGTTGCTGATATTGATGCAAAAGTGATTCAATATCCAAGTAAAGGAATTTTTGGTATTTTTGCTAAACCTGCTATTATTGAAGTAGAAGAGAGTTTAGATATTGAAAAAGTAATAGAGAAAGTAAAAAAAGAATTAAGTGAGCTTTTTAAAAAATCTTGTTATAAAATAGAAGTAAAAGAGGTCTCAAAATATGATGATGAGACAATTTATATTCATTTAGATGGAGAAGATGCGCCACTTTTAATTGGTAAAGAAGGCTTTAGATATAATGCATTAAATTATATGCTTTATAATTATATCCATCAAAAATACGGATATAAAGTAAGACTTGAGATTGCAGAGTTTTTAAAATCTCAAAAAGAAAAATTAAAAGAATATATTGACTTTTTTATAGAGGAAAAAATAAAAAAAAGAGGGTATGGTCGCACAAAACCTTTAGATGGGATTTTGGCATTTTTAGCATTAGAAATTTTAAGAGAAAAGCTTCCTGATAAATATGTTAAAATAAAAGAGAGAAATGGTGAGAAATATGTAGTAGTTGGAGAAAAAAATGGACACAATAGCAGCGATAGCAACACCTAAAGGTGTTGGAGCTATCTCCATTGTTAGACTCTCAGGCGATAAAGCATTAGAAATAGCTAAAAAGGTTACAAAAAAAGAGCTAAAGCCTCGTTATGCTACTTTATCAAAGCTTTATGATTATGAAAATTCATTAATTGATATAGGGCTTGTTATATATTTTAAAGCTCCTCATTCTTTTACTGGTGAAGATGTTGTTGAGTTTCAATGTCATGGTGGGTATGCTGTTTCTAAGTTGGTACTTGAGACTTTACTTAAATATGGTGCAAGAATAGCTGAGCCTGGAGAATTTACTAAAAGAGCATTTTTAAATGGAAAAATTGATGCGTCTCAAGCAGAAGCAATTGCAAAGCTAATACAAACAAAATCAAAAGAGGGAGCTAAACTTTTATCAAGGCAACTTGAAGGTGAGCTTCAAAAATTTGTAGATGAAATTAGAGACAAATTAATAGAAATAATGGCTTATGCTGAAGTATTTATAGATTATGCAGAAGAAGATTTGCCTCAGAGTATGGATAGTGATATAAGAAGTAGGCTTGATAATATAAAAAAATTATTGCAAAAAACTCTTGAAGCTTCAAAAAGAAGAGAAGGAATGCTTAGCGGATATAAAGTAGCTATTATTGGTAAGCCAAATGTTGGTAAAAGCTCTATTTTAAATGCACTGCTTAATACAAATAGGGCAATTGTAAGCGATATTGCTGGGACTACTCGCGATACAATAGAAGAAGATGTGCAAATAGGTGAGCATTTAATAAGATTTGTAGATACTGCAGGAATTAGAGAAGCAAAAGATGAGATTGAAAAAATAGGTGTTGAGAGAAGTAAAGAAGCTATAAAAAAAAGCGATATTATATTAGCTGTTTTTGATGCGACTTCTTTTACTCAAGAGGATGAAGAGATATTAAATTTAATTAAAGATGTAAAAAAAGATGTGATTGTTGTAATTAATAAAATAGATAAAGGCATTAGTATTGATTTAGATAAGTTTAAAGAGTTTAGAGTAGTTAAAATTTCTACTAAAGAAGATATTTCTCCTCTTGCTAAAGAAATTGAGAAAATTCTCGATAATTATAATAGTGAAGATGATTATGTGTTAATTTCTACAAGACAAGTTAATGCAGTTGAAAAAGCTTTAAAAGAGATAAATGAAGCAGAGGAATTTTTAAATACTGGGGAATTAGAGCTATTTAGCTATAATATTCAAAATGCAATAAAAGAAATATCTTCTATTACAAAACCTTTTGAATATGATGAAATGCTTGATAAAATGTTTGGAAATTTTTGTGTTGGAAAATAAGCAAAGGAGAGAAAATGACAATAATAGAGCTTAAAAAAATGATGATGAAAGCAAAAAGAGAAGATAAAACAAAGGCAAATGCATTAATGATGCTAGTTGATAGCGCTCAAAAAATTGCAAAAGAAAAAAATGAAGAAGTTAGTCAAAAACATATAACTGAGGCTGCTAAAAAACTTGCAAAAATGGCAAAAGAATCAATTGATGCTGGGATTGAGGAAGCTAAAAAAGAGCTTGAAATTTATGAAGAGTTTTTGCCAAAAATGCTAAATGAAGAAGAGACAAAAAAAGTAATTGAAGAGATTATTGATGAAATAGGCTCTAAAAATATTGGTGAGATTATGAAAAGACTTAAACAAAGAGGAGATATAGATTTAGGAGTTGCTAATAAGATTATTAAATCGATATAAAGGTTCGTTATGGAAATTAAAAGAGAGGGAAATATTTTATATGTTTATGGGAATATAAAATCATTAGAAGATTTTGAAATTATAAAAGCGGAATTAGATAGCATAAAAAAAATGTACGATAACATCATTATAAATCTTATAGATTCAATTTCTATAACTTCTTCTGTAATTGGGTATTTAAATAAATTAGTAGATGAAGGAATTAATATAACTATTAAAGTAAAAGAGGATTTGTACGATTTATTTGATGAGCTTGGCTTAGTTTCATTGTTTAATATAAGGAAGTTATAATGTCTATTAAGGGTAAATTAAATATTATTATTGTACTTGTTTTGTCGTTATCTTTAATTATTTTGTCTTATTTATTTTATGATATGTATAAAAATGTAAATGCATTAAATAAAACAGAAAATTTAGTCTTTTTATCAGATAAATTAAGTAAGTTTATTCACGAAACTCAAAAAGAAAGAGGAGCTAGTGCTGGATTTTTAGGAAGCAAAGGTAAAAAATTTAGAGAAATTTTAAGAAAACAAAGGATTTTAACTGATAAAAGATTAAAAGAATTGCAAGAGTTTTTAAAACATTTTAATGCTAAAGAATATCCGCCTCTTTTAAAAGAAAAATTAAATATTTTACAAAATTATATTGCAAAACTTCCTGAAATTAGAAAACAAGTAGATAATTTAAAAATTCCAGTTAGTGAAGAGCTTAAATTTTATACTTCTATGAATAAAGTAATTTTAGATATTGTAGCTTTAACTGCTAGATACTCTCAAACTCCAAAGCTTATTAAATCTCTTGATGGGTATACAAATTTCTTAAAAGCAAAAGAGAGAAGCGGAATTGAAAGAGCAGTGCTTAGTGCTACATTTGGAGCAGATAAATTTTTGCCTGGAATGTATACAAAATTTATAACCTTATTAGCTGAGCAGAATGCTTATATTGATGCTTTTAAAGCTATAGCTCCATTTAAATATATAAAATACTATGAAAAAGTTATGTCATCTCCTGTAGTTAAAGAAGTAACAAGAATGGAGAATATTGCTAGAAAATTACATAAAGTAGGGCATTTTGGAGTTGATGCTGAGTATTGGTTTAAAACTATTACTGCTAAGATTAATTTATTGAAAAAAGTTGATGATTTTATCTCAAAAGAGAATATAAAAACAATTGAGACATTAAAAAAAGATTTTTATATTAAATATGGTACTTTAATTTCATTTGTATTATTATTTTCTATTTTTTCAATTTTAGTAATAGTTTGGATTATTAAAGATATTAGTAAAAAAGTCTCTTATGGAGTAGATAAAATAAGATGTGTAGTTGATAATTTGGATTTGACTTGCGATATTAATAATACTTCAAAAGATGAAATAGGCGAAATACTTAGCGCTTTAAAAATTATGATAGATAATTTTAGAAATTCTTTAGAAAGTGTAAAAAATGTATCCATATCTACTTTGCAAGAGAGTAAAAAAATAAATCAAATTTCAAAAGAATTGTTAGAAAATGGTGAGAAAGTTGATGAATCTACAGAAAAAATGAAAGAATTAGTTGATGAAGTCGCAACTAAGCTTGATGATTTAGAAGAAGCATCTATTTCTGTAACAGAAGATTTGCAAAAAACTTTTGAATTTTTAGAAAAATTTGCTGATAAATTAGAAGATGTTGTTAAAAAAATAGAGTTTAGAAATGAAAAACAACATGAGCTTAATGAAAAAGTTACTGCTCTTAAAGACCAAGCAGAAAATATTAAAGATATTTTATCTATTATTTCAGAAATTGCAGACCAAACAAGCTTGCTTGCACTTAATGCGGCAATAGAGGCGGCTAGAGCAGGGGAGCATGGAAGAGGGTTTGCAGTTGTAGCAGATGAAGTTAGAAAATTGGCTGAAAGGACTCAAAAAAGTTTAAATGAGATTGAAGTAAATTTAAATTTAATTAATCAAAATATTGTAGATATAGCAAGTAAAGTTGATGATACTACAAAAGATATGAATGAAATTTCTGATTATGCAAAAGATTTAATTAATGCTTCAAATTCCACAAGAGAGAATTTATTAAGTACAGTGGAAAAATCAAAAGATGCTATGCATAAAGGAACTTATATAGCAACTAAGACTAAAGAGTTAATTCAAAAAATGACAGATTTAGTAAATATTACAAAAGAAAATTTTGTTTATAGGAAAAAGCTTGAAAATTCTGCTAAAACTTTAGAAAAAGATGCGCAAGCACTTGAGAGAGAGATATCTAAATTTAAAATTTAAGGTTTTTAATTTTGATTGGGCGGTTTATAGATAATGTAGTTATTTTAAATAAAGGTTATGAGATAAATAACTTTTATGAAAATAGCTATTTTAAAATAGATAATAACAGCATATATTTATTTGTTAGTGCATATGTATTAAAAAATAAAAAAGTAAGCAAAGTTATAAACGGAAAATATAGTCTAGATGAATTTGAAAAAATTCTTATTACGGAAGAGAATATAAATATAGAAAAATTTGTAAATGAAATTTTATATTCTGATGATAAATTTATTGTTTTGCAGGTTTTGGATGTTGATTTTGAATGTAAGCTATTTCCTACTAGGTATTCTTCTTTTAAAGAGGCTGAGAACTTTTTTTCAAATTTCGTAAAAAAATCAAATTTAATGTTGGTGTTTAATGAGCTTTTTTTTAATGCTTATGAGCATGGTAATTTGGCTCTTAGTTTTAAAGAAAAAGAAGAGCTTATAAAAAAAGATAAATATTTTGACTTTTTGAAAAAAGAGGTAAACAAAAAAATTGAAGTATGTGTAGAAAAAAAAGATAAGTATGTTTTTGTAAAAATAACTGATGAGGGAGAGGGATTTAGGCTTAATCAAAAAAGAGGGGTTTTTAATGGTATGGGTATTAAGATGTGTGAGAAGTTTGCTTATATTTTTTATAATAAAAAAGGTAATAGTGTCTTATTCATAGGAAAAGATGATGGATTTTAAAAGGTTTAGTATTTTATGTGTAGAAGATAGTAAAGAAGTAATAGAAGTTTATAAAGAGCTGTTATCTTTAATTTTTAAAGAAGTTTATGTCGCTACTGATGGGAAAGAGGGGTTAGAAGCGTTTAAAAAACACTCTCCTGATATTATTTTAACAGATGAGATTATGCCTAATATGAGTGGTCTTGAGATGGTAGAAGAGATTAGAAAGCTTGATAGAGATATTCCAATTATTTTAGTCTCAGCATTTGATAATAAAGAGATGCTTGCAAAAGCAATTAATTTAAATATAACTGCATTTGTAAAAAAACCTGTAACAAAAGATAAATTATTAAATGCTTTTGAGAAAGCTTCTAAGTATGCTCTTATTAACAGAATTTTATTTAAGTCTTTAAGAGATAAGATTAAGTATAAAAATTATCAAGAGAAATTAGCGCTAGAAAAAGAGAAAAAAATTATAAGAATTGAAAAGGATATAATAGATTCTTTTTTTATAGAAGAGTTTTATAATCCTTTAGATATTACAAGTGGAGATAGCTTTTCTATAAGAAGAAATTGTATATTTTTAGTAGATGCTATGGGCAAGGGAGTTTCTGCTTCTATTACTGCAATGATGGCAACTGCATTTTTTAATTATTTGGTAGATAGGGGTGAATATTTTGAAAACATAGTAGAAGAATTCTCTTTATTTATGAAAAACAATCTTTTAGATTATGAAATTTTGTGTTTTGGAATTTATAAAATAGAAAATGAAATATTAAGATTTGCTTCTTTTAGTATGCCTTCTATTTTTCTCCAAATTGATAACAAAGTAGAGAAGATAAAATCTAACAATCCTCCTTTATCATCTTCTACAAGAAATATAAAATTTTCAGAGTTTTGTTTAAAAAATGTTAAAAAAATGTTAATTTGTACCGATGGTATTACAGAGAGCATTACAAAGGACAATAAAATATACTTATCATATATAGAAAAAGATTTTTTAGAGTCTGATTCTTTAGATGAATTTGAGAAAAAAAGAAAAGAAAAAATTATTGCTCAAGATGATGATGCTACTTACTTTTTTTTAAGGAGAATAACCGATAAGACTTTGTGTTAAATAAGGATTTTTATGCAGATAAACAACCTTACAAAATCTCTTAATGTATTATTAGTAGATGATGATAATGAAGTAATAGAAAAAATGAAAGAGCTTTTTTTGCTTTTTTTTAAAGAAGTAGATATAGCTACAAATACTAAAGAAGCATTAGAGAAAATGAAACAAAACAGTTACGATATCATATTTAGTGATATTTTGATGCCAGAGATGGATGGCATTGAGCTTTTAAAGATTATTAAAAATAAAAATAAAAATCAAAAAGTAATTTTAGTTACAGCATATAGTGATAGTAAGTATTTATTTGAGGCTATTGAAAATGGGGCAGATGGTTTTTTAGTAAAGCCTATAAAACTAGAAAAGTTAATTTTAATTTTAAAAAGAGTAGCATCAGTTATTCAAAATGAAAAACTTATAAAAAATTTTAATGAAGTTTTACAAAAAGAGCTTAAGAAAAAAATTAAAGAAATTGAATTTAAAACATATTATGATGAGCTGACTTTATTAAAAAATAGAACAGCCCTTTTAAAAGATATAAAAAATAAAAAAAGTATTACAATTTTAAATATTAATAATTTTGATAGTGTGAATATTGTATATGGATATGAAAAGGGAGATGAATTATTAAAATATGTAGCTTCTTATCTAAAACAATTTGAAGATGTATACTATTTAGGAAATGATGAGTTTGCTATATTAAAAGATATTGATATAAATTCTATTTTAATACCTCATTTTAAGATAGATGATAGCCATTTTATGCCAATTGATTTTACTATAGGAATAGCAAAAGGAGATAATTTATTAAAAAAAGCTTCTTTAGCTTTAAAAGAAGCTAAAAGAAAAGGTAAAAAATGTGTAATATATTCTAGAGATTTGGATATTGAGAAGTTTCAATTAAAAGTAAATAAATATTTACCTCTTTTAAAAGAAGCTATAAAAAATGAGCAAATCATTCCTTTTTTTCAAGGTATTTATGATAATAAATTAAAAAAGATTACAAAATATGAAGTGCTAGCTAGAATAAAAAGTGATAATGAAATAATCTCTCCTAATAATTTTATAGATATTGCACAAAAAGGTGGTTTTATTACTGATATTACTAAGCAAATTATTGATAAATCTTTTAGAGTGTTTAGTAATAATGATTATGAATTTTCTATAAATTTGACAGATGCGGATTTAAGAAGTGATGAGCTTATTGATTATTTATTAGAAAAAACAAAGTATTATAATATTAAAAAAGATAGAATTATCTTAGAAGTTTTAGAAGGTATAGGTCAGATTGAAAATAGTGCAATTTTAGATAAATTAAGAGTTTTAGAAAAATTAGGATTTAAAATAGCAATTGATGATTTTGGAACAATGCATTCTAATTTTGAGCGTTTTATGTTTTTTAAGGCGGATTATATAAAAATTGATGGAAAATTTATTAAAAATATAGCAAATGATAATAATTCTTATGCAATTACTAAAGCAATAAGTGAATTTGCAAAAAGTATTAATGCAAAAGTAATAGCAGAATATGTAGAAAATGAAAAAATTCAAAATATAATAGAGAATTTAGGTATTGATTATTCTCAAGGATACTTATTTAGTAAGCCTAAGGAAAGATTATGTTAAGAATTATTTTAGGGTTATTAATTTTTGTATATCTGTTTGCAAATGTTGATAATATTTTATATAAAATTGCTATAAAAAATGATTTGTCTAATAAAACAAAAAAAGAAAATAGCGGTATATTATATCTTCTAACAAGAGAAGATATAAACTCTTTAGAAATTACTCATTTAAGAGATGTATTAAAAATTTTGCCTATTACATATAAATTTAATAGATTTGGAGTTATTGACCCTTTTAATCCAAATACTGCTATTCCTTTTTTAAGCTCTCCTATAAAAATTTTTATAGATAATCAAGAAGTGGTAAGTGCTCTTTATAATAGTGGGCTTGCAATTTTAGGAGATATTGATATTAAATGGGTTGACCATATAGAAATTTATACTCAAGCACCATCTTTAGAAGTTTCAACTGAGCCAAGTTTAATTGTAATTAAACTATATTCAAAAGATGCATTTAGGGATGAAGGGAATAACTTATATTTAAGCAAAGGTAATAAAGATACATATTTATTTTTTGAAAAAGCAAAAATAGGTAAGTATTCTTATTATACGTATTTATCAAATGATAATGAAAAATCAGATTATCACAATTCGCAATATAGAAAACAATTTTTGTTAAAAATTTATAATAACCACTCTAATATTTTAGCTTATATTTTATTATCAAAAAGTGATGGGTTTTTAGGATTTAGTTTAGATGGAAAAGTTGATGATAGCTTTTTAAAAAATAAAGTTTTTCATTTTGGATATGAAAGAAAAATTAAGGATTTTAACTTCTATTTAGGAGCTAATTTTAATAAAAATCATACGTATTATTATGAAACTCCTGTACTTTTTGTTTATGAAAATCAACCTATTAAAAAAGTAAATATAAAATCTTTTGATAAGGTTGTAGATATAAATCTAAAGTATAAAAAAGAATTTAATGGAAATATTTTACTATTAGGCAGTAAAAATAGATTTAAAAATTTTAATTGGTCAAAGATTTATTTTGATGATATTAAATTGCCTGTTTATAGGCATAGACAAGATGTTTATACAATTTTTATGCAGTATAGCAAGTTTTTGAGTGTAAATTCATTAGTTAATTTTGGGTACTCTTTTTCTTATTTCGATAACGATTGGAAAATAAAGGACCAAAAAACTAAACAATATAGAATATCTCATACTTTTTTGAAAAAAAATTTTGTATTTAAAACTGCTTTTTCTCATATAGAATATACGCTAGATTCTTATTTAATAAATTCGTTTTATATAAATAAGTTAAATCTTTTGCCAGCTGTTATTAATAATATTTTTGAAGATATTAAATATGAAAATTTTAAAAATACGTTTGAATTTGCTTTTGGATATTTTCGCTCAAAACATTATTTTTTTCCAAACAACAAAGGAATTTTAGTTAATCTTGATACTCATATGAATGAGAAATATTTATCATTTAGATATGAAAATAGATATAAGCCATTTAGTAAGTTTAATTTTAGCTATTTTTTCCATTATATAAAAGATATACCAAATGTTAATATTTATAGGATTCATAGCTTTGTTATTTATAATTATAATCAAATAAAAAAAATTAATGCTTTTGAAGAGTTGGTAATCGATAAAGAAGAAAATAGCAAGTTTTATTATGATTTATCATTAGGTTTAAGATATATAAAAAATGATAATTTGAGTTTTTTTATTAAGGGAGAGAATATTTTAAATAAAGCCAAAAAATATAATTTCTTTTCATTTAATCCTTTAACAAATCGTTTTAATAATCCAATAAGTGTGCCTTTGATTGAGAGAAGAATAGATTTAGGAATGGAGTATTCATTTTGAAAAAAATTATATTTTTAATTATTTTTATTAATTTTAGTTTTGCTAAAATTGAAGGGTTAAGCGAGTTATTATTATTTTTATTTCCTAAAATTACTGATAAAAAAATCATAAAAATTTATACTCTTCCAAAATACTATATTTATTTTAAAAATCCTAAATTTAAACTAGTTATTGATTGTAATAAATCTGATATAGTATTTGGAAATATTAGTTGTTTAGATAAACCGGTTTTTGCGCTAAGTTATAGGTTTTATAAAAAAAACAATCATGCTTTTGGAGTTTTTTATTATAGAAAAGGTAGACCTCAGTTAAAATTAAAAAAAGAAATATTAAAAAAATATTTTAAAAAAATTCCTAATGAAATCAAAGGTCACGTTGAATGAAACGTTTTTATATAATTTTTTTAGTATTTGCAATAATTATTTTTTTATTGAGTGCTTTTTTGTTTATTAATTTGAATAAAGCAATTAAAGATATAAACAATATAATATTAAAAGAAATTGTTAAAGAAACTTATAATTTTTCAAAAAAATATGAAGAAAATATTTTAAAAATACTGCCAAAAAATCAAAATTGGAT
>JALVAK010000006.1 GCA_027011225.1 Nautiliaceae bacterium | reverse complement strand
GGTTAGAGATAAATTTTCTCCCTAAATTCTACAATATGTGCATTTTTATTCATCTTTTTGTGAATTGCATCTTTAAATATAAGTTGTTTTTCATATTCTCCATGGATTAAAAATATTCTATCAAGTTTTTCAAATTCACTCATCCATTCAATTAATTCTCTTTGGTCTGCATGGGCTGAAAAGCCGTTAATTGTATAGATTTTAGCTCTTACAATTATCTCTTCATGATAAATTTTTACAAATTTTGCACCATCAATTATTTCTCTTCCAAGAGTTCCTTTTGCCTGATATCCTACAAAAATAATTGCATTTTTTCTATTCCAAAGACGATGTTTTAGATGATGAAGTATTCTTCCACCATTGCACATTCCACTTCCAGCTATGATAATAGCGCCTTTTTCTATTTTATTTATTTTTTTAGAATCTTCTACATCTTTTACTAAATGAAGCTGAGGAAATTCAAATGGATGCTCTTTATATTTTTTACAATTTTTTCTAAGCATTTTATGCCATTTTTTATAAATTTTTGTAATTTTATCTGCCATTGGTGAGTCTAGAAATACTTTTGTGTTTTTTGGCAAAAGACCCTCATCATTCATCTCTTTTAATACACACAATATTTGTTGGGCTCTTTCAATTGCAAATGTTGGAATTATTACGTTGCCTCCACTTAATATAGTATCTAAGATTGCTTTTTTAAATTCAATTTTACTCTCTTCAAAACTTTTATGAAATCTATCTCCATATGTACTTTCAATAAAAAGCGCATCTGCATATGTTGGTTTTTGTGGTGAAGGTAAAATGTTATTATCTTTATTTCCTAAATCTCCGCTAAATACTACTCTTTTTGAATCAAAATCAATCTCAATAAAACTGCTCCCTAAAATATGTCCAGCATCTTTAAAAGTGGCTATTATATCTTCTGTGATTTTTATAGGCACATTGTATTTTACTTTAATTTTTTTTAAGTTTTTAAACATATTTTTAACATCATCAACTGTATAAAGTGGTTTTCTTACAAACTTTTCTTTTCCTCTTCTTTGAGCTTTTTTATATCTTGTTTTATACTCTTCTTCTTGAAGTTTAGCGCTATCTAAGAGAACCACTTTTGCTATGTCAAAGGTTGCTGGATGAGCATAAATTTTTCCTCTAAACCCATATTTATAAAGTAAAGGCAATCTTCCTACATGGTCTAGGTGTCCATGAGTTAAAACTATAGCTTTAATTTCTCTAGCATCAAAACTAAAAGGCTCATAATTTCTATATTCATCTATTCCTTGAAACATTCCACAATCTATTAATATTTTGTTTTTAGTAGTATCAAGCAGATGAGCTGAGCCTGTTACTACTTTTGCAGCTCCGTGAGATTGCTCATAAGGTTTCATTTTTTCTCCTTTAAATATAAGCTATGATTAAATTTAATATCCCAAAAATAATAAGCCAAATAGTTGCAATTTTGCATTTCCTTTTGCTAAAAAAATATGCATAAAATGCTTTTAAAAAATTATTACTTGCAGTTGCAATAAAAATAAGTTTTGCAATTAAATCAATAGTAATATTAAATTTTCCTGTAAGTAAAGATAAAATAAAAGGGTCAATATCAGTAAAACCTACAATAAAAGATAGTATCTCAAGCCCTATATTTCCAAAATGAGTATGAATAAATTTAGTAATTGCAATCATAGCAACAAACAAAAAAGCAAATATAAAAGCAGTTTTAAGCTCAAGCGGATTAGCATCGACAAATTCACTTTTTTCTTTTTTTAAATCTTTTTTAAGATAAATTAAAGAGATAAATATTCCAAAAGCTCCAAGTAAAATATATGGTATTAAAATTTTTTGTGCTACTTGGTGATTGAAAATATAAGCAATTATTATAATTCTAAAATACATAATTGCAGTAGCTCCAATAATTCCAGCTGTAATTGAATTCAAACATGATATTGCGCCTTTTGAAGCAAGAACGACAGTTGTCGCAGTTGATGAGTAAGCTCCCCCAGCAAGCCCAGTCAAAAAGTATCCTTTGTTTGAAAAAACATACTTTTGCAAAATATATCCAATATAACTTATTGCTGAGATTACTACAACAATTAACCATATTTTAAAAGGGCTAAGCTCAATATAAGGTAATTTTGTTTTTGGAAGCAGTGGGAGTATTACGGCTGAGAGTAAAACCATTTTAGCAAATGTTTCTACTTCATTTAAATCTATTTTTATAGTAGGGTAAGATTTTTTTACATTTAACCCAAATACCAAAAGTACAAAAATTAATGCAACAAACCATAATGGCTTTGTAAGTGAAATTGCTCCAAATGTGTAAGTAATTGCTGCTACTAAAAAAGTTACAATACTAGTCTCTTTTTTTTGCAGTTTAAAAAAATAATATAACATGTATAATAAGCTTAAAATAATAAATCCGGCAATGTATAAATTTAAGCTTATTTTATAAAAAATAAATCCTAAAACTCCAATAAAAGTAAATGTTCTTATACTTCCAAACTCAAATTTTAAATTGAAGTATTCTTTGTAACTTCTAACTTCAAGACCTACAAGGAATGAAAAAACAATAGTTACTAAAAAAGGAATTAATTCTTTCATAATACATTGATTCCTTTAACTTTTCTATAATATTTAACTACTGCTCTTTTTACTGCATCATTAAATACAAACCATACAAGAGTATAAGCAAGTAAAAATAATCCCCATTTCCATCCAATAGGAGTAATCAAACCAAAGCCATATACTCCTATAATGAGCCCAAGTATAGCTGTTCCTACTAATGCTATGATTAAAATAGGGCTTGGATGAGGTTTTTTAAAAAACCAATCGGCTGTACGAGTATTGAAAATAGTCCAATGTCCTGCTAAAACAAGTTTTGTAAAAAATAGACTCTGAACAAATGCAAGCCAAGATTTATACTCATGCACATCCACCCATTTTGGAATTTCTGGAAAATAAGGATTTATTGGATGATGATAGATATATACCATCGTAATATAAAAGATTGTAAAACTACTTAAAACTCCAGCAATTCCAAGCCAACTAGATAATACTAACATTTCATGCATATCCCAACGAACTGGTTTTTTTGCTATTTTAGTATTATCGTATGCAATTGAAAGGATAGGGATATCATTAAGTAAAGCTAAAAGAATAATCATTAATGCAGTTACCGGATAGAAATTAAAAACAACAATTGATAAAGTCATAAATAAAATAACTCTAATAGTCTCAGCAATTCTATAAATTGTATAACTTTTCATTCTCTCAAATGTAATTCTAGCTTCTTTTATTGCATCAATTATTACTTTAAGCCCTGGAGCTGTTAAAATAATATCAGCTGCTGCTCTTGCCGCATCAGTTGCACCGCTTACTGCAATACCACTATCAGCTTTTTTTAAAGCTGGAGCGTCATTTACACCATCACCTGTCATACCTACAATATGCTCTGCTTTTTGAAGCTCATCAACTATAAAATATTTATCTTCAGGGAAAACCTCAGCAAATCCATTTGCCTCTTCAATAATTCTTATAATTTCACTCTCATGTCTTTTAACAACACCTCTTTTTAATTTTTTGCCAATCTCTTCTTCTACAAGTTTTACTATTTTGTTTGTTTTTTCTCTTACTTCTTCTTCACTTAAATTAAGATTTTTCAAAATAGCTTTTGAAATCACCTCAGCTAATGTTACATATTCATCATAAGTTTCATTTTTAAGCTCTTTTATTGAATAAATATTTTCTCCAATTCCAAGAATTCTTGCAATGTATCTAGCAACAGCTACATTATCACCTGTTACCATTTTAACTTCTACGCCTCTTTTTTTTGCTTCTTCAATAGCTTCTTTAGAATCAGGTCTTGGTGGGTCATATAAAGGAATAAGCCCTAAAAAGTTAAATTTATCTTGTGCATCTTTTTTGAAAGCAACTCCTAATGTTCTAAAACCATTTTCTGCAAATTCTTCAACTTTTTTATAAACTTTCTCTTTTTCTTCATCTGTTAGGTTTGACATTTCAATAATAACTTGAGGAGCACCTTTTGTAGCAATAATCTTTTCTCCGTTAATTTCAACAATTGCTTCAGTTCTTTTTCTAACTGGGTCAAATGGAATAAATTTAATTAATTTAAATCTTGGAAGTTTAATATTGTGTTTTTCAATCCATTCAAAAATAGGCATTTCAATAGGGTCATTATTTTCTTTTTTAGAGGCAATTGCTGCGTATATAAACATTTCTGCTGGATTTGTTAAACTAAAAGGCTTACCAACTGTCATTTTATTTTGAGTTAGTGTTCCTGTTTTATCTGAGCAAAGTATATCCATACCTGCCATCTCTTCAATAGCGGCAAGTCTACTAACTACTGCTTGTTTTTTAGCTAGGTTAACTGCTCCAACTGCCATTACAACAGTTAAGACTGTCGGAAGTGCAACAGGAATTGCCGCAACTGTTAAAACTAAAGAAAATTCAAGTAATTCAAATATATTTTCATCTCTTTTAATTCCAACAAAAATAATAATAGCAACCATAATTAAAGTTATGATAATTAA
>JALVAK010000005.1 GCA_027011225.1 Nautiliaceae bacterium | reverse complement strand
CCTTTTTCTCTAAACTCTTTAAGTATTTCTTCTTTGTTTTTGTCTTTGCCGTGTGTTATATATACTCCATCAAAATGTTTAAGCCAAAAATGTTTGCCTTCTTCTATGCTTTGATATTCAAAATTTTGAGATTCTTCTACGAGTGGATATACTATTATTACTTGATTGCCTTGATTTATTTCACTGTTTATATGATTTATTAAATCTTTAAAGTCTTCTTTTGAGATAATTTTTGTTTCAATATCTTTTTTAAATGGTAGCTCTTTAATCAAACTTACATTTACAAAACTACTAAGAATCAATGCCTGAGTTCTAGGAATTGGTGTTGCACTAAATTGAAAATAGTGAGGTCTTTTTTCATTTTTTGTTACAAGCTTCTCAAGCAGTGCCCTTTGATTTGTGCCAAAGCGGTGTTGTTCATCTACCATTATAACTTTTACTTCTGGCAAATCCTGATACAAAAGAGCATGCGTTCCAATCAAAAGATTAGCATTTTTTAAATCCGCATCACTAAATTTGCTTTTTTGTGTAACTAAAGCTATTTTAAACTTTTCATTTTTTAAATATTTATTGGCTTCTTCAAAAATTTGCTCTGCTAAGATAGAAGTAGGGCACATAATTATTGATTTTTCAGCCATAAAGGCGGTTGCAAGCATAACTATTGTTTTACCGCTTCCTACATCTCCTATTATTACTCTTCTAGCTTGGATTGGTTTTGAGATATCGTTTTGAATCTCTTTTATGACTTTTATTTGGTCATTTGTAAGTTTAAAAGGTAGATTTTTTATAAACTCATCTGGGCTTTTTTTTATTTCATAAGAAGGATATGAGCGTTTTTTATGTCTTAGTTTATATAAATAGTTAAAAATTTCAGTCCATTTAAGAGCATAATTAATTTTTTCTTCTTTAATATCTTCAAAATTTCTAGGAAAATGCATATAGTATAAAGTTTCGGCTATCTTTTTAGGAAGAATTGAAAGATTTTCAAGAGTTACATATTTTTTTATAAGGCTTTTTAGACTTCTTTCATTTATTTTTGAAGAGTATTTTGGAATAATACCGCCAACTTTTGAGATTGGTTTTGGTTGGATTATTTGATTGTTATTTACTGCACCTCTTATATAAAGTGTATTTCCTTCTTTGAAAGTTGCTTTATGCCAAGTTTTAAAAACAAAAAATACTCCCCAAACAATAGTATTTACATTTTTTAAATACATTTTAATTCTTGTAACTTTAGAAGAGTGGTTAATACTTAGAATTTCTGCTTCAAAAGCTTGAGGTTTTCCAGTAATAAAAGGATATAAATTATTATCTTCCCATTCTTTTGGTTTTATTAAAGCAAGCTCAATTGGAGTTGAAACTCCTAGCTTTTTTGCACTCTCTTCAGTTATTTTCATTTGTTACTATTGAAAAGCTTAAATTATTGATTTCTTTATGTTTTTTAATAAAGTTATTTAGTGTATCTAAATCAAGAGCATTTATCATATCAAGCTCTTTATCATAATACCCATTTGGCAAGCCAAAATAATATTCTTTAAATTTTCTAAGAAGTCTTTGAGATAAAATCTCATTTCTTAAAGGTTCGCTTCCAATTAAGAATTTTTTAGCTTGAGTTAATTCTTCTTGTGTTACTCCGTTTTTGCTAAAGTCGTTTATTAACTTTTTAACTAAATTAATTGCATCAGCAGTATTTTCAAGTTTTGTTTGGAGATATCCTTTTAGGATTTTATAAGTTTTTTGAAACTCATTATTTGCATAAGCTGAGTAGGCATAACCTCTTTTAACTCTAATCTCTTCCATCATCCTACTTCCAAATCCACCTGCACCTAGAATAAAAGTTGCTACTTTAGCAAGGTACAATTCATCATTATTTACATTAAATTCACTTCCAAAATAAATATAGCTTTGCTCTACATTATTAATTTGTTTTATTTCTCCTTGTTTAGGGGTGAAGAATTTATCTTTATTTAAAGGGTGTGATGGGAGTATATCCAAAAATGGTTTTATATCGACTTTATCTCCTCCATTGATAAATACAACTGATTCTTTTGAGTAAGTTTTGAAGTGGTTTTTGATATCATCTAATGTAATATCTTCAATGTTTTCACCAATTACTGGATATTCAAGAGGAGTATTTTTAAACATTATTTTAAAAAGATTTTGATTTGCAATATAATCGTAATTGTTTTTTAGAGTTTCTTTTTTTGCAAGTATTTCTTTTTTACTTTTTTCAAGGGCTTCTTCTGTAAAATTTGGATTTTCAAGAAGCTCAAGAAGTTTTTTTATAGCAAAAGATTTTTTTTCATTTAAAAAAACAAGTGAAATTGTTGTAAATTCTTTGTTTGTTGTAATTGCTAGGTTGACTGCTTTTTCCTCTAAAGATGAATAAAATTTTTCTTTTTCTTTGAGGGTGCCTCTTTTATTTAGAATATAAGCTGTCATATTTGCTACACCATCTTTTGCAAATACACTACCAGTATTTTTAAAAATCATTTCAAAAATTGTTCTACCTAGATTGTCTTTTTCATATATTAAATACATGTTTCTCCTTAATGTTGGTAAGAATTTAATAAAATTTTTGCGCTATTTTCTAAAATTACCGCTTTTTTTAAAATTTCTCTTATATCTCTTGTTTTGATGTAAACCCCATAGCCTTTTATGATTACTATATCGTTTTCTTTTAGCTTTTTAGAAATTATAAATTCTTTATTTTCTTCCCACTCTATTTGATTTGTAATTTCAATTATTGGTATTTTTTTTAATACTTTTTTGCCAAGAAAATCTATTGGTTTTAAAAAGGTGTGATGCTCTAGGGAAAAAGTAATTGTATGTATTGGAAATACATTTGCTACTGCTTTTGTGCTTGAAATTGTTTCATATATTTTTGAGTGTGTTTTTATATCATATGATGTCTCTTTCCATGAGAGGTCACTTTTTAGTATATGTACACTTTTATAAAAGTCGTCTTCATAAATATGTTTATTTTGTTTATTTATTAGCATTTTATCTTTTTGAAGTTTTAAAGAAATACTACCAATACCCATATTTAAAAAATTTTTTTCAAATAGCACTTTTGCTACTAATAAATATTCATCAATGATAGTTTTTGTAATCAAACAAAGCCTTTTTTGCTACAATTATATCAAAAAGGATAAAGTTTGGATATTCCTCATATACCGGTATTGCTTAATGAAACAATTAATTTATATAAAAACCATATGCAAGATAAAGGATATTTTGTAGATTGTACGCTTGGGTTTGGAGGGCATAGCGAAGCGATATTAGAAAATTTTCCAAATATTAAATTGATTGGAATTGACCAAGATAAAGAAGCTATGGAATTTGCTAAAAAAAGACTTGCTAAATATGCAAATAGAGTAGAATTTATTAACAAAAGAGCTAGCGAAGCATTAAAAGATTTAAAAGGTCTTGATATTTCTGGAATTTTAGCTGATATTGGAGTTAGTAGCTATCAACTTGATAATAAAGAAAGAGGCTTTACATTTGATGCAGATACTTTAGATATGCGAATGAATAAAGAGCAAAAATTTAGTGCTTATGATGTTGTGAATTTTTATGATAGAAATCAGCTTGAAGAATTATTTAAAAAATATGCAGAAGAGAAACATTATAGGAAGATTGCAGATGTAATTATTAAAAATAGACCAATTAAATCAAATAGAGAGCTTAGCGATATTTTACACAAAGCTGGAATTAAAGATAAAAAAAGACTTGCACCAATTTTTCAAGCTATAAGAATTGAAGTAAATGATGAATTAAAAGAGCTTGAAAAAATATTAAAAAATGCTAAAAATGTCTCAAAAAATGGTACAATTTTAGGAATAATTACTTTTCATTCTTTAGAAGATAGAATTGTTAAAAATCAATTTAAAGAATGGGCAAAAAAATGCATATGTCCTCCTGATAGTTTTAAGTGCGAGTGTGGAGGCAATAACCAACAAGGTATAATACTTACAAAAAAACCGATAACTCCAACTAAAGAAGAGATAAAACAAAATCCAAGAAGTAGAAGTGCTAAACTTAGGGCATTTAAATTTTTAAAGGAAAAGAATGAGTGAAAAGAGTGCTCTTTTAGAAAAAGTAACACCACATATTCAAACTAGCTCAATTTCAATATCAATTGTTAAAAACATTGTAATTATAATTGCTTTTGCATTTGCATTGCTTTTGCCAAAAGTTTATATTTCATCTCAAATTTATTTAACTTCTGTAAAGATAAATAAAAAATTAAACGAATATTACTCTTTAAAAGCTGAGCATTCGATTCTTTTATCAAAAATAGAAAAAATAAAATTCAAAAATAGATTAAATATTGATTCTTTTTGATAAAATGCTCTCAAAAAGAGTTTAAATGAGAAAAATAATCGAATTTTTTTTAAAAAATGCTATTTTTACCCATACTTTATTTGTGATAGTTATTTTAATGGCTATTATCGCTTATAGAAATGTCCCAAAAGAGCTTTTTCCACCTGCTACTTTAGACAAAATACTAATCCAAGGAAATTATCCAGGGGCATCTCCTCAAACTCTTGATAAAATGGCTGTTACTCCTATTGAGGATGAGATTAAAAATTACTCTGAAGTATCAAAGATTGAGAGTATTATAAGTAATGGAAACTTTTTAATAAGTGTTAGTTTAAAGCCTGGAAGTAACAAACTTGAGCTGTTAAATGAATTTAAAAATGTAGTAGCTAATTTGAAAAGAGATTTGCCAAGTGATATGGATGAGCCAAGTGTTACTATAGCAAAGAAGGCTTTTCCTTTGATGTTTATATCAGTTGCGAGTAATAAACTTAGTAAAAATGAGCTTTTAGATGTAGCTGAAGAAATAAAGAAAAAACTCTCAAAACTAAAAGATTTAAGTAAAGTTGAGATTAGAGGTAAAAGCAAAGAGAATATCTATTTTGAGCTTGATAATTCTAAAATAGAAAGCCTTGGGCTTAATAAAAATTTAATAATTTCTGCTTTAAGTAACATTAATACAATTTTTCCAATAGGGAAAATTGAAGATAATAAGCATTATTTTATCTCTTTTTTTCCACAAGGTGTAAAAGATTTTAATAATACTTTTTTAAAAATTCAAGATAAAATCATAAGATTAAGAGATATTGCAACTATTAAAAAATCTTTTGCTACTCCTAATCAAATAGGAAAATATAATGGTATTCCAAATTTAACTATTGATGTTAGAAAAGGTGAGAGTGGAGATGCAATTGCACTTAGTAAAAAAATAAGAGAAATTTTAAAAGAGTATCACAAAAAACATCCAGAAGTGATTTTTGGAATTTCAACAGATACAAGCAAATGGGTAGCAAATAGGTTTAATACTGTTGTTAGCAATATAATTTTTGCTCTTATTTTAGTGTTTTTTATAATGTGGATTTTTTTAAATTGGAGAATTTCTTTTGTTGTAACGCTAGGTATTCCAACATCTTTTGCAATTGCATTAATTTTTCTTGATTATTTTAATTACTCGCTAAATCTTCTCTCAATGCTAGGAGCTTTAATAGCTCTTGGAATGATTGTGGATGAGGCTATTGTAGTGGGTGAGAATATTTATAGACATCTTGAAATGGGAAAAAGCAAATTTCAAGCAGCAATTGATGGAAGTATGGAGGTGTTTTGGCCAGTAGTAGCTTCAGCTCTTACTACAATTTTGGCATTTTTGCCAATGCTTTTGATAAAAGGTGAGATTGGAGTTTTTATAAAAATTTTGCCTACTATGATTACTATATTGATTTTAAGCTCCCTTATTGAAGCATTTGTATTTTTGCCTTTGCATTCAAAAGAAATACTAAAAGTTAGTAAAAATGATAAAAAAGAGATTTTTTGGGAGAAGTTTCAGGCATTTTATAGAAAAGTATTGAAATTGTTTTTTAAATATAGATATGCAGTATTATTTTTCTTTTTAGTGATAGTGCCGTTTTTGACATTTTTAGGTTTTAAACATTCAAAATTTCAACTTTTTCCAGATTTTGATGCAAGTCAAATATATGTCAATGGCAAATTTGATAGTAATTATACTATTACAAAAACTGCTAAGGCAATTGAGCCAATAGAGAGAGTGCTTAAAAAATATTTGGGCAAAGATGTGCAAGGCTTTACCACAGTTGTTGGAATGAAAATGAATAATAAAGGTGAATCAAATGTTGCTGAGAATTATTTTCATATATTTGTAGATTTATATGATAAAAAACCAACTGATTTTTATAATAAATATATTGCTCCTATTTTTCAGCCGGTAAAAACACACCATCAAACCCGTACTCTAACTTCAAGAGAATTGGCATCTGAGATAAAAAAAGAGTTGAGTAAGCTTCATATAAATGGTTTAAAAGAATTAAATGTAATAGTCCCTCAAGCTGGAATTGTTAAAAGTGATATTGTAATAAGTATTGCCGGAGATGAGCAAGATAAAATTCTTTGGGCTATTCATTTACTTGAGAGAGAAATGGCTAAAATAAAAGGCGTTTATAATATTTATGATGATGCAGAGCTTGGAGCATATGAGTTAAAATTAAAAATTAATAAATATGGACAAAAACTAGGTATTACACAAGGGTATTTATTTAATGAGCTTAGAGCATTTTTTGGAGAAGGAGAGTATGCAAAAACGTTTGATAAAAATGGAGTAGTTAAAATTATTCTAAAAGATATAAACAAAGATAAATTAAATGAGCTTAAATATTTTAGAGTAAATATACCAAATAGCAATAAATATGTTCTTCTTAATAAGATTACAAGCTTTGTGATTTATCGCTCATTTAAAAAAATACACAAATATAATGGAGTTGCGGCAAAAAGTGTATATGCATCTTTGAATAAAAAAATAATAACAGTTAGCGAATTTTACAAAAAAATTGAGCCTATAATTAAAAAGATTAAATCAAAAGGTCTTGAAGTTATTATAGGAGGAGCCGCAAAAACTAGTAAAAATTTTATGAAAGATTTAAAAGCTGCATTAGTAGTGGCAGTTTTATTTATATTTTTAGTATTAGTGTTAATGTTTAATTCAGCAATCTTGCCATTTGTAATAATTTCTGTTATTCCTCTTTCATTTTTAGGAGTAATTATTGGTAATAAAATTATGGGTATGAATATGACTATGCTTGGGATGATAGGTATTGTTGGGCTTGCAGGAGTTGTTGTAAATGATGGAATAGTAATGGTAGATTTTATTAAAAAAGCTAAAAATTTAGAAGAGCTAATTATTTTTGCTTCAAGACGACTTAGACCTATACTTCTAACTTCCATTACGACATTTTTTGGATTAATTACATTAATGTTTTTCCCATATGGTCAAAGTGCGATACTTCAGCCTCTTGCTATTGCATTAGGATTTGGGCTATTATGGGGAACATTGCTTAATCTCTTTTATTTACCGGTATTTTATTATATTCTGAATAGGAAAAGATTAAAATGACTACTATAGAAGAGTTAAAAAATTTTTTAATAGATTATTTTAAAGGTAGAGATGTTAAAATTTATCTATTTGGCTCAAGAGCTACTGAAAATTTTCAAAGGTATTCTGATATAGATATTTTAATTGAAAGCGATTTGGATTTAAAAGATGATTTGATAAAATTAAAAGAGATTATTGAAGAGAGTAATTTGATTTATAAAGTAGATTTGATAGAAGCTAAAAAAGTAAATCTAAAAAAAGGAAAAATTATTAGATGGTTATAAAAAGAGTAGAAGATTTTAAAAAATCTTTAAATAGATTAGAAGAAGCAGTTAATAAAACTTTTAAATATCTTCAAAGCGAAGATTATAGTTTTTTTAGAGATTCTGCTATTCAAAGATTTGAATTTACTGTTGAAATTATGTGGAAAAGTATAAAGCATTATTTATTAGAAAAAGAAGGAATTGAGTGTGTATCTCCTAAAAGTTGTCTTAGAGAGTTTTTTGTAGTTTCTAATTTAGATGAAGAAGAAGCTAAAAAACTTCTTAGAATGATAGATGATAGGAATTTAACTTCTCATACATATCATGAGGAAGTGGCAGAAGAGATTTTTTATAATTTAAAAGACTATTTAGATGTTATGAAAAAAGTATTAAAAAGGTTACAATGAAAGTTTTTATAAAAACATTTGGATGCAGAAGTAATATTTTTGATAGTGAGATTATGAAAAATAAGCTAAGTAATTTAGCTAAAAATGAAAATGAAGCAGATATTATTATAGTTAATTCTTGTACTGTTACTAATTTTGCCGATAGAGATATAAGGCAATATATCAATAAATGGCAAAATAAAAGAATTATTTTTACTGGTTGTGGGGCTTATACCCAAGGTGAGAAATTATTTAAAGAAAAAAAGGTTAGTGCAGTTTTGGGGCATAAATTTAAAGAAGAGATTGATAAATATTTGAATTTTGAAGGAGTTAATTTAGGAGATTTTGATTTTAAAAATAAAGAAACTCTAAAAGAAGTGCATAAAAGTAAAGCATTTATAAAAATTCAAGAGGGTTGTGATTTTGAGTGTGCATATTGTATTATTCCACAAGTTAGAGGTCCTTCAAGAAGTATAGATGAAAAAATTATTATTGATGAAGTGAAATATTTGTCTGAGAGGGGAATCAAAGAGTTTGTACTAACAGGTATAAATATGGGTAGTTATGGTAAAGATACTGGAAGTAGTTTAGCAAAATTAATAAAAAAACTAAGTAAAATAAGAGGAGTAAAGAGAATTAGACTTGGAAGTTTAGAGCCTAGTCAAGTAGATGAAGAGTTGATTGAGTTAACTCAAGGAGGAGTGCTAGAGAAGCATCTTCATATAGCACTTCAGCATACATCAGATAAAATGCTTAGAATCATGAAAAGAAGAAATAGAGTTAAAACGACTCTTCCTCTTTTTGAAAAACTTGCTTCTATGGGTATTGCTCTTGGTACCGATTTTATCGTAGGGCATCCAGGAGAGAGTGAAGAGATTTGGGAAGAAGCACTTGAAAATTTTAAAAAATATCCTCTAACTCATATTCATATTTTTAGGTATTCTCCTCGTGAAGGAACATTAAGTAGTAAAATGAAACAAGATGTAAGAGGAGATATTGCAAAAAAAAGAGCCAAGATTTTAGAAGAGATTGTTAGAAAAAATAATTATAATTTTAGAGCTAAAAAAATGCCACTTCTTGTGCATATTGAAGATGAAAAAAATGGATTTTTATATGGATATGATGAGTATTATAATAAAATGCAACTCCCAAATGAATTTGAAAAAGGAGAGTGGGTGAGAGTAGAAAATTATGATGTAAAGGAAGATATAAATGTTGCAAGATAAAAAGAAAAAAAATTCATTAATTTTAAGTATCGTAATTGGAATTTTATTTGCATTATTAATTTTTGCTGGTTTTAAAAGCGGAGATTTAAATGCGGGCATGCTTATAACTCAAATAATTGCTGTATTAATTGTACTTGGATTTTTTATATTTTTTATAATTTTGCTCAAAAAATTAGCCCCAATGCCACAACAACCTCAACAAGTACAAGTTGAAATGAATACAGGAATTGAGAAAGATTTTGTTATTAAACCTACTACATCAAATATTACGTTTAAAGATGTAGCAGGAATTAGTGAAGTAAAAGAGGAGCTTATTGAAATAGTAGATTTTTTAAAAAATCCTGAAAAATATAGAAGTTTTGGTATAACTCTTCCAAAAGGAGTACTTTTAGTAGGACCTCCAGGAGTTGGTAAAACTTTAATAGCAAAAGCTCTTGCAGGTGAAGCAGGTGTGCCATTTTTTTATCAGAGTGGAAGTAGTTTTGTTCAAATGTATGTGGGAGTTGGAGCAAAAAGAGTTAGAGATTTATTTAGCAGAGCAAAAGCGATGGCTCCAAGTATTATTTTTATTGATGAAATTGATGCTATTGGTAAAGCTAGGGGAAATTTAAGAAATGATGAAAGAGAAGCTACGCTAAATCAGCTTTTAACAGAAATGGATGGATTTGAGGGAAGTGAGGGAGTTATAGTAATTGGTGCTACTAATAAAGTAGAATTGCTTGATGAAGCACTCCTTAGACCTGGTAGGTTTGATAGAAGAATTTTTGTAGAATTGCCAGGTCTTAAAGATAGGCTTGAGATATTAAAAGTTCATATGAGAAATAAACCTTTTAAAGGAAATTTAGAAAATATCGCAAAAATGACAGTTGGTTTTTCTGGTGCTGCGCTTGCATCTTTAGTAAATGAGGCAAGTATTCATGCGCTAAAGAGTAATAAACCTTATATTGAAGAAGAGGATTTTTATGCAGTAAAAGATAAAGTTTTAATTGGTAAAAAAAGACTTAATACATACACTGATAAAGAAAAAGAGATTTTAAGCTATTATCAGGCAGCAAAAGCTGTAATAGCGCATTGGCTAGGAGTTGAATTTGAGAGAATTTCTTTAGTAAAAGATGATTTTAAAGAAGAAGATAAAGAGATAATATCAAAAACTGAGCTTATGAGTAAAATTGAAACTTTTTTAGCAGGTAGAGTTGCAGTAGAAGATAAATTTAATGAAAAATTCTCAAATGCTCATAAAGATTTAAAAAAAGCAAGAGAAATTGCACTTCAAATGATTAAAGATTATGGCATGGGAGAGAGTGTGGTTGGAGATGAGAGAGAAATTAATCAAATTTTAGATAATGCATATAAAGAGACAAAAGTTTTATATGAAAGCAATAAAGAAGTTATTCAAAAAGCTTATGAATTAATGCTTAAAAATGAAGTTCTTCATAAAGAAGATATAAAAAAAATTAAAAATGAAATTTTTTAGCGGTTTTTGTGTAGATATTGATAAAAGTTTTTTTAAAGAATTTATTGAGGATAAAGAATTTGTAATAGCGGGATTTAGTTATGGAGCACAAAAAGCAGTTGATTATGTTTTAAACTCTTCACAAAGAGTAGATAAACTACAGCTTCTCTCGCCTGCCTTTTTTGATTATAATGAAAAATTGATAAATTTAAACATAAACGCCTTTAGAAAAAATAAAAATTTATATATAAAAAATTTTCTTACAAAAGCAGGTATTGATAAATGGAAAATAGAAAATGGAGAATACAAAATTGATAAAGAAGGTATAAAAATTACAAAATGTAATGAGAATGATTTATACAAATTGTTTACTTTTGATTGGGAAAAATTATCAAAAATTAAAAATATTAAAATTGAAATTTTTTTAGGAGAATATGATAAAATTATCGCTTTAAAAAAAGCCCATGAGTTTTTTAAAAATTATGGGGATGTATATTTTATAAAAAAAGCAAATCATTTTTTAAGGAGTTAGATTGCAGCGGAGTATTGAAATTTTTAAAGATTATTGGGATATAATAGTTGGGTTTTTAGCATTGCCTTTTGCTATTTTTTTTCATATAGAGCATTTGTCTTTATTTGCTACTATTTTTGCTGCTATTGGGATAGGAGCGCTTGCAGTTACTATTTCTGAAATTGCAGAAATTTTAGCTGAGAGGTTTGGAGAGCCATTTGGAAGTTTAATATTAACTTTTAGTGCAGTCTTGGTTGAAATTTTAATACTTTTTATGGTAGTGCTTGAAGCAAAGCACCATCCAGAAGTGCTTGAGACGGTAAAAAATGGTATAGTTGCGACGGTTTTAGTTGATTTGAATGCTCTTCTTGGTCTTGCTGTGTTTGTGGGAGGGCTTAATTTTAAAGAGCAAGAGCATAACGAAGATACTTCAGCTAGTTATACGACGGTGCTTTTTGTAGCAGCAGCAATGCTTCTTGTGCCTACTACAATTTCTCTTCATAGCTCTGAGGATGCATTATTTAAAGCAAGTATTATTATTGCTGTGCTTTTATTTATTTATTACTTTTTTATTTTTAAATTCCAAACAGGCACTCATGTGCATTTTTTCAAGTTTACTAAAAGAAGTCGGGTTAAAAAACGAGTAGATGATGAGGATGAAGATTATTATTTTGATAAGAAAAGCTCTTTATTTTTAATTTTGTTTTTAGTGTTTTTGCTTGTATTAATTGGAGTATTATCAGAAATATTTGCAAGTGATGGGGTTAAAGTATTTAAAAGTTTAGGTCTTACAGCTGGATTTGTAGGTATTTTAATCGCTTTTGTAACCGTTGCACCTGAGCTTTTTACAGCAATTAGAGCAGCAAAAAATGATGAAATGCAGCGTGTTATAAATATTGCAATGGGAGCTAGTACTGTTTCTATTCTTTTAACAGTGCCAATTCTTATTTTCTTATCTTTAATTGTAGGAGTTAAGCTTACTCTTGATTTTTCTCCTTTGCAAGTTGGCGCGTTGCTGCTTACAATACTTCTTGTATGGAAAACTACAGAAGATGGAGAGACAAATTATCTTGAGGGATTATCTCATTTAATGTTATTTTTAAGTTATGCAGTAATAGCTATTTTTTACTAAATTACACATCTTTTTTTCTTTTTTTCTATTTTATTTGATAAAAGTTTAAATTTTTTATAAACTAAAAACAAAAAGGAGAGAGAATGAATAGAAGAAACTTTTTAAAAACTGCAGCGGTTGGTGCAACTGCAAGTGCAGTTTTTACTACAAATATTTATGCAAAAACTTCAAAAACTCTAAAAGTATGTCTATCTTGGCCAAAAACTTTGCCTATTATGGGTGAGGGGGCATTATGGTTTGCTAATAGAGTTGAAGAATTAAGTGGTGGAAGCTTAAAAGTTAAAATTTTTGGAGCAAATGAGCTTGTACCAGCTTTAGGTGTATTTGATGCATGCTCAAAAGGTTTAATCGATGGATTTCATTCTGGTCCTTATTACTGGAAGGGCAAAAATATGGCATTTGCGCTATTTAGCTCATTTCCATTTGGAATGAATTTTGATGAAATTGACCCATGGTTTGATTTTGGCGGAGGAATGGAGCTTTGGAGAGAGCTTTATGCAAGATATAATTTAATTCCATTTAAAGGTGGAAATACTGGAAATCAAATGGGTGGATGGTTTAGAAAACCTATTAAGTCTTTAAAAGACCTTAAAGGGCTTAAAATGAGAATTCCAGGTCTTGGTGGTGAAGTTATGGCAAGACTTGGAGTAAAACCAGTAAATATTCCAGGAGGCGAGATTTATACAGCGCTTGAGAGAGGTGTAATTGATGCAACTGAGTGGGTTGGACCAAGTTTAGATTTAATTATGGGATTTTACAAAGTTGCAAAATATTATTACACTGGATGGCACGAGCCTGCAAGTGTGCTTGAGCTTACATTTAATAAGAAAAAATTTGAAAAATTACCAAAAGAGCATCAAGCAATTATCGAAGCAGCTACTAAAGAGATGCATGCTAGAATTTATAATCAATTTCAATATCAAAATGCTGTTAAACTTCAAGAATTACTTAGTGGAAAATATGATGTTGTGCTTGGTAATTTCCCTGAAGATGTTAATGAAGCGGCTAAAAAAGCTACAGCTGAAATTCTTAATGAGTATGCAAATAAATATAAAGACTTTGCAAGAGTTTATGATAATGTTAAAAACTTCTTCCCAACAATTAGAAAATGGACAGATACTCTTCCAAAATGGTATCTTGATATTAGGGATAGAGGTTTTATTGTCGATTAAACAAAATCTTTTAATACTTCACTACACAGGGCAAATCCAAATGCCCCTGTTACCCCTACAAAACTTCCCATATCGCATTTAATAGGTTTTTCTTTTGAGTAAACAACTTTAAAATCACCTTTAAAATTATTTTTTTTAAGCTCGTCTCTTATTTTTTTAGCAAATGGGTCTGTTTGGGTTTGCCATATTGAAGAGATAGTTATTTTAGTAGGGTCTATCCTTTTTGCTGCTCCCATTGATGAGATGATTTTTGGATAAGCGTTTTTAATAAGAGCAATTTTTGCTTTTATATCATCAATTGCATCAATTACAATATCATAGTTTTTAAAATCTATCTCTTGTATATTTTGAGGGGTTAGTTTTTTATCTATTGGAATAATTCCAGGATATTTTTTAGCTAAAACCTTAACTTTTTTCTCTCCTACAACTTCGCTTCCAATTTGTCTGTTTTGATTGGTAATATCAAATGTATCATAGTCAATAATTGTGATGTTTTTTACACCTGAGCGGTATAAACACTCAAGTGCATATCCTCCAACTCCTCCAACTCCGCAAATAAGCACTCTTAAATTTTGTAATTTATCAAATTTAGAAAAAAGTTTACGACATCTATCGTATTTCATTGTTTATTTCCTTATTAAACTTTATTAAATTAATATATTTTTCATCAAATTCAGGAAGCTTTTTTGTTTTCATATAATCTTCATAATAAAAAGGTTTTTTAAAAATAAATCCTGTTAAACTGCCAAGCTCATAAGGAGTATATTCAATATCTCTGCCTTTTAGCATTTTTAATCTAATAAATTTTCCATAATTTTTATTGTTGTAAACTAAATCTTCAATTGGATATACTTCACTAAAGTTTGGTACTATTATATGAATAGCAGTGTAACCCTTATAATCAATTCTTCTGATATATTCGTTTAGCTTTGGTAGTGTTGAGACGCTTTTGTATTTTGCTTTGCCTGATACTACTTCTTTTGGTACATTTCCGCTTAAATTAATAAAATGCTTCTCAAGCTCAAACTCATCAACTTCGCTAAAGTCTCCAAATTCTTTAAATTCAGTTTGTAAAAGCTCTAAATATGCTTTATCAATTGCTTTTTCTTCATCTAAATCACATCCAAATGAAAGGATTATTTTATTATTTTTAATGTAGCTTGCCGCCATTACAGGATATTGATTTAGAGTTGCTCTATAAATTTGTATATTTTTATCGTTATATTTATGCTCAATTTTTTCTAGTGGTATTTTTTCTTTTAATACTTTAAATTTTACATATCTTTCAACTATTTCGCATTTTGCATTATAATAAGCCTCTTTAAAACT
>JALVAK010000004.1 GCA_027011225.1 Nautiliaceae bacterium | reverse complement strand
TTTTTTATTTCTTTTAGTTTTTTTTCCATTCCATAATGAAAGTACATAAGTATTCCAAATAATGGAGCGAATATATTAATGATTGGTAAAAAATTTAAAAATGTAGACATAATAGCTAATATCCATCTTTCTTTTTTTGTAAGGTTTATCTCAAAAAGCATATGTACTGTTTGATAGTAACTATCTTTTATCATGTATGCCCAAAGAAACATTAATACGATTATGTTTATAAAAGGTACTAACATAAATGGATATAGAAGTATTGCAAGTATAATATAAATAATTAAGTCTCTTATTATAATAAAAAAAAGCTTTTTATATGAAATCTCTTTATAAGGTATTTGCGGATATTCTTCAATAGCAATTTCTTTTAGTTTTGGAATAAAAATAATTAAAAAACTTATAGAAATTGAGACGCAATATAATAAATAAAAAAATAACGCCGCTAAAAATATGCTTAAGAGTTCTTCTACAGTTTCAAAAGGTAATATTTTTAATATGTGAGATATATAATTTATGATAAATTCTTTTTTGGAAATAAATACTATGCTCCAAAAAACTATACTAATTAAGGCAGTTATAATAGTAAAATATTTGATTGTGTTTTTGGATAGTTCTGATTCTATTAAATCGTGTAGAAAAACATAAAATACTCCAATTGTCATAAAAATAAACTGAATCCAAAGCAGTGTATATATAATATATGCTCCGCTAATTTGAATAAAACTAAAAGGGAAAAAAGATATTATAAAAGAAGTGAATTCATACATTTTATCCCAACATAAAAAGGCAATAACACTCCAAATTATTATCCAAAATAGTCCATTAAGTAAAGCGTATCTTTTTATGTTATATTTAAATAAATCTTGAATAGTTAAGATTAATGCATATAAAAATAGCATTTAAAATCCTTTTTTAAAATAATATCAAAAATTACTTGACAATGAAAATTTTTTTTCTTATAATTTCAATCCACAAAGAGATGTGCCGGCGTAGCTCAGTTGGCTAGAGCAGCTGATTTGTAATCAGCAGGTCGGGGGTTCGAGTCCCTTCGCCGGCTCCATTATCAGCGTTTGACCAGTTACAATGGTGGGGTTCCCGAGTGGCCAAAGGGGACGGGCTGTAAACCCGTTGGCGTTCGCCTTCGCAGGTTCGAATCCTGCCCCCACCACCAGTAAAACGAGCTCCCCAAAAAGTGTAAGCACTTTTTGGGCTACTCGTTAAGCGGGCGTAGCTCAGTTGGCTAGAGCGTCAGCCTTCCAAGCTGAGGGTCGCGGGTTCGAGTCCCGTCGCCCGCTCCAGTCATGACAAACTGGGAGCTGAGCAAACTTCGTTATTGTTGTCTGCTCGTATACTCCCAATATATTATTGTTTTATGTTTTTTTAATGTAAAACATTGCTAGCAGTGTTTTTGCCCATATAGCTCAGTGGCAGAGCACTTCCTTGGTAAGGAAGAGGTCGGCGGTTCAATCCCGCCTATGGGCTCCAGCAAGGCCTTGTTGGAGTTCATGAAGAGCTAAGTATAAAATTTTTAAATGGAGGATAGAATGGCAAAAGAAAAATTCCAAAGAACAAAACCACACGTTAATATTGGTACAATTGGGCATGTTGACCATGGTAAAACTACTTTAACAGCAGCTATTTCTGGTGTTCTTGCACAAAAAGGTTATGCTGAAATGAAAGATTATGACCAAATCGATAATGCACCAGAAGAAAGACAAAGAGGTATTACAATTAATACATCTCACGTTGAATATGAAACTGAAAAAAGACATTATGCTCACGTTGACTGTCCAGGACACGCAGACTATGTTAAAAACATGATTACTGGTGCTGCTCAAATGGATGGTGCTATTCTAGTTGTTGCAGCAACTGATGGTCCTATGCCACAAACAAGAGAGCATATTCTACTTTCAAGACAAGTTGGTGTACCAGCAATCGTTGTATTTTTAAATAAAATGGATATGGTAGATGATGAAGAGTTACTAGAGCTTGTAGAAATGGAAGTTAGAGAATTATTAAGTGAATATGATTTTGATGGTGATAATGCACCTGTTATTGCTGGTTCAGCTCTTAAAGCACTTGAAGAAGTAAAAGCTGGGCAACTTGGTGAATGGTCAGAAAAAATTATGGAGCTTATGAATGCAGTTGATGAATATATTCCAACACCTGAGAGAGATACTGAAAAAGATTTCTTAATGCCAATTGAAGACGTATTCTCAATTTCAGGAAGAGGTACTGTTGTAACTGGTAGAATTGAAAGAGGTACATTACATTTAGGTGATGATGTAGATATCGTTGGATTTAAACCAACAAAAACTACAAAAGTTACTGGTATTGAAATGTTTAGAAAAGAAATGGATGAAGCTCAAGCTGGTGATAACGTTGGGGTACTTTTAAGAGGTATTGCTAAAGATGAAGTTGAAAGAGGACAAGTTTTAGCAAAACCAGGAAGTATTACACCTCATACTAAATTTGAAGCTGAAGTTTACGCATTAACTAAAGAAGAAGGTGGTAGACATAAACCATTCTTTAATGGATATAGACCACAATTTTACATCAGAACAACAGATGTTACTGGTACTATTCAATTACCAGAAGGTGTAGAAATGGTTATGCCTGGTGATAACGTAAAATTAACTGTAGAATTAATTGCTCCAATTGCACTTGAAGAAGGTACAAGATTTGCTATCAGAGAAGGTGGTAGAACTGTAGGTGCTGGAGTAGTTACTAAAATTATTGAATAAGGGTTTTCTCCCTTATTTGTAAAGGAAAAAGATGAGAGAAATTATTCATCTAAAATGTACAGAGTGTGGTAGATTTAATTATCATACAACAAAAGAAAAAAGAAAACATCCAGAAAAGTTTGAAATTAGAAAATATTGTAAATGGTGCAATAAACACACTATTCATAAAGAATCTAAACTTTAATTAAAAAAACGGGGCTCCCACAAAAATGCAAATTTTTGTGGGGTTAGCATCGCCCTTTCATTTAGATTTACTTCGGTAAGTCTAAATGAGCGGGCGTAGCTCAGTTGGCTAGAGCGTCAGCCTTCCAAGCTGAGGGTCGCGGGTTCGAGTCCCGTCGCCCGCTCCATAGGGCAGTAGCTCCAATTGGTAGAGCGGCGGTCTCCAAAACCGCTTGTTGGGGGTTCGAGTCCCTCCTGCCCTGCCAAATAAGCCAATTTTTGGAAGAGGTTATAAATGGATAAGATAAAAGCTTTTATAGAATATGTAAAAGAGGCTAAAAAAGAGCTTGATAAAGTTATTTTTCCAACACCAAATGAAGTAAAACAAGCTTTTATTTCAGTAACTGTAATGGTGACAGCAATAACTTTATTTTTAAGCTTAGTTGATTTAATTATGAATGCTGTATTAAAAGCTGTATTATAAGGAAAATTATGGGTAAAAAAAATATGCAATGGTATGCTCTTCAGGTATATTCAGGAAGTGAATTAACTGTTAAAAAAGCTATAGAAAATTTAAAAAAAGAGCTTAAACTTGAAGATAAAATAGGGGAAGTTATTGTTCCAACAGAGCAAGTTATTGAAGTAAAAAATGGAAAGAAAAAAATATATGAAAGAAGTATTTATCCTGGGTATGTATTTTTAGAAGCAGACCTTGATACAGCTTTATGGCATAAAATCCAGTCTCTTCCAAAAGTTGGTAGATTCATTGGTGAATCTAAAAAACCAACTCCTTTAAAAAAAGAAGATGTAGAATTAATATTACAAAAAGCAAAACAAAAATCAGCGCCTAAACCTAAAGTTAGCTTTGAAGAAGGAGAAATTGTAAGAATTATAGAAGGTCCTTTTGCTAACTTTACAGGTGAAGTTGAAGATTTTGATTATGAAAAAGGTATGCTAAAACTAAATGTAACGATTTTTGGTAGAAGCACGCCAGTAGAAATACATTATACAAAAGTAGAAAAAATAGTATAAAGGATAAGGGATGGCAAAAAAAGTAGTAGAAGTATTAAAACTTCAAATCCCAGCAGGTAAAGCAAATCCATCACCTCCAGTAGGACCAGCACTTGGTCAAAGAGGTATTAATATTATGGAATTTTGTAAAGCATTTAATGAAAAAACAAAAGATATGATGGGATATACAATTCCAGTTGAAATTACTGTTTATAATGACAGAAGCTTTACATTTATTACAAAACAACCGCCAGTTACAGATTTTTTAAAAAAAGCAGCTGGTATTCAAAAAGGTAGTAGCAACCCTCTTAAAGATAAAGTGGGAAAAATTACAAAAGCACAGCTTAGAGAAATAGCAGAGAAAAAAATGCCAGATTTAAATACTGATGATATTGAAGCTGCTATGAGAACAATAGCAGGAAGTGCTAGAAGTATGGGTATTGAAATAGTTGATTAAGACCACAGAAGTGGTAGCAAAAATATTGCGTAGGAGTGAATATGGCAAAAAAACATGGTAAAAGATATTTAGAGCTTCTTAAAAAAATTGATAAAGACGTATATAGTTTAAAAGAAGCTGCTGAAAAAGTAAAAGAATTAAAATCAGCAAAATTTGATGAAACAGTTGAGCTTGCATTAAGACTTGGGGTAGACCCAAGACATGCAGACCAAATGATTAGAGGAAGTGTAGTTCTTCCTCATGGAACAGGAAAAGAAGTAAAAGTAGCAGTTTTAGCAAAAGGTGAAAAAGCTGAAGAAGCAAAAGCTGCTGGAGCTGATATTGTTGGAGAAGATGAGATTTTAGAAATGATTCAAAATGGAAATTTAGATTTTGATATTTTAATAGCTACTCCTGATATGATGGGTAAACTTGGTAAATTTGGTAGAATTCTTGGTCCAAAAGGATTAATGCCAAACCCAAAAACTGGAACTGTTACAATGGACGTAGCAAAAGCAGTTAAAAATGCAAAAGCAGGGCAAGTTAATTTTAGAGTAGATAAAAAAGGTAATATGCACGTTGGAATTGGAAAAGCAAGTTTTACACCAGAGCAAATTTTTGAAAATGCAAAAGCATTTGTTGAAAAAATTAATAAAATGAAACCAGCTAGTGCAAAAGGTAGATATATTCAAAATGCAGCGCTTAGCCTTACAATGAGCCCAAGTGTAAATATTGACGTAAACGAATTAGCAGAATATAAATAGGCTGGTTGCCTAAGTCCAAAGGACTTAGAAAGCAGGAGGCTTAAAGCCTTAATTCCCTGCCGAGTCTAAGTGAAAGGAGCTTTATGAAAAAAGAACTTAAAAAACAAATTTTAGAGGAATTAAGCAATGAGCTTACAAAAGATGTAAGTGTATTTTATGCAGATTTCAAAGGTCAAAGTGTAAAAGACCTTGAAAAACTAAGAAAAGCTGTAAAAGATGCAGATGGAAAAGCTAGAGTTATTAAAAATACACTTGCTAGAATCGCATTTGCAAATAATGGGATTGAAGTAGATTTTGAAGATAACAATATTTTTGTTTGGGGTGAAGACCAAATAACATTAGCAAAAATTATTACAAAACATGCTAAAGATTATAAAGACACTTTTAAAATTAAAGGTGCAGTAATTGAGGGTGAAGTAAAAGATGCAGCTTATGTTGAAGAAGTAAGTAAACTTCCAACTAAAGATGAATTACTTGGAATGGTTGCATTTATGATGAAAGCTCCAATTGCAAAATTTGCATGGGGATTACAAAAATTAATAGAAAAAAAAGAACAAGAATAAAAAGGAGTCAATATGGCATGTACATTTGAGCAAATTTTAGAAACTATCGAAAATTTAACAGTTAAAGAATTAAATGAGTTAGTAAAATTATTTGAAGAAAAATTTGAAGTAAGTGCGCAACCAACAGTTGTAGCAGGTGCTGGTGCAGCAGCTGGTGAAGCAGCAGAAGAAAAAACTGAGTTTGATGTAATTTTAAAAAGCCCAGGTGCTAAAAAAATTAATGTAATTAAAGTAGTTAGACAAATTACTGGTGCAGGATTAAAAGAAGCTAAAGAAATCGTTGATAATGCGCCAAGCACAATTAAAGAAGCTGTAAGCAAAGAAGAAGCTGAAGAAATTAAAAAAGCGCTTGAAGAAGCAGGAGCAGAAGTAGAAGTTAAGTAATTTCCTCTTGCTTTTTTTCTTATTTTTTGATATAAAAAGTATTGTTTTATAAAATTTCTACAAATTCTGCGCAGGAGAGCCTATGTTAAACCAATTAAAATCCGCTAATAGATTAAGATTAGATTTTTCAAAAATCCCACAAATATTAGATATACCAAACTTATTACATTTACAACAAAATTCATTTCAAGATTTTATAAATCTTAAAGAGCCTGAAAAAAGTGGAATTCATAAAGTATTTAAATCTATGTTTCCTATTACTGATAATCAAAATAGGATTACGCTTGAGTATGCAGGGATTGAATTTAAAAAACCAAAATATACAGTTAGAGAGTGTATGGAAAAGGGGCTTACTTATTCTATTCCTATTAGAATTAAAGTAAGACTTATTGTTCATGAAAAAGATGAAAAAACAGGTGAGGTTATAGGTATTAAGGATATTAAAGAGCAAACTTTATTTATTAGAGATATTCCTTTAATGACAGATAGAACTAGTTTTATTATTAATGGAGTTGAAAGAGTAATTGTTAATCAACTTCACAGAAGCCCAGGTGTTATTTTTAAACAAGAAGAAGCTCAAAATTCAAATAAATTATTATATTCTGCTCAAATTATTCCAGATAGGGGTAGTTGGGTATATTTTGAATATGATGTAAAAGATGTGCTTTATGTAAGAGTTAATAAAAGAAGAAAAGTTCCTGTTACAATCTTGCTTCGTGCTATGGATTATTCTAAAGAAGATATTTTAAAAATGTTTTATCCAATTATTGATATAATCGTTAAAGATAATAAATTTTTAATGCCTTCTACTCAACTTACACCTGGAAAATATGATTATGATATCAAAGATGAAGATGGAAATGTTTTACTTCCAGCAGGTAAGAGACTAACGGAAAGAAAGCTTAAAAAAATTCAAGAAGAGCATAAATATGTAGAATATCCAATTGAGTTATTAATAGATAGACATTTAGCTGAGCCTATTTATGATGAGCTTACAGGTGAAATACTTTTTGATACTTTAACAATTTTAAATGATGTAAAGCTTAAGAAGATTCTTGAATCTGGAGTAAAAGAGTTTAAAATTGTAAATGATTTAGCTGAGGGTGTTGATGATGGAATTTTAAGAGCATTCCATCAAGATATAGAAACTTTAAAAATTTTAAAACAAACTGAAGGTATTGAAAACGAAAATGATTTAGCAAGAATTAGAATTTATAAAGTTATGAGACCAGGTGAGCCAGCAAACCCTCAAACTGCAAAAGAGTTATTTGAAAAACTATTTTTTGACCCAGAAAGATACGATTTAACAAAAGTTGGTCGTATGAAAATGAATCATAAATTAGGGCTTAATGTTCCTGATGAAGTAACAGTTTTAACATACCAAGATATTATAAGAACTATTCAATATTTAATTGGTGTTAAAAACGGGATTGGTCAAATAGATGATAGAGACCATTTAGGAAATAGAAGAATTAGAAGTATAGGTGAACTTCTTGCAAATAAACTTCAAGATGGTCTTGCTAAAATGCAAAAGACTATTAAAGATAAAATGACAACTGTTACTAATGTAAATGATTTATTACCAATGGATTTAGTAAATACTAAACTTGTAACAACAACAATTTTAGACTTTTTTGCAACAGGGCAGTTATCTCAGTTTATGGACCAAACAAACCCTCTTAGTGAGATAGCACATAAAAGAAGAATGAGTGCTCTTGGTGAAGGTGGGGTTACTCGTGAGAGAGCTGGATTTGAAATTCGTGACGTTCATCCAAGTCATTATGGAAGAATATGTCCAATTGAAACACCTGAGGGTCAAAATATTGGTCTTGTAAATACGCTTGCAACATATGCTAAAGTTAATGAGTTTGGATTTATTGAAGCTCCTTATAGAGTTGTAAAAAATGGTAGAGTTACTGATGAGATTGTTTATCTAACAGCTACTCAAGAAGAAGAAAAAGTAATAGCTCCTGCAAGTGTAAAAATTGATGAAAAAACAGGTGAAATTATTGATGATTTAGTAGAAGCAAGAAAAGATGGAGAAATTATTTTAGTTGATAAAAAAGAGGTTGATTTATATGATTTAAATCCAAAAATGATTGTAGGGGTAGGTGCATCTCTTATTCCATTCCTTGAGCATGATGACGCAAACAGGGCATTAATGGGTGCAAACATGCAGCGTCAAGGAGTACCTCTTCTTAGAAGTGAAGCGCCACTTGTTGGTACTGGAATGGAAAAATATGTAGCTCGTGATGCGTGGCAAATAATAAAAGCAAAAAGAGATGGAAAAGTTATAAAAGCAGATGCAAAAAATGTTTATGTTTTAGGTGAAAATGAAGATGGGGTATATATAGACCATTACGGGCTTGAGAAGTATCTTAGAACTAACCAAAATACTTGCTTTGACCAAAGACCAATTGTTAAAGAAGGCGATATAGTAAAAGCAGGTGATGTAATTGCAGATGGTCCTAATATGGATAATGGTGAGCTTGCACTTGGTAAAAATGTGTTAGTTGCATTTATGCCTTGGAATGGATATAACTTTGAAGATGCTATTGTACTTAGTGAGAGAATTATTAAAGATGATGTATATACATCTGTGCATATTTATGAAGAAGTGTGTGAGGTTAGAGAGCTTAAACATGGATTAGAAGAGCTTACAGCTGATATTCCAGGAGTTAAACCTGAGCATTTAACACATCTTGATGAGAGTGGTATTATAAAAGTTGGAACATATGTAAAACCTGGAATGATTCTTGTAGGTAAAATTTCACCAAAAGGTGATGTAAAACCAACACCAGAAGAGAGACTACTTAAATCAATTTTTGGTGATAAATCAGGTCATGTTGTAAATTCTTCACTTTATGCACCTGCTAGTATGGAAGGTGTAGTAATTGATGTAAAAGTTTATACAAAAAAAGGTTATGAGCTTGATGAGAGAGCTAGAAAAGCTCATGAAGAAGAAAGAGCTAAAATAGAAGAAATCTATAAAAATCAATTAAGCATTATCGATAAAGAAGAGATGCTCTCACTTATAAATCTTTTAGCAAGTAGACCTTTAGCTAAAGATTTAGAATTAAATGGAAAAACTTATAAAGCTGGTGAGAAATTACCAAAAGAAGAGCTTGAGAATATTAATAAATTTTTACTTTTAAGTTTGGTTGAATATTTTGATGAAGATACTAAAAAAGAGTTTGAAAGTATTAAAAACAAATATCAGGCAGAAAAAGAGAAAATTAGAAAAGATTATGATGAAAAAATAGAAGTATTAGAGCGTGATGATATCCTGCCAAATGGTGTTGCTAAGATGGTAAAAGTTTATATTGCGAATAAAAGAAAAATTAAAGTTGGTGATAAAATGGCAGGAAGACACGGAAATAAAGGTATTGTAAGTATTATTGTTCCTGAAGCAGATATGCCATATATGAAAGATGGAAGAACTGTTGATGTTGTTTTAAATCCTCTTGGGGTTCCATCAAGGATGAATATTGGACAAATTATGGAAGTTCACTTAGGTCTTGTAGGTAAAAAATTCGGTGAGCAGATTGAAAAGATTCTAAAAGAAAAACAAAATGATATGATGAATCAGCTTAGAGAAAAAATGAAGCAAATTGTAGAAGTTGCTCATTTTGGAGAGCATTTTAAAGAGTTTCTTGATAGTTTAACTAATGAAGAATTGCTTAAATATGCACAAGATTGGGCTAAGGGAGTGAAATTTTCAACTCCAGTATTTGAAGGTGTAACTGAAGAAGAGTTTAAAAAACTTTTTGAGATGGCTGGAATTCCAAGTGATGGAAAAACTCAGCTTTATGATGGAAGAACGGGTGAGCCTATAAAAGAGAGAGTAAATGTTGGGTATATGTATATGCTAAAACTGCATCACTTAGTTGATGATAAAGTGCATGCAAGAAGTATTGGTCCATATAGTTTAATTACGCAACAACCAGTTGGTGGTAAAGCACTCTTTGGTGGTCAAAGATTTGGAGAAATGGAAGTTTGGGCACTTGAAGCTTATGGTGCGGCATATAACCTAAAAGAGATGCTTACAACTAAATCTGATGATGTAGAGGGTAGAAATAAAGCTTATAGAGCTTTAACAAAAGGCGAAAATGTTCCTATTGAAGGTTTGTCTGAAACATTTTTTGTTTTAAGCAAAGAGCTTAGAGCGCTTGGGCTTGATTTAGAGTTTTATAAAAAGGAAGTAGATGATGAAGAAATTTAAATATACTAAACTTGAATGGGATGAAGAAACAAGACCAAAAGATATTGATGCTGTTCAAGTAAAAATAGCTTCTCCTGAAGAGATTCTCTCTTGGTCTCATGGGGAAGTTAAAAAACCTGAAACTATTAATTATAGGACATTAAAGCCAGAAAGAGATGGGCTTTTTTGTGCAAAAATTTTTGGTCCTATAAATGATTATGAATGTCTTTGTGGAAAATATAAAAAAATGCGCTACAAAGGAATTGTTTGTGAAAAATGTGGTGTAAAAGTTACTACTTCTAAAGTTAGACGTGAGAGATTTGGTCATATTGAGCTTGTTACACCTGTAGCGCATATTTGGTATGTAAGTAACCTTCCAAGTAGAATTGGAACATTACTTGATATTAAAATGAAAGACCTTGAGAGAGTTTTATATTACGAAGCATATGTAGTTTATGAGCCTGGTGATGCTCCAGTAAAAAGAGGAGATGTTTTAGTAGAAGAAGAGTATAGAAAATTAGTTGAATTATATGGTGATAGTGGTTTTCATGCAGAAATGGGAGCTGATATTATTAGAAGAATGTTAGAAGAGCTTGATTTGCCAGAAATGTATTATTCGCTAAAAGAAGAGCTTAAAACTACAAAAAGCGAAGCTAGAAAAAAAGAAATAGTAAAAAAACTTAAAATTGTAGAAGGATTTTTAAATTCTGATAACAGACCTGAGTGGATGATTATGTCTGTAATTCCTGTGCTTCCGCCAGATTTAAGACCTTTAGTTGCACTTGATGGTGGAAAATTTGCAGTTGCTGATGTAAATGATTTATATAGAAGAGTAATTCATAGAAATCAAAGATTAAAAAGATTAATTGAGCTTGATGCGCCTGAAATTATTATCAGAAATGAAAAAAGAATGCTTCAAGAAGCAGTTGATGCGCTTTTTGATAATGGTAGACGTGGAAATACAATAAAAGGTGCAAATAAAAGACCACTTAAATCACTAAGTGATATTATTAAAGGAAAAACTGGTAGATTTAGACAAAATCTTCTTGGTAAAAGGGTTGATTATTCTGGAAGAAGTGTTATTGTTGTTGGACCAAACTTAAGAATGGACCAATGTGGTCTTCCTAAAAAAATGGCGCTAGAATTATTTAAACCACATCTAATAGGAAAATTAGAAGAAAAAGGTTATGCAACTACAATTAAACAAGCAAAAAGACATATTGAAGAAAAAACTCCAGAAGTTTGGGAGTGTTTACAAGAGGTGGTTGACCAATATCCAGTGCTTCTAAATAGGGCGCCAACACTTCATAAATTATCAATCCAAGCATTCCATCCAGTTTTAATTGATGGAAATGCAATTCAATTACATCCTTTAGTTTGTGCGGCGTTTAACGCAGACTTTGACGGTGACCAAATGGCAGTGCATGTACCACTATCTCAAGAAGCTATTGCAGAAGCAAAAATTTTGATGCTAAGCTCTATGAATATCTTGCTTCCAGCTAGTGGTAAAGCAATTGCTGTACCATCTCAAGATATGGTACTTGGAATTTATTATATTTCTTTAGTAAAAGATGGAGTAAAAGGTGAGCATAAACTGTTTGCAAATCCAGAAGAAGTATTAATTGCATTTGATGAAGGTGTAGTTGATTTACATGCAAAAATTAAAGTGAAAGTAAAAGGTGAGATTGTAGAGACTACACCTGGTAGAATGATATTACACTCAATTACACCTGATTTTGTTCCAATTGAGATGTACAATAAAGTAATGAAGAAAAAAGATATTGCAAATCTTGTTGATTATGTATATAAAGTAGGTGGTCTAAAAGTTACAGGAGAATTTTTAGATAAATTAAAAGACTTAGGTTTTAAATATGCAGCAAAAGTAGGTGTTTCTATTTCTATGGATGATATTGTAGTTCCAGAAGATAAACCAAAAATTATAAAAGAAGCTCTTGAGAAAGTTAAAGAAGTGCAAGAGCAATATAAAAAAGGTCTACTTACTGAGCAAGAAAGATATAATAAAATTATTGATATCTGGACAAGAGTGGATAACGAAATAAAAGAAAAACTACTTGAGATTATGAAAAAAGATAAAGATGGATTTAATTCAATCTATATGATGGCAGATTCAGGTGCTAGAGGTAGTGCAAGCCAAATTAAACAGCTTGCAGGTATGAGGGGTCTTATGGCAAAACCTAATGGTGAGATTATTGAGACACCTATTATTTCTAACTTTAAAGAGGGTCTAAACGTACTTGAGTTTTTCATCTCAACTCACGGTGCTAGAAAAGGTTTAGCAGATACAGCTTTAAAAACAGCAAGTGCTGGGTATTTGACAAGAAAACTTGTTGATGTTTCACAAAACTTTAGAGTAATTATGGAAGATTGTGGAACTCATGAAGGTATTGAAGTAACTGATATTACAGATGGTTCAACTCTAGTAGAGTCTCTTGAAGAGAGAATTTATGGAAGAGTGCTTGCAGATGATGTGTATGACCCAATTACAAATGAAGTTTTATATACTGAGGGGACATTAATTACTGAAGAAGAAGCAAAAGAGATTGTTAGAAAAGGTGTAAAATCTGTAAAAATTAGAAGTGCTCTAACTTGTAAAGCGCCAAAAGGAATTTGCTCTAAATGTTATGGAATGAATTTGGCTGAGAGAAAGTTAGTTAAAGTTGGAGAAGCTGTAGGTATTATTGCAGCTCAAAGTATTGGTGAGCCTGGTACTCAGTTAACGCTTAGAACATTCCATACAGGTGGTATTGCAGGTTCTACTCAAGAAGAGAGACAAGTAGTAGCTACTAAACATGGATATATAAGATATTACAATATTCAAACTTATAACAGAAATGGTAAAAAAATTGTTGCAAATAGAAGAAATGCGGCAGTTTTATTAGTTGAGCCAAAACTTAAAGCGCCATGTGATGGTATTGTTAAAGTACAATCTCAACATGAGGAAGTATTAATTGAAGTTCATTGTGATGATGGAAGTATAAAAAGATATTCTTTAAGAAAAAATGATATTGTAAAAGGTACTGAGCTTGCAGGAATTTCAGGAAAAACTGAAGGAAAACTTTATATTCCTTATAAAGATAAAAAAGTTAATAAAGATGATGCAATAGTAGAGGTTATTAAAGAAGCATGGTATGTTCCTCAAAGAATACCTTATGGTGCTGAGCTTAAAGTTGATGATAATGAGCCAGTACCTATGAAAGTAGAAAGTAAAGCAAATGGTATTATTAAATATTATAAACTTGTAGGTGACCATCTAGAGAGAGTATATGACCTTAAAGCAGGAGATGAAATCGGATATGATAATGAATACAAAGGTCTTTTTGCAGTAATTGTTGATGAAAATGATAGAGAAGCTGATAGATATTATATTGTAAGAGGAAGTAGAATATTAAAAGATGATAATGCTGAGGTTAAAGCCGGAGATATTATAGCTGAGCCAATTAAAGGAGAGCAAAAAGTTATAGCTGAGTGGGACCCATTTGCAAATCCAATCTTAGCAGAGGCTGATGGAATAGTTAAATTTGAAGATATTATTGATGGCTTTACGGTAACAACTCAGGTAGATGAGTTAACAGGTGAAGCTAGAATTATTGTAAAAGAATATATTCCAAAAGGATATCATCCAAGAATATTACTTGTAGCTAAAGATAAAGTTTATGAATATGTACTTGAGCCAAAAACAGTTATTCATGTGCAAGAAGGAGCTGAGGTTAAACAAGGTGATATCTTAGCTAAAACACCAAAAGCTGTAGCAAAATCAGCAGACATTACAGGAGGTCTTCCAAGAGTTAATGAATTATTTGAAGCTAGACGTCCAAAATCTCCTGCAATTTTAAGTGAAATTGATGGTGTTGTAAAATTTGGTAAAACAATTAGAGGAAAACAAAGATTAATAGTTGAGGGTGAGAGTGCTGTTAAAGAATATTTAGTGCCACAAGATAGACAAATTTTAGTTCATGAGGGTGATTTTGTACATGCAGGGGAGAGACTAACAGATGGTCAAATTTCAAGTTATGATATTTTAAAAATTCTTGGAGAAAAAGCACTTCAACAATATATTGTAAGTGAAGTTCAAAAAGTATATCGCCTTCAAGGTGTTAATATTAATGATAAACACATTGAGCTTATTGTAAACCAAATGCTAAGACAAGTAAAAATCATAGATAGTGGGGATACTAAGTTTATTGAAGGTGACTTAGTAAGTAAAAAAATGTTTAGAGAAGAAAATGAAAGAATCAAAAAATTTGGAGGAGAGCCTGCTATTGCTGAGCCGGTACTTGTTGGTATTACAAGAGCTGCAATTCAATCTGATAGCTTTATTAGTGCAGCTAGTTTCCAAGAGACAACAAGAGTTTTAACAGAAGCTAGTATTCAAGGTAAATTTGATTATCTTGAAGATTTTAAAGAAAATATTGTTTTAGGAAGAGTTGTACCAGTAGGAACTGGAATGTTTTATCATAAAGATAGAGACTTAAAATTAGAACACGGAGATGAGGAGTAATTCCTCTTTTCTTATTTTTAAAGAGTATAATATTCTCCTAAAAACTAATATTTTTAAGTGTCAGACTTACTTTAAATCTTCTAAATTAGTATTTCTAAAAACCAAGACTTTGTAATTTATAGGAG
>JALVAK010000003.1 GCA_027011225.1 Nautiliaceae bacterium | reverse complement strand
ATTAAAAATCTTGTCATTTCAGGATGAGTAATAGGAAGCTCTTTTGCTCCTTCTTTAATAAGTTTTACAAAAAATGGCACTACGCTGCCACGGCTTCCTATTACATTTCCATATCTAACAACCGCAAATCTTGTTTTTCTTTTGCCAACTAGATTATTTGCCGCTACAAAAAGTTTATCACTCGCTAACTTGGTTGCTCCATAGAGATTTATAGGAGCCGCTGCCTTATCTGTTGAGAGTGCTATTACTTTTTCTACTTCGTTTTCAAGTGCCGCATCTATTACATTTTGGGCTCCGTTTATATTTGTTTTTATACATTCCATCGGATTATATTCTGCAACAGGGACTTGTTTTAGAGCAGCTGCATGGATTACTATATCTACATCTTCCATAGCTTTTATTAAACGCTCTTTATCTCTTACATCACCTATGAAATATCTCATTCTTTTGTCATTAAATTTTTGTTTCATTTCAAACTGTTTAAATTCATCGCGAGAGTAAATTATTATTTTATTTGGATTGTATTCTTTAAGTATTATTTCTGTATATTTTTTTCCAAAACTTCCAGTCCCACCTGTTATTAATATGTTTTTGCCACTAAACATTTTTAACCTTTATACAATCTTTGAAACTCTTTACAATTGTTTAATAACTCTTCTTTTGAACCATGACAAATTATCTCTCCATTCTTAAATACCAAAATTTCATCAGCATTTTCTATGGTTGAGAGTCTATGAGCTACAATAAAAATTAATTTATCATTTAATGAATTTATACTTTTCATTATCACTTCTTCACTTTTATTATCAAGTGCAGAAGTTGCTTCATCTAATATTAAAATATCTGGATTGGTATAAAGAGCTCTAGCTATTGCTATTCTTTGTCTTTGTCCTCCGCTTAAATTGCTTCCATTTTCTTGTAAAGTTGTATAAATACCATTTTCAAGCTTTTTAACAAAATCGTATAAATTAGCTTTTTTTAAAGCTTCAATTATTTTTTTTTCATCTATTTCTTTTCCATAGGCTACATTTGCAGCAATAGTGTCATTAAAAATATGAATTGTTTGGGGTATATAAGCTATCTTTTCTCTTAAGGTTTTTAAATCATATTCTTTTATGTTTTTATTGTTTATTAAAATCTCTCCACTACTTACATCATAAAATCTCTCAATTAAACTAACAAAAGAGCTTTTTCCTCCTCCACTATCTCCTACAAGTCCAACTATTTTTGGTTTTTGAGTTTTATAATTTATATTTTTAAGAGCTTCTTTGTCTCCATATTTTAGTGATACATTTTTAAATTCAATTGTTTTTATTTCATCAATTTTTTCTTTTCCATTTTGTACTTTAGGTAATATTTTGAATATCTCTTTTAATCTTTCATTTGCGGCTATTGCATCTTGCATCTTTGAGTAAGTTGAAGATATCCTTCTAATAGGATCAGTTAGCATAAATAGTGCTGTCATGAAAGAAAAAAATGCACCAACACTCATTTTTCCATCAATTACTTCTTTCCCTCCTACTACTATTACAATTGCTGCAACTACTGCACTTAAAGTTTCGAGAAGAGGAATTAAAATAGCTTGAGTTTTAATGGTTTTTAAATTAATTTTTAAATATTGTAAATTATGATTTTTAAAATTGTTTATTTCTATATCTTGTGCATTATAGGCTTTTATTGTTTCAATGTTTTTGAAAATTTCACTTAAGTGAGTATTTAAGGTTGCTGTTTGAGATTGAGCTTTTTTGGATAATTTTTTTAATTTTTTAGAAATGACCCCTACAGGATAGATTATAACTGGCAAAATAATTAAAGCAAAAAATGCAAGTTTTGGATTTTGATAAATTACTACTGCAAGCAGGAAAATTGCCATTAGAAAATCTCTGATTAAAGAGGCAAATTGATTTGCAATTGCATTTTGAATTCTATTTATATCATTAATTATTCTACTTACCAATTCTCCGCTATGAGTTTTTTTAAAAAAGTCTAAATCTAAGTTTAAAATATGAGAGAGGAATTTATCTCTTATTTGTCTAACTATATCTTCGCCAATATAACTTATGAAATATTGCTGTAAAACTGCGCCGACTCCTTTAAAAAAATAAGCAAGAATAATTGCTATTGGCAAAATATATAGCATAGTTTCATTTTTTTCTATAAATATTTTATCAAGTACAGGTTTGACTAAATATGCAGTAGCAGCTGTTGAGATTGCTACTAAAAGCATTCCTAGAAATGCAAGAAAAAATTCTTTTTTATACTTTTTATAATATGGCAAATACTCTTTTAAAAATTTAAACATTAATATCCTTTAAAATTTTTGCAATAAAAGATATAGACTTTTCTTGAAAAATCTTTATATACTTTAACTTCTTTTTTATCAATTAATTTGCAATATTGAAAGTATTTTTCAATTGGTTTTATGTTTTTATTTTTTATGAGTATTAAAAAATCATGATGAATATATTTATTCATATCAGTAGATATTGCAAATTGATTTACTATTCTTTTGCTTGGATTAAACAGTTGTGCATCAAAAGGGTGTGGTTTTAGATAAAAAATCATTTCTGACATTAAGTCTCTATTTATGAATGCTAATTTTGTGTTAGGGTATTGATTGATAATAGGATTGATTTTTTTTGCAAGTTCACTCCATCCTAGTACTCTTTTATAAAAATCATTTTTTTTAGTTAGTTCAATATTTAAAGTATTCATTATAGGATGATAAAAGTAAACTATCAACATTAGTAAGATGTTTATTAAAATTCCAATATATAGCCATTTTTTTCTTTGGTAAAGATAATAAACTACTAAAATAGTAGCGGCTACATATGTAGGAAGTGCCCAGTTTGCATTTGCTCTCTCAAGCAAAGCTTGAAGTGAGATTAATGCTAAAAAAGGAATACTAAAAGCATATAATAGTTTTGCTTGTTGAGTTTTTAATCTTTTAAAAATTAAATAGATAAATACTCCAAAAAAAATTGGACCAAAAACCCCAAATTGTGCTAAGAAAAATTCTAAAAATTTTTTTGGATGAAAGTGAGATTTATTATCTATTTCAGAGATATTTTGGATATGATGAAACATAATGAAATCATGATGATAGTTCCATATAAAGTTTGGCATATAAATTAAAGCTGCTAAAATAAGAGCAAAATAAAATTTTATATTTTTAAAAACTTCTTTTTTATCTATCATAAGATATATAACTACACTTATTACAAAAATAATCATTGTAGGTTTGCTAAGTAGTCCTAATCCTCCGCCAATTCCAGCTAAAATCCAGTAAATCCATCTATCATTTTTAAGAGCTTTTATAAAATAGTATAAAGAAAAACTCCAAAAAAATACCAAAAATGCATCAGTTGAGATAACTTCGCTTAAATATGATATTCCAGGGAGAGTAATAAAAGTAATTCCTGCAAAAAAAGCAATTTTTTCATTAAAAAGCTCTTTTGATATTAAATAAACATAAATTGCACTCAAAGTATAAAATAGATTTGAAGCTAGTTTTATGCCATAAATATTATCTCCAAAAATCGAAGTAAAAACTTTTATAATGAATGCAATAAATGGGGGTTTTGAATAATAACCCCAATCTAGGTTTTTAGACCAATACCAATAATATGCTTCATCAAAAAATAGGTCAATATTCATAAGTTTTAAGGCTAGTAATCTAAAAAAGAAAATAAAAACTAAAAATAATAAAAAATTTCTAAAACTAACCACTAAAATCCTTCATCAATGATTTGACATATCATATGTAAAACCATTATATGCATCTCTTGAATTCTTGGAGTTTCATTGCTAGGTATGATTATATTAATGTCTCCTAAATTTTTCATTTTTCCGCCATCTTTTCCAAGTAGGGTGATTACTTTAATATTTTTTTCTTTTGCTTTTTTAATAGCCTCAATTACATTTTTGCTATTTCCGCTTGTTGATATTCCTATAAAAATATCTCCTTCATTTCCTAAGCCTTCTAATTGTCTTGAAAAAACATATTCATATCCATAATCATTTCCTATTGCAGTTAATGCTGAAGTATCAGTTGTCAAAGCTATAGCAGGAAGTGAGATTCTTTCTTTTTTAAATCTTCCTGTAAGCTCAGCTGAGAAATGCTGTGCATCTGCTGCACTTCCTCCATTTCCTGCAATTAATATTTTATTTCCATTTTTAAGTGCATTTAAACACACTTCTGCTGCTTTTTTTATCGTAGGTAAAAGCTCTTTTATTTTTTGAGCAGTATTTATATGATTTTCAAGACAATTTAACAAACTCTCCATTCTCAATTCTCCCTTCTGATTTTATTTATTATGTTTGTAGTGCTTTTCCCATTTACAAATTCAATTAGTTTTACTTCTTTTGCTATATCGCTTCCTATTACCTCTTTTCCTTCATAATCTTTACCTTTTACTAAAATATCTGGTTTAATCATCTTAATAAGTTCATATGGAGTATCTTCTTCGAAAATAATGACATAATCTACTGCTTCTAAACTAGCTAATAGATATGCTCTATCATATTCATCATTTATAGGACGAGTATCTCCTTTTAATCTTTTTACCGAATCATTTGAATTAACACCTACTATTAAAACATCGCCTAAGGTTTTTGCTTTTTGTAAATATTTTACATGTCCAATATGTAAAATATCAAAGCAACCATTTGTAAAAACAATTTTTTTGTTTTCCTTTTTTAAAGAGAGTGCTAAATCTTTTGCTTTATTAAATGGAATTATTTTATAATCAACACTTTCATATTTTTTCTCATACTCTTTAATTTCACTTAGTGTTGCAGTAGCACTTCCAACTTTTCCTACTACTACAGCAGCTGCAGCATTTGCAAAATGCATAGCTTCTATCATATCTTCATTATTTTTTAATGCATATCCAAGAGCAGCTAATACTGTATCTCCTGCGCCTGTTACATCATATACCTCTTTTGCTATTGTTGGAATTTGTACAAACTCATCTCCAAAAAGAGCCATTCCTTCTTCACTAAGAGTAACAAGCAGATATTTTAAATTTAATTCTTTTTTTAGTTTCCATCCAGCTTTGATTAAATCTTCTTTTGAGTTGATTTGCATATTTGTAGCAATGCTTAATTCTTTTTTGTTAGGCTTTATCATATAAGCATTTTTATATTTAGAAAAATTTTTTTTAGGGTCTATTATTAGTTTTTTATTAGTTTTGTTTGCTAGTTTAATTATTTCTTGAGTTAAAGTAGGAGTTAAAGTCCCTTTTTCATAGTCACTTAGTAAGAATAAATCTATTTTATCTAAGCTTTTATTAATAAATTCCAATATTTTTTCTTCAAACTCTTTTTTGATAGGTTCTTTTGTCTCTTTATCGTATCTTAATACCTGTTGATGAGTGGCTATGATTCTACTTTTTATTATGCTTTGTCTATTTTTATCAATAAAAAGTCCATCAGTTACTACATTTTTTTCTTTGAGAATATTTAAAAGTCTATTTGCATCTTTTCCCAAAACTCCTATTGGCAAAACTTCTTCGTTAAATGCAAGTAAATTATTTACAACATTTCCAGCTCCACCAAGTCTATCTTCTTCTTTTTGAATTTCAACTACAGGCACTGGAGCTTCAGGAGAAATTCTCTCACTCTTTCCCCATAAATAATGGTCTATCATAAAATCACCAATTACTGCTATCATTTTATCTCTTCGTCAAAAATTTTTTTGATATAAGGAATATCAGCTTTTATTCCTTCTTCAAGAGTGTAATTTGGGCAATAGTCTAGATATTTTTGAGTGTCTTCAATATCAGCCTGAGTAAAAAATTGATATTGTTTTACATATGGATTTGGAATGTATTTATCTTCTCTATTTATATTTAATTCTTTTTTTAGAATATTTACAATATCTTGAAAACTTCTAGCTATTCCAGTTCCGACATTATAAATGCCACTTTTTTTAGGATTTGTAGCTTTTATATTTGCTTGGATTACATCTTCTACAAAAATAAAATCTCTTTTTATTTTGTCACTTCCAACAAATAACTTAGCACTCTCTCCTTTTAAAAGTTGCAGACCAAATTGTAAAACCATTGAAGCAGTTTTGTTTTTATAATATTCTCTTGGACCATATACATTAAAATATCTAAGCCCAACTATTGGAATATCTACTTTTTTCATATATTCTCTTGCTAAATTATCCATCATTAGTTTGCTAAAGCCATAGACATTATTTGGATTTTCATATCCTACTTTAAAAGTTTTTGAATTTCCATAGGTTGCAGCAGAACTTGCATAAATTAAAGGAGCTTGATTTTTAATAGCAATTTGCATTAAATCATTAAAGCTGTTTACATTAGTTTTAATCATTATTTCTTGGTCACTAACAGTTGTATCTGAAATTGCGGCTTGGTGGAAAATATAATCTATTTTATAATCATTGAGTTGTTCTAAATCTTCTTTATTTGTAATATCTCCACTAATTACTATTCCTTTAAATCCTATCAAATTTTTAAAATGGCCAAAGCTTTTTAAATTACCATTGCTAAAAACCTCATCATTTCTAAATTTATCAAATACAATAACTCTTGCATTAGGGAAATTTTCTTGAAAATAAAAAGCTAAATTACTTCCAATAAATCCAGCCCCACCAGTAATTAGGATAGTTTTATTATTAAAATCTATATTGTTATATTTCATTTTCATCCTTTTTTAGTTTGTAAATTATATCAAAAAGGCTATTTTTAACTAAATAACTCCTTTTTATTCCTGCATTTTTAGCGGCTTCTATATCACTTAAACTATCACCTATCATAATTGAATTTTTTATATCAATATTATATTGTTTAGCTAAATCTAAAATCATTCCTGGTTTTGGTTTTCTGCATTTACACTCTCCTATAATATCAGGATGATGAGGACAAAATTTATAATCAGTTATTTCAATATCTCTTTTTTTTAGTTCATCTATCATATATTTCATTAAATTATGAAAATCATCTTCGCTATAATATCCTCTTGCTATTCCACTTTGATTAGTTACTATAAAAAGCTTGTATCCTTTTTTTTGTAAGAGTTTTAAAAGTTCAAATATCCCTTCTTTAAATTCAAATCTATCTATACTTCCGACATATCCATAGTCTATATTTATAACACCATCTCTATCTAAGAAAGCCGCTTTCATTAATCTCCTTTATAACATCTTGAGCTTTTATACTTTTCATGCATTCATGAGTTTTAAGTGGGCATTCTCTTTTTTTACATGGAGCACATTCTAGATTTTTGGTAATGATTTTATAATTGTTTGAATATGGAGAAGTTTCAGTATAATCTGTTGGGCCAAAAATAGCTATAATAGGGACATTAAAAGCAGCTGCTATATGCATTGGACCTGAATCATTTGTTATAAATAAATCTAGACCTCCTATATATTCACAAAGCTCTTTAATTGAAAGCTTTCCACAAAGATTTTTATAATTTTTAATTGTTAGATGTTTTTCTATATCTTTTGCTATTTCCTCTTCTCCAGGTCCTCCAAAAATAATGATATCTCTAAATTGTCCTAAATAGTTTGCAACTTTAGCAAATTCCTCAGGATACCATCTTTTAGCGCTTCCATATGTAGCTCCTGGATTTATACCAATAGCGTTTGTTTTTTTAGGAGTAAAATATAGTTTTGGAGGATAAAGTTTTTTTGGAGATTTTTTTGTTAAGTTATAAATTATATCATCTACATGTTGATTATATTGTTCTACCATGTGTCCTGTGTAAATTTTTTCAAAAAAAAATTTCTTTTTGTATTTTATTCCTAATATTTTAGAAGCTAAGCTTCTTCTAAAGGAGATAAAAATGTCTGCTTTTGGTAAGGTAATTAAATTTTTAAGAATTTTTTTTTGATTTATTATTACTTTATCTATTTTGGGATTTGTTTTCAACAGCTCAGTTGAGACAAAACTACCAAATAAAATTACTTCATTGGGATTTAAGTATTCAATTAATTTATCAATTGCTCCACTTGCCATTACACTATCGCCAAGCCAAGTAGGGGGTTCAATTAAAAGTTTCATAGTATGCCTTAATTAAGTATAATTTTACGAAATTTTATCATAAAGGGAAATAGTGAAGAGAGTATTTTTAATTATTTTATATCCTTTAGCTTTATTTTTAATGGGTTATCTTAATTATTCAAAAGCAGGTCTTTTGGCCTTAAATATATTATTTATTGTTGCGATTTTATATCAATTAAAAAGTTATTTTAAAAATAGATTTTTTGATATATTGTTTTTTATATTGCTTTTTTATATGATAGGTTTTGTTGAGTTTCATGCAGCATTAAAAGATATTTTTGGAGTTGCACAAGATGATTATATGATAATAAAAGCAATAATTGATACAGATTCTAATGAAACTAAAGAGTTTTTTATTCAATATAAAACTTATTTAATTAAGCATGTTTTAATAGCTATTTTTGTATTTTTATTTTATTTTTACATTTTTAAAAAGAATACTACTTTTAATAAAAAGATATTTATTATAACCTTAATACTTTTTATAATTTCTCAATTAAATCCAACACTTAGAAGAAATAATCCGTTTATTTATTTTGAATATTATTATTTTAAATATCAAAAAGAAGTAGCACTTACAAATAATTATTTTAAAAATTTTTCTAAGAATAGAAAATCTTCCAATATTGATGCTGAGTATGTTGGCAAAGAAAAAAATACTTTAGTGTGGGTAATAGGAGAGAGTAATACTAAAAAATGTTGGTCATTGTATGGATATAAAAGAGATACAAATGCATTTTTAGAAAAGTATAAAGATAAAATTTTTCTTTTTAAGAATATTTATGCAGCTGCTCCTGCTACAATAGAAGCATTTGAATTGATGCTTACAAAAGCAAATAGATCTCATAAAGATTGGTTGAATACTATGGATATATTAACTCTAGCAAAAAAAGCAGGATATAAAATATACTGGATTAGTAACCACTCTACTGATACAAGAGGAATAATAAATGTTTTTGCTAAATATTCAGATAAATTTATCATGACTAATAAAGGAGGCTCAAGAGGTGAAGGAAGTTATGATGAAAGTGTATTTTTGCCTTTAAAAAAAGCATTAGATGATAATACTAGTAAAAAACTAATTATTGTACATCTATTAGAAGCACATCCTGCTTATGATTTTAGATATCCAAAAGAGTTTAGTCATTTTCATAAAGATGAGGTTTATGAAAATTTGTCTCAAAAAAGAGCTTCTTGGGCTTTATTTTTGAGAAATACTTATGATAATGCTATCTATTATAGTGATTATATAAAATCTAAAATTTTACAAATGGTTATTGATAAAAACAAAGATAATTCAATTACACTTTTATATAATCCAGACCATGGAGAAGATGTTTTGTTTCATTCAAATTTTGCAGGACATAATGCAAAAGCAATAGAACAGTGGGAGATTCCAATGTTTTTATATACCAAAAAATTTTTCATTAAAAAGTCTTATTTAGATAGAAAATATCAATTGGATGAGGTTGATAATTTAATTTTACATCTTCTTCAAATTAAGACAAAATTTTATAATCCTACTTATGATATTTTATCAGATAAATTTAAATCAAAAATATCTTTACCTAAAGATGTAAGGAAGTAGAATGAAACCAAAATATAATTTGTTTAAAAATACCTTGTATGCGATAAGTGGATTTTTTTATGTAATCAAAGAAAGAGCTTTTCAATTAGAATTATTAGCATTTGGTATTGCAGTAATAATTTTATTTTTTTTATCTTATCCTTTATGGGCAAAAATTTTTATGTTTGCTTCACTATTGATTCCTTTGATAGTTGAGAGCTTAAATACTGCAATTGAGAGAAATGTGGATTTAGTAACAAAAGAGTTTCATCCATTAGCAAAAGAAGCAAAAGATATCGCTTCTTTTAGTGTAATGCTGAGCTTAATAGTGCCTATTAGCGTTTGGAGTGGATTTATTTTATATTTTAATTAAACTTTTGCTGGTTTAAAATGTTTTTTACTTAAATCAATATTAAAAAGTTTTTCTATTTTTCTTACTAATCTATGTTTTTTTTCTTTTTTTGTTAATTTATGATTAGGATTTGCTTTAAATATACCTTCTTCTTTTGGTAACCAATCTTGAATTACTTTTGGATGAGTTCCTTTGAATTCTCTAAGAATTGTAGGGTCTATTTCTCTATAATCAATTGGTTCATATTTGTGTTTCCAATATTTTTTAACTTTTTTTAATTTTAAATTCATTTGTTCTTCACTTCTTACCCATCCATAGTGATACATTTTAGCTCCACTCATTACAGCATAAGGATATCTTCCTTTTTTGTTTTTATGCATTACTACCCAATACAGTCCTCCAGGAGCAAAAACTCTTATATTGTTTTTAATAATTCTAACTTCTCTTCTATACCATCCTGGAGAGTCTACATAAGTATTTGCATTTCCATAAAAATGGATATAATCAAATCCAATTGCCTCTACATTTGGATTGTCTTTATATTTTTTCATAGTCTCATAAATTTTATCCAAATCATTTTCATGAACTACTTCATCTCCTTCAAGATAAAATGCCCAATCTCCAGTACAATTGTAATGAGCTATATTTTTTTGTTGGGCATAAATAAAACCTCTATCTTGCATGTTTTCATTCCATATGGTTTTGATTATTCTTATTTTATCGCTTTTTATGCTTTTTAAAATTTCTTCAGTATTATCTTCACTATTACCTAAAGCAATAACAAATTCATCAACTATAGGTAAAATTGATTGAATAGATTCTTTAAATGGATATCCAAGTATCTCTCCATTTCTTAAAAATGTAAATCCACTAACTTTCATTTTGTCTCCTTTATTTGATTTAATCCATTTTTGCATTTTATAATTTTTTTTTCTATAGCTTCTTTTAATAGCATTTCATTTTTTTTAGGAATTATTTTATGTGATTCAGGATGATATAAATGAAAAGCTATAGCATTAAATTTTATGTCAAATCTTTCACCATTATTATTTAAAAATCTTGCTAAAAACTCGCTATCCTCTCTTCCCCATCCTATGAATTCATTGTTAAAACCATTTATTTTAAATATATCTTCTTTAAACATAGAAAAGTTACAAGTTTTTGTTCCTTTTAATGATTTATTAGTTTTGGAAAATATTGATGCTAAAAAGTTTGAATGAATAGCATTTTTCCTATTTTTTAAACCAGGTGAAAAAAAATTTAATTTAATTTTTTTAGTGTCAAGTATTTTTTCCGTTATTTTTTTTGTTATTAAAACTCTACTGCCTTGAATAAATCTTCCTTTTTTAGCATGTTTTAAATGATCTTTTATGAAATCTTTATGTAAAATCATATCTCCATCTATTCCAATTATATAATCTCCATCAGCAGTTAAAATTGCTTTATTACGGATTAAAGCTGCCCTAAAGCCTTTATCTTCTTGCCAAATATATTTATATTTTAATCCTGTTTTTTGTAAATTTTTTTTATTAATTTGTACATTTTCTTCATTACTTCCATCATCAGCTATTATTATTTCATCTGGTAGATGTGTTTGGATTAAAATACTTTTTAATACTAATTCTAAAAATTTAGGAGAGTTGTAAGTGGTGATTAATAAACTAATTTTCACTTTTAACCTTTTCATAAAGTTTTAAATATTTATATAAAACTCCATTTGCATTTGATATAGATATGGCAAATCCTTTATATCCGTAAAAAATTCCTTTTTGGAAAAAATAATTTTTAATAAATTTAAAAATAGGACTTAGTACTATTTTATGAAGAGAAGGTTTAAAATTATTTTCTTTTGCAAAAAGAGTGGAATAATATTGCATTTTAGTAATCAACTCTTCTATAGATGAAAAAGAATAATGTTTAAGTCCTTCTTCAAGTTTTATTAGCTTAGTATCATTTTTTAAAATTACACTTTCATGAACTAAATTGTTATTAAATTGAGTATATTTTTTGTTAAAAAGTCTAATTACATAATCATTTTCCCATCCACAACATTTAATTAACTCTTTTTTATAATAATTATCTCTTAAAAAAGCGTAAACCAAATTATTTCTACTTAAATCTAAACTTTTTATTTTCTCAATCATCTCTTTTTTTGCTACCTCATCACTATCAATAAATAAAACCCAATCGTTTTTTGCATACTTTAATGCTTTATTTTTTAATGGTCCAAATCCTATAAACTTTTCTTTATATATTTTGCAATTATTAAACTCTTGAGCAATGTTTAAAGTATTGTCTGTTGAACCATTATCAATAATTAAAACTTCTTCAAACTCTTTTAAAGGAGTTAAGACTTCTTTTAAATATTTTTCAGAATTTTTAGTAAGTATTATTACACTAATTTTTATCATTTATTACCCTTAAATATTAAATTCCATGAGGCTTCTTTATATAATAATGCACTAAATGCTATAAATAATTGGGTGGTTTGATATACTAATAGATAACTGTCACTAAACATAATAACAATAAAGAGTATAGGAAAAGCTATTCTTAAAGGTTGGTATTTATCTTTTATTTTAAATGCAACAATTATTTGTAATATGAAAATTCCTAAGAGTCCTAAAAAAGCTATTATTCCACTACTTGCCCATACGAATAAATACATATTATGAGGTTGTACTGTGCTTTTTGCATTCGGAGTATTTTTTTTGTTGATTTTTTCATATTCTGTTGGAAAATCACCAACTCCTACTCCAAATGGATGATTTTTGATTAATTCAATGCTGTTTTTTGCAAAAATTATTCTTAAACCTACACTACTATTTGGATTATGTTTTATATTTTTGATATCTGTTATAGCTGCATTTATTCTTGTTTTGAAAATTTTACTAAAATTATAAGCACTTATAAAAATTAAAGGAAGTATAATTAAAACTAAAATAAAAGATTTTATATTAATTTTAAAAAATTGAAAAATAGCTAATGTAAATAATACAAAAAATCCAACTTGTCCTGCTCTACCTCCTGTAATAAATAAATTTATTGTCATTGTAATAATAAATATTATGCTAATAAATTTAAATAATTTATTTTCTTTTAATGTAAATAAAAAGAAGATTAAAATATAAATACAAAAAGCTAAAAGTACATTATAAGAGATATGACTCATAAAAGGAGTAGGATCATACACAGTAGTTTTAAAAATAGGAGGAATTATTTTAAAATGAACCATATAAGAAATTATCTCTGAAAAAGTCATTGAAAGAACGAATATTTTTATTAAAAGTTCTTTTTCATTTTCTCTTACAATACTCATTATTATAGGTACAGATAATAAAACTATTTCTTTTGTTAAAATTACAATTGCCCAAGAAAAATTATCGGTCCAAAATATACTTAGGAAAAATAACACAAAAAAAATATAGATACTAAATACTACAGGATTTTTTATAATTAATTTAAGAGTTTCTTTTTTGTTTTCAAATAAAAACCAATAGATAATAATTAATCCGAGAACAATATTATGTATTGCAATAGAATTTGGAAGTGTAAGAAAAAAAAGAATTAATAAACTCTTTCTGATGGTATCTTTGTTAATTAAAAGAGCAAGGCTCATTATACTTTTCCTTATAAAGTTTAAATCTTTTATGAAACCAGTAATATTCTTCAGGGTATTCTTTTACAATTTCTTCGATAACTTTTGATTGTCTATTTACAGATTCTTGAATATCTGTAGTATAGAAAATATCTTTTATTACAATTTGCCACTTATCTTTTTTTGGAATAGCAAATGTCATTACTATTGGGATATTAAATTTTTGAGACAAAATCGCAGCTGATGGTGTTTGAAGTACTTTTTTGCCAAAAAATGTAGTTTCCACTCCTTCAGAAATATGCTGGTCTACTAATAAACCAATATTTTCTTTTCTTTTTAATGCTCCAAGTAGATTTTTTAATGCTCCTTTTTTTTCTATTACATTTACATTAAATCTTTTTCTACTCTCAATTATTTCTTTATTTAATTTTTCATTATCGATTTTTCTATAAACTATATTTATTTTCCCAAATTTACTTCCAAAAGCAAGAGGCAATATTTCCCAATTTCCAAAATGAGCTGTTACAAAAATTACAGGATATTGTAAGTTTTCAAAGCCTACAAATTCTACTTTATTTAATAACTCTTCTTTTGATAATTTTTTATTTTCAATAAATTCTACTAAATTTCTAGCGAAGTTTTTATAAACTTTTTTAGCTATTTCTTTTTTTTCTTGTTTTGATTTATTGGGAAAAGCTAAGTTTAAATTAACACATATATCATTTTTTCTTTTTTTATCAAGTAAAAATCCAAGTGTTCCAAGTATATTTATTACAATTTGTTTAGGAAAGAGAGAAATTAATTTTTCTGTAAATTTATATCCAAAATAAGCAAAATCGTTAAAATTCATCTATTTTCTTTAATATTTGCTTTATTTCAATTTTATCCATTACCATTAAGCCTTTTTTTATACTTTTTTGTACTTCTATACTTTTTGAGTATTTATTTTCAATTATTTTATTATTAAAAGAACACCCATAAAGAATTATATTGTTTATGTTATTTGCCCAAGCAATAAAACTTGGCCCAGTGTCATTTCCTATTAAAAGGTCTGCTTTAGAAATCAGTGCTTTTAAGTCATTTAAATTTAAACTTACAATATTTACATTTTTACAATTTTTTGCAATATTTATGGCATCTTGTTTTTCATTTTCTCCAACATATGGAATTATAACATTTTCATCTTTTAATTCATTTGTTAATTCAATCCATTTATTTATTGGTAATTTTTTGCACTCCCAGCTACCGCCTATAATAAAAACAATATTTTTTCTGGATTTACTTAAAAATTCAAAATCTCTATCTTTAAAAAATAATAATTTAGGATGATTTTTTAAAAACTCAAAATTTTCCATTTCAAAAAGCTCTAAATATC
>JALVAK010000002.1 GCA_027011225.1 Nautiliaceae bacterium | reverse complement strand
CTTGGTTTTCCTAAAACTAATATTGAATCTCCTCTTAAAATTTTAACATTTTTTTTGAAAAATGAATCAGCGTTGTAAGTTATAACTTTTCCGCTTTGTCTAATAATTAATACATGCTCTTTATCTGCTCTATTGGTAAATCCTCCAACTGAATTTATATAATCTTCAAGAGTATATTTTGGCACATAAGTTTGAGCTCCTGGTATTTTAACTTCTCCTTGAATTGTAACAATTGAAGATTTTTTAGGGATATATATAGTATCTCCTTCTTCTAAGATTACATTAGAGAGATTTGTATCTTTATTTAAAACTACTCTTCCCTTTGGCTGAATTTGTCTTGCTCTTTTTATAAAGTTTAAAATAAGCTCTGCTTCTTCTTTTTTTATAGTTGCTCCAGCAGTTGTAACTGAGCTTGATGTTAAAACTTTTTGCTCCAAATCTTTAAGTTGAGCTTCAATTAATTGTTTTTGAAGTTTTGCAACACTTTTTCTATAAAGCTGAATTGCTTTTTTATTTGCAAGAGGAGAAAATTTTATCTTTTTTAACACTTCTTCTAAAGATGTTCCCTTAGGTACAACTAAAGTATGTGTTTTTAAAATCTCCCCATCTAAATGAATTGTAATATTTTTAGAATCATGCTCTGATATAAATTTAACCACATCTCCATTAAAAATAAAAGGATTATCATTTATACTATATTTTTTTGTAATTTTTTTACCATTTTCATCCCAATGAGTTATTACTACACTAGTTACACTCTCATTTGGAAGAGCAAATGTTTTAAATTTTTTAAGAGTAATTTCTGGATATAAAATTTCAAATCTATAAGGTCTTTTAACATCCCCTGTAGCATATACATAATATTTTAAACTATCCACATAAATTATATCTCCATTTTTAAATTGCATTAAATTTAAATCGCCTCCAAGTAAAAAATTATATAAATCAAATGTTTTAATAACTTTTCCATTTCTTTTTACATAAATCTTTCTAAAACTTCCATTATTTAAATTAATACCTTTTGCTTTATCTAAAAATTGAATAATACTATCAGTACTAAGCCCTGGATAAAGACCTGGATAATTTACATTTCCTGTTACAAAAACATTAACTGGCTGATAATTTAATACATTTGCATATACAAAAACATTATTTTTAAATACTTTTTTAACTGCGTTTTGAATAACAATATTAAGTTTTGAAGCTTCAAGCCCTAATACATGAATTACACCTACTTTTGGAATAAAAATATTTCCTTGATTATCTACTTCTACAACAAGCTGATTTTCAAATGCTCCCCAAAAAACTATAGAAATTTTATCTCCTATATTAATTCTATAATGTGGGTTATAAATAAATTGTTTGATATTTGCAAAATGCCCTTTGAATAAATTGTATCCAAAAGGTTTTTCTTTTAAAGAAATATTATTTTCACTATCTACTGGTGTTTGTGTCATAGCAATATCTACACCCCACAAACTAATAAAAAAAGTTATTAAAAAAAGTATTTTTTTCATCTCTATCCTTTAATCAATATGCTCTTTAATAATAGCTCTAATTAAGACAATCACTCCATATAACAATGCTAACACCAAAAATAGTGTTACCAAATCTTTAAATTTCTCAGGATATTTATAACTTTGAGGAATTACAGGCTTTGTAATCTCAAGCAAAATTTTAGAATTTTTGTGAACTTCTGCTTTTAGCTGCTCAAATTGCAGTAGTGATTGTTTATAAAGCTCTTTATTAAGCTCAACTAGCCCTTTTAATCTCTCAAATTCAAATATATAAACATTTAAGGCTTTTTTATGAGGGTTTGCAAGAGCTTTTTTAATTTTTGCAATAGTATTTTTTAAGTTTTTAATTTCACCCTTTAATCTAACAATTTCAAAGCTTTTAGGATTCATATATTGAGATAACTCATTTAATTTAGCTTCTTTTTCAATAAGAGCAGCTTTTAAATTTGAGAGTAAAGCTAGTTGAGCACTCGCTGTTTGAGTCGGGTCTAAAATAGTATGTTTATTTTGAAATTCTTCTAGTTTTTTTATCGCTTCTTCCAAAGCCTTTTTATTTTTCTCAACCTCTTCTTTTATATATTTAAGCTGTTTTTTTGCAATAAGCTTATTATAATAATTGAGTTGCTCATTTGCATCTTTTATAAGCTCTTTTACTATTTCATATGCATTTTTTGGGTTAGTATGCAAAAATCCAAGTGTTATCACTCCTGATTGTTGCTCATAAACAAAAACTAGTCTTTTTTGATATAAATTTAAAAAATCCTCATTAGTACTCCAAGGTTTTAATCTTTCAATAAAATCTAATTCATTACTTGAATAATGCTTTTTTAAATTAAATTTTTTATCAAGTTTTTTAAGCTCATCAAAAGATTTCAAATATGTCTTAATTATAAAAACATCTTGAGCAGATTCGGTATTTGGTATTAAAAATGAAAATCCTCCTATATTTGCAGATTTTGTGCTAAGATTTTTAATAATTATATTTGCATTTGACTCATAAAGCTCTGATTTAATAAACAAAATATAAATAGCTCCTATAAAAAACAAAAATATAAAAATAACTTTTAATAAAAAATCAAAATCTTTTTTAAGCTTCATTTATTTCCTTGTATACATTAATAGCATCATTAATATCATCGAAGTATGAAATTTTACCATTATTTAAAACAATTCCAACATCACATATATTTTTTAAATCACTCATAGAATGACTTACCATCAAAACATTTGATTTTTCTATCTTTTTCATTAATGCTTCTTTTGATTTTTTCTTAAACCTACTATCTCCTACAGATAATGTCTCATCAATTAATATATAATCAAAATCAAATGCCAAACTAAGCCCAAAATTTAGTCTACTTTTCATACCACTACTATAAGTTTTTATTGGCATATCAAAATAATCCCCAAGCTCACTAAAATCTTTTACAAATTCAATAATTTCTTTTATCTCTTCTTCACTTTTACCAAATATTCTTGCTACAAATCTTACATTTTGCTTTCCTGTCATACTTCCTTGAAAACCTCCTGCAAGTCCTAAGGGCCAAGAGAAAGTTTTATTTGAAATAACCCTGCCACTATTTGGAAAATCAATCCCTCCAAGTATTCTTAAAAAAGTAGATTTTCCTGCTCCATTAACTCCTAAAATTCCTACATTAACACCTTCTGGAATTGTCATTGATACATTTTTTAAAATATATTTTTTCCCTTTTTTAGTTTTAAAAAATTTAGTAACATTATCTAAAACTATCATGACATTATTATCTTTCTTTCAGTTTTTCTATAAAGCCAAAGTCCTAAAAACATTGGCATTACTGTCCATAAAGCCATATAAGTATAATTATAATACTCTTTACTTAAACCATCAAAATAATTTGCATGTATCATTTCTTCAAAATGTACAATTGGATTTAAAAGTAAAATATCTCTTACAATAGGTGGCAGAGCATCAAGAGTATAAAAAAGAGCTGAGATGAAAAAAAGCGGTAAAAATACTAAATTAATAATTTTTGAAAAATTTTGAAAAAAGAATCCAAGCACTGCAAAAAGTATTCCTAAAGACAATCCAAAAATAGCAAACCAAATATATGCAACTATTACCATTAATGGATTTTTAGGCACAACATCAAATCCTAAATACCACCCAATAAATAAAAATAATATAACAATAATTACAGTTAAAAAAAACTCAAGCAAAGCTCTTGAAATGATTGTATCAAAAGGCTTAACTTGTTTATAAACAAAAAGCCCCTTATTTGCACTAAATGAGCTCATACTTCTTACAACAATATTTTTAAACATAAAATACGCAACAAATCCTGATGCCAAAAACACAGGATAATCAATCCCAGGCATTGCATTTGGATGTAAAAGCTCTTTAATAATTGCAAAAACTATAATCGTAGCCATAGGCTCTACGACTGCCCATAAATACCCTAGTTTTTGTGAGCCAAATCTAGTTTGTATTTCTCTAAGAAGCAATGCCTTAACAACAGAAAAAAATATTTTTAATGAGCTTCTTTTTTTCATCTCTTCCTTTTTTTAAAAATTATATTAAATCAAATTTAATTAAACTTTAAATTTTTTAATAGGAGGAAGCAAGCTTTCAATAAATTTTATAATTTCCTCTTTATCTTCATATTCAACTATTCCATTTTTTACCTTATATGGATAGTAATAAATATCGCTTAATAGCTCTTTTTTAATTGCTTTAAATTGAGTTGAATTCATTCTAAAAGTGCCATAAACTATTGATTCAATTTTTTTATAATCAATTTCGCTAAATACTTTTTCTATAAACTCTTTATAAACTTTTTTAAAATTAGCTACTTTAATAATTGGGTCAAAAACAATTACAGGTTTAAAACCTTTTTTTATTACCTTTTTAACTGCTTTGATTCTTGAATCAAGTTTGGGAGTAAATTTTTCATACTTTTCTATTACAATTTCAGGTGAGAGAGAAAAAGCAAAGACAATATTTTCTTGATACTCAAATCCGTCTACATTAACAGATTTTGTACGAAGTTCTAGTTTAATATCTTTATTCTTTACAAACTCAGCCCAGATTTTAGCAACTCCAAAAAGATTTTCAAC
>JALVAK010000001.1 GCA_027011225.1 Nautiliaceae bacterium | reverse complement strand
GATGCAAGATTTATGTTTTATATGAATTATCCAAATAAAAGAGTCAGAAACCATGCAAAAAGGTTTTATAATGAAAAAACCTTAAAAGCTACAGAAAAATTTTTAGAAATTGCGAAAAAATATAATATTCATCCAGTAACTTTAGCAGTTGCTTATTCAAAGCATTTTGATTTTGTAGCTTCTACAATTATTGGTGCTAGAAAATTAGAACAACTCAAACCTTCACTTAATGCAGTGGAAGTGAAATTAAATAGAGAAATTTTAAAAGATATAAAAAAACTTCAAGAAGAAATTTTCTATCCTATGGGATAAAAGGTTAATATATATTTAATTTTTTTGTTTTTTTTTTATATAATTTTCTTGTTTATAATATAATAAGGAGAGAGGATGAAAAAGAATTATTTAATACTTTTATCTACAATAACAGCTGCTGTTATTATAGGTTGTGGGGAAGGAAGCAGTGTAAGTGATCAAACTTTTGAATATGATACATCTTCAATTTTTGGTTTTTCCAAAGAGGTTACATATAAAAATTATTTAGTTAAAGCTGATGATGATCCAATTGTTGGTGCAAATATTAAAGCTACAAATTGTGAAACTTTTAAAGAATTAGGCAATGGAGAATATTTACTTGAAAAGTGTATAGGTAAGCCTTTGTATATTGAAGTAAAAGATGGTGAAATAAAAGATACAAATGTTACTCAAACATTTCCACTTTTATTAAATGTTTCAGAAAGTAACAAAAGTGATAATTTTGTTGTAACTCCATTAACTTCAATTCTTGCTACTGCTACAGAAGATGAAATTAATGAATTTGCAACTAAATTAGGGGTAAATAGAGAAGATTTATTTAGTGATTCTAATGAAATAGTTAAAAAATTATTTCCAAAAATTAATACTATTTTAATTGCTTCTGCTTCTACAGGAGCAATTACTAATAAAATTAAATTCTTAGATACTGTAAGAAAGAATATTTTAAATAATATTGATATAGAAACAAAAGATATCAATATTACAGAAGTAATAAAAAAAGTAAAAAATGAATCAATTCAAAAACCAAATTTTTTTGGTATTGTAGTGATAAATGAAAATGATATTAATCAAAGTGATCCACTAGATTATTTAGTAAAACTTCAAAAATCAAAGTCAATTAGATTTTATGGAATTGTATTTGACGGACCAGTAACAGGAGCAAAAATAGAGGTAAAAGATTTAGATACTAATAAAACATATGATTTAAATGTAACATCAGGTGATAGTGTAGGTGAATGGTTTATAGCTATTAATAGTGATAATGAATTGTATGATATTATAATGAATAAAGATCATCTACTACAATTTATAGCTACTAAAGATAAAGATAAATTAACTTCCACAATTACTACTAAACACTTAAGAGATTTAATTAAAAAAACAACTCTTATATCTCCAACTGAAAATAAAAAATTGATAATTTCAAATGTAACGACAGCTTTAGATGCATTTTTGGATAAAAATGGCTCATTAAATAGTAATTCATATGATGAGAGTGTAAAAGAAATTAAAGTTTATTATAAAGATAAACTTTTGAAATTAGCTGCTTTAATTAAAGCAGTAGTAGATAATAATGCTAGTATGGATGCTAATGATACATATGAATTAGCTATTAATAGTATTGATGAAAACTATACTATTAATACATCCAATGTTGATGTAGATGAAGAAGAACTAAGTACTTTAGAAAATAATATAAGTAATAATACAATTTTATCTTCTCAATTAAATGAAGTTAATGAGTATACCTTAAATGGTTTTGAGAATGCAGCGAAACAATCTAATTATACTTTTTATAGACTTATAGCTTATTTCGATAATGATAAGTTTATTAGAGAGTATACAAAAATTATTGTTTATCCTAGTTATTACGAAACTCAAACTTGCTATTTAGAGAATAATTCAACTGCAGATTGGAATTGTTCAACACCAAAGATTATTGAAGATAATTCTAATTTTGTATTAGGGCATTATGAAGTTAATGAAGATGATTTAATAACAACTTATAATTTGGAATTCAATTTTACAGTGAATGTTCAAAGTTTGCATAAAAATTATGATGTATTTGGAGTATCAAAAAGTGAAAATAATGTAACTTCTGGAATTATCAAAACAACTCCAATAGTTTTAGTAAATAATTATGATGTTGTTGATGCATTTAGGAGATTACCAACTTTTGATGATGGTGAAGATTTTAGAAAGTTACAAGATTTAGTTAGAAACTTAACAAAAGAAGAAGTTAATTATGAACTTAATAGATGGGTAAAAACTTACATAAATAAAGTTAATGAATATTTTGATGAAAATGCAACTAAGTAAAGGAGAAAAGGATGAAAAAGTTAATTTTATTATCAGCTACAGCGGTTTTATTATTAGCGGGAAATAATGAAAGAAATTTTGATGGATATAGTTATTTTGCGTTTGGTGTAGAACATTTTGAGTATACGGAAAAGTTTATTTATCAAGTTAAAAATACATTTGTGGGAGATAATGGAAAAGTATATACTTCAGGCTCTAGTGTGGCAGTTAAATCAAAATTAGATATTAATCAACCTGTTTATTTAAGTGGAGGTTTAATAAGGTTTAATGAAAAGTGGGATTTATCTATGGATTTCAGCTCAACTCTAAAGCCAAATGAAACTACAGAAGAGTGGTTAGATAGAGGTGATGACTCTACTATTACTTCAAATTATGCAACAATTATGAGTAATTCTATGAAATTTTTAATGCATTATAAATTTACAAATTTACATCGTTTAACTTTTGGATTTAGCTATTATTTGAATATCTTCAAAAGATATAATAATCCTGAAAATGCAAGCGTTTCAACATATCTAGTTGAAGAGACTACTTCAAGTTTAGTGTTAAATTTAGGGTACTGGTTTGAAAGCTCAACTGCTGCAAAAGAAGGATTTAGGATTAAATTTAATATAGAAGGTGGTGTACCTGTATATGAGAATGTAACTAATACCGCAGCACCATCTATTACTTTTAAAAAAGCAAATGGCTTTAATATAAGCAGTGGTTTGAGTATAGGTTATACTTTATTTAAAGGCGTAGAAGCAAACTTATTTACAAATTATTACTATATGTATAGAGATGGAGAAACTAAACATATTGGCAATACTACATATATTTGGCCAACAAATATTACACAAAATCTTCAAGGGGGATTACAAATAGTTTGGAAGTTTGATTAAGGAGAGAGGATGAAAAAGTTATTAATATCATTAATTGTTTCTAGTTTTTTATTTGGTTTTGAATTTCAGCCAATGGGATTTACATCTGCTGGAATGGGCGGTGCTGGTGTTGCAAATGCAAAGGGTAGTGTAGGGCTTTATTATAATCCAGCATTGCTTGCTAAGCATAGATATAGTGCAGAAATTTCATTAGGTGTAGGAATAGGAGTAAGAGAATATAACTTAATTAATAGAATAGATAGATTAGCAAATGAGGATAAACTAAGTGAAACAATAAAACATATTGCTGATAATGCACCAGTTTCTGGTTCGAATATAGCAAGTGGTGATAATAAAAGAATGGAAGATGCACTAAAACAATTGTATGCGCTTTCTCAAGGTAATGGGTTTTCAATTCAGCCAACGGCAGAATTTGCAGCACAATTTGGTAATTTTGGTATAGGAGTTTTTGGGGAAGGTGATTTTACAGCCCAAGCAGTAATTGATAGACAACATTTATATGTAATTGTAAAAGATAAAGATAATGGAGGGTATTATTATTATGATCCTAAACATGATGTTTATGGTGCAAGTAGTAAAGAAATGTATGAAAAATATTCTTTAGAATATGCTCTTGATAATAATTTAACATATCTTGATGTTAAAGGGATTGGAATAGCAGAAGTCCCAATTGGTTATGCAAAATCTTTTAATATAAAAAATTCTACTTTAAGTGTAGGTATAGCTTTAAAATATATGCAAGGTATAACTTATAAAAATCAAATTTCTATTGATACAAATTCAGATGAGTTAGAAGATTCATTAAAAGATAATAAAAAGACTTCTTCTTCATTTGGTTTGGATTTAGGATTGTTATTAAGTGCAGATAAAATAAATATTGGATTAGTTGCTAAAAATCTTAATTCACCAAAATTTAAGTTTTATGATGGGAGTGAATATAAAGTAAAACCAATGGTAAGAGGAGGGATAAATTTAGAGCTTACTAATTGGTTAGAATTTGCTATGGATATAGACTTAACTAAAAATGATACTTTAATAAAAGATTTTAAATCTCAATATATTGGAGGTGGATTTAATATTCATCAAAGTTGGTTTAGTATAAGAGCAGGTGCTATGAGAAATATGGTTCAAGATGAAGAAGGTACAATTATTACAGCAGGTCTTGGATTAGGATTAAAATGGTTTCAATTAGATTTAGCTGCAGAAGCTTCTACAAAAACTGGTACATATGATGGACAAGATATACCAAGGTATTTTAAAGTTAATGTAGCACTTATTAGTAGATGGGGAGGTTAGAGATAAATTTTCTCCCTAAATTCTACAATATGTGCATTTTTATTCATCTTTTTGTGAATTGCATCTTTAAATATAAGTTGTTTTTCATATTCTCCATGGATTAAAAATATTCTATCAAGTT